>LCKI01000032.1 GCA_001001345.1 Parcubacteria group bacterium GW2011_GWC1_45_14 | reverse complement strand
AAAATATAAAAAACGCTTTTATCATCAAGGGGGGCTTTTTTAACCAATTCCTTCTTCTGCAAAAAATAACCTATTTTTTTCATAACGCGACTCTAGCTCTTTATCGGCATGATTATATAGGTGTAGTTTTTTACCTCCTCATTGTTTTTTCCCTCAACCATGCGCAGAACCGCCGGAGAAGAGCTGTCATTCATCAGCAGGGCGACCTTATTGGTTGAAATGGTCTGCACCCCGTCGACGATATAGCGC
The DNA here is from genome assembly GCA_001001345.1 of Parcubacteria group bacterium GW2011_GWC1_45_14. Classification (GTDB taxonomy): domain Bacteria; phylum Patescibacteriota; class Minisyncoccia; order Moranbacterales; family GWC2-37-73; genus UBA12053. Next base: position 5,520 of record LCKI01000032.1, on the reverse strand, counting down.
GGATTGAAAATGATTTCCTGTTTTGGTCCGGTTATTTCCGATTGCAAAACCGTCTTATTTTCCCCGACCTCTTCCGCCTTGGAATACACCCTTGCTTCTGAGACCGCAGGGTCTATTTCGAATTTCACTTCGCCGGCTTTGTTTTTCGCAAAAATACCCGCGATCTTAACGGCTCTAAGAAGCTCTTCTTTTAAAAGAATGGTCTTAGTTGCGAATTGTTTAGGTATGATCTGTTTATATTCCGGATATTTCCCATTAATCAATCTGGATACGATCCTCACATTATCAACCTGGAAAAATATCTGGCTCTCCTCGATGGAAACCTTGATTTCCTTCGTGTCAGGATTTATGACGCGCAAAACTTCAGACAACGTGTTAGCGGGAATAATCAATGAATTATTCTTCTCCACAAACAATTTATATTCCTCACTGTTCTCCTTTTTCATTGGAACTATGGATTCCGCCAATCTAAAACTGTCGGTCGCGGCCATATGGATGTCGTTGTCGAAAAGCAACATGTTTATTCCGGAGAGCTCCGGTCTTGAAGTGTCCAATGAGGCGCAAGATATGAGCCTTGAGATGGCTTCCTTGACTTCCTGGGCTGGCAGGGAGAATAGGAATGATCCCTCCATCTCCGGAATAATCGGAAAATCCTGGGCCAAAAGCCCTTTCACCGTAGCCTCCACGCTTCCGCTGGAAACCTTGAGTGCTTGGTTCTCCACCACTAAAGAAACCGTACTGTCTCCGGGCAAATTATTCACGAAACTGCTAAGTAGCTTAGCTGGAACTGTTATTTTCCCTTCCTTTTCGACTTTGGCGCCGACTTTCAGAAAAACCCCTATTTCCAGGTTAGTAGCTGATATCTTCAACATGCCGCCCTCAGTTTCCAAGAGGATATTTTCCAAAATAGGCAGGGTTATCTGCTTTCCAACTACCCTTTCCGTGCTATAAATAGCCTTTTTGAAATTTTCTTGCGTACAGATCACTTTCATATGTTTGTGCCAAAAATATTTAATCGGGACACCTGGCTTTTTCTTTCTATCAATAGCCACTAAGGCTCACTTTCAGATTTAGGAGTAAAAGTTGTTAACATGATAAATGGCTTATTGAAGCCATATGCGTACAACTAACCAACTTGTCCACACATTATCCACCTATATTATATATATCTTTTCCTTGAGAATGGCTATGTCTTCCTTCAGCTTCTCATCAGTTTCCAGTTCTCTGCTTATCTTCTCATAAGCATGCAAAGCTGTCGTGTGATCCCTTCCTCCGAACAAATCCCCTATTCCAGGGTATGAAGCGTTGAGCTCCTTGCGCATCAGATACATAGCTATTTGCCTGGCCCTGGAAATTTCCTTCTTTCTTCCCTTGTTTATAAGGTCTTTTTTATCTATTCCAAAAAGCTGGGATACCGCCTCTATGATATGGTTATGCTGTATGCCTTTCTTTTTTCCGCTAGAAATAAGCTCGGAGAGGGCTTGTTGTACCAGTTCCAAGGTTGGCGCTTTCTTGTTGAATTCGCACGCCGCAATAATGCGATTAAGCGACCCCTCCAACTCCCTGATATTGCTTTTTACATGTTCAGCTATGAATTTTATGGCATCCTCCTCCAAATAAAAGCTTTTTTCAGCCAATTTAGCTTTGAGAATGGCGGTTCTGGTTTCCAAATCGGGCTTGCTGACATCGGCAATCATCCCACCTTCAAAACGTGAGCGCAACCTCTCCTCGAGGGTTGCGATGGCTTTAGGCGGCCTGTCACTGCTTAGGACTATTTGCTTGTTTATCTGATAAAGGGCGTTGAAGATATGGAAAAATTCATTCTGTGTCTTCTCCTTGCCAGCCAAAAACTGGATATCATCTATAATCAGGAGGTCTATTTTCTGATAACTGGCCTTGAAATCATTGATTGTTTGATTCCTGATGGAGTCTATGAGTTCATTGGCAAAGCGCTCCGAAGTTATATACTTTATCCTTTTATTTCGGTCTTTTTTAAGTATTTCATTGCCGATCGACTGCAAAAGATGCGTCTTTCCAAGCCCCACTCCCCCATAAATAAACAGTGGGTTATAAATCCTGCCAAGGTTTTGCGAAACGGCATAGCAAGCAGCCCTGGCCAACTCGTTGTTTTCGCCGACAATGAAGTTTTCAAAAGTATAACGCGGATTTATATTGGATTCCTGCCCGTAATTGAAACTCTGCTGGACGTTTTCATTTAAGGAAGCGGGGTTCGCGACCGTTTCATGTCCCATATTCTCCCTCCTTGCCTGTTGGACAGGACTCGAAGTTGGTTCAGATGCGCTTTTTTCAGTCTGGGCGTTCTGCTCGGGGCTATATATGACACAGCTTATTTCCTTAATATTATCCTGAAAATTGCGCAAAGCCCTGTATATGTAAGTATTATATTTATTTTCAAGCCACTCCTTGGCAAAACCGTTCGGAACACCGATAACAACACGTCCGTCCTCATTGGAGATGATGGATGTGTTCTTGAACCAGGTTATAAAATTCGCCTTCGAAATAGAAAGTTCTATTTCTCCGAGGGCTGCTTGCCAAAGCTCTTCGTTTTTCATAGTATTCTACTCTTTATTATGCACAGAAAATTATATCACGGTCAAGTTATCCACACCAGGAGCGTCAGTTGATAAGGGTGTTGACAACCTGTGCACAAATCCAGGTTTACTTCTCCCACTCCAGCTTTCCACTTCCTGATCGAAACCGACAACCATCTGGGGAGCTGCATCCCCGTTTTTGGCTTTTTCTCCTATAAAAACATTGACTTTTTCCGCCTTGCTGGTAAACTTTATTTAGCTGAAATCGTAATTAACTAAGTTTTTCAAATACATATGAAAAGGACATATCAGCCGAAAAAAGGAAAGAGACAGAAGAGACACGGTTTTCTCAAGAGAATGAGCACTTCCACAGGAAGCGCTGTGATCAAAAAAAGAAGACAGAAGGGACGAAAGAAGCTTTCAGTCTAATAACCCTAACGGATACTTGCGATGCTCCCCAAAGAAAGACGCCTAAAAGATAAGGATGATTTCCAGGACGTATACCTTAGGGGTAAATTTTTTTCTTCCGGCCCGGTAACATTAAAGATTGCCGGGAACGGACGAGAAATCAGCAGGTTCGGTTTCGTGGTAGGAAAAAACTACTCCAAGCGAGCTGTGGACAGAAACAACGCGAAAAGAATGCTCAGGGCTGCGGTTGCGCCTTTTTTGGAAAAAGCGGTTCCCGGATTCGATTTGGTGATAAGCATCCGAAAGCCTTTGCCGGGGCAACAAGTGAACCCGCAAGCTGTCTCAGGGGCGTTGCACACAATTTTTGAAAGGAATAACTTACTAAAAAAATAAAAATGGGAGCACTTTTCCACACCTTCATATATCAACCCCTTTATAACACCCTGATCTTTTTATATAACGTCATCCCCGGCGCCGATTTCGGAATAGCCATTATAGCAATCACGCTTCTTTTGCGCTTCCTGTTGGTTCCAATATACAAAAAACAGATTGAGTCACAAAAAAAACTCCAGGAACTCCAGCCGAAAATAAAAGAGGTTCAGAAAAAAACCAAGGGCAACAAGGAGCAGCAAGCCAAAGAGCTCATGGAGCTCTATAAGGAGCATAAAACCAATCCTTTCTCGGGATGCCTCCCTCTTATCATCCAGCTTATTTTCCTTATAGCCATCTATAGGATTTTGATAAACATCTCAGACGCCGGTCTCACGGTCAATCCTTCCGAACTAAGAGGAGGACCAACAACCGGACATCGCCCAGATGATGAGCAAGCAAATGCTTTTCCTTGGACCGATTTTGACCTTGGTCATCGGTATAAAATTTGCCGCAGGCCTTTCACTGTATTGGCTGACTTCCACACTTTTCATGCTTGCGCAACAGATTTATATCCAGAAAAAAGAAAACGGGACCACTCAGACTAATTAATATTTCGCATAAATAAACCATTATGAACGAACAAAACAAGGTCATCAAAAATACCCTAGAAGAACTTCTTTCAAAAATGGGCTTTGATTCCACGGTAGAAATAGACGATTCTTCAGAGGAGGAGCAGGATGGTATCATTTGCAATATATTAACCAAGGACGATTCCAATTTCCTTATCGGCCAATACGGAGTGAACCTTCAGGCCGTTCAGCATATCGCGCGCCTTTTGGTCAGAAAAAGGACTGCTGAAAAAACCAAGTTCATCATAGACGTCAATTCTTACAGAAAACAGAAAAATGAATCCATCGTGGAGCTCGCGAAAGAGGCCGCCCAACAAGCTGTCGCCGAGAAAAGGGCCGTGGTCATGAAGCCTATGTCCAATTACGAAAGAAGAATCGTCCATCTGGAGCTATCCAAGGATGAAAGGATAACGACTGAAAGCATCGGGGAGGGAGAGGGCAGGAAGATAGTCGTCAAGCCGGCTGATTCCATCTAGCAGGGCCGAGTAACGAATCGACTCGGCATTTGTATCGAATCAAACGACTTATTTTTTTAGCCCTGTCTAAAAAATAAGGTTTTCACGTTTCAATAATTGACCACACAAATAAAAAACTATGGCAATCGCGGACCTCGGTCTTTATTCCATAACGACCCGCAACATTTCCAGGGAAGGGGCCGATGAGGAAAAAATCATAGGAAACGTTTTGGCTCTGAGAATCTGCGCCTCATTAGGGGTTCTTCTTTTGTCTCCCTTGATCGCATATTTTCTCCCCTATTCTTTCGAAGTGAAACTGGGTATAGTTCTGGCTGCTTTTGCCTTCGTCTTTTCCTCCACTTACTCTGTCCTAAATGGGGTCTTCCAAAAAAACATCGCCATGGACAAGGTCGCTGTCGTCGAATTTTTGGGAAAAATCATCCAGGTGGGAACCATAGTGATAGCAGTGCAAAAAGACCTCGGATTCATAGCCATCCTCTTCTCCCTCCTTTTTTACATGATATTCAACTTGGTTTTTGTCCTGGTGCTGGTCCGAAAATACGTATCCATAAAGCTCCGTTTCGACTTCAAATATTGGAGAAAATTCCTTGAAGAATCCCTGCCTATGGGGATTTCTGTGATCGTAACGTTCCTATATTTCAAGCTGGACACGATCCTTCTTTCCATTTTGAAAGACAGCTCCCAAGTCGGTATTTACAATGCGGCTTACAAGGTCATCGAGAATTTCACTTTTTTTCCGGCAATGATAATCGGGTTGGTCCTCCCTCTCATGGCCCGCAATATCTTTACCGACAGGAAAAGATTCGAATACGTATCCAATGAAACATTCAAAGTTTTCGTCCTTCTTATCGTTCCTTTGGTCATTGGAACCCTTTTCCTCTCGGATCAAGTAATCGGGCTTATAGCAGGATCCGATTTTGCGGAATCGGCCGGCGTTCTTCGTATTCTTATTTTCGCCCTGGCTTTCATATTTTTCGGAAACTTTTTCAACAACATCCTTATTGCCGGCAATCTTCAGAAAAAGCTCATGTTGGTGCTGTCGATCTCCGCGATTTTCAATATTTCCGCCAACTCCGTCCTGAT
>LCKI01000031.1 GCA_001001345.1 Parcubacteria group bacterium GW2011_GWC1_45_14 | reverse complement strand
TATCTGGAATATTACAACACCGAAAGATTGCACATGGGTATAGATTTCAAAACCCCGATTTCTTTAGTTCAGTGTTTCCAAGCTATTGGATAGAAAACGTACCAAACAGGGCAAAAATAAAGCGGAGCCGTGGTTCCGCTTTATTGATCCGCCCTCTCAACAACGAACTCCAAGACGAATTTGATCATATCATGGAAATGATCAGGGTCGGAGAAGCGGTGATCGGCACCCTCCATTATTTCCAGATCGCATTCCGAGATTTGCTGGGAAAGACGGATGGACTGGCTGGCTGGAACGTCCTCATCGGCGTCTCCATGCACGATCAAAGTCGGGGCCAAAATCTCACAAGCGACCTCGAGCCCGTTGTTGTTTTTCAAATCTTCGAAAAACGTATAATTCAATTTCAATTTGCTACCATCGGCGCTTTCATATTCTTCAAAACCTTTCTCTTTCCATTCTTCGATCCTCTGAGTTCCTTTCGTTTCCATTTCCAGTTCCTCATAATCCGAAACCGGACACTTGAGCGCCAACGCGAAAAGGTCCGGAAGTTTCACCGCCGCCAAAATCGCGGTCGCCCCGCCGTAACTCGAACCGACCAAACCTATTTTTTCGAAGCCCAATGACTCCAAAAACCGATGCGCGTTAAGGATGTCCTCGACTCCCTGTGAAACGGTGACGTTCTCGAATTCCCCTTCACTCTCCCCGTGACCGAAAAAATCGAAACGGAAGGTCGCGATGCCCGCCTTATTTAAAAGGTTTTCCAAAGTAACATTCGTGAAACTGTCCTTGCTTGTCGAGAACCCATGACAAAGGATGACAACCGGATTTTCCGTGCCCTCGGTCGGATTGGAAAGTATCCCACAAAGATTGATGTCGCTACTCGTTTTGAAATATACCTTTTCCTGCATATTATCGTAAAAAATTATCTATTTATACTTGCCTGCATATTACCACGGAAATGGAAAATAAAAACACACCCAATCCTGCCTGACCAGAAAAATAAAACACTCTACCATATGAAGTAGAATGGTAGAGGATTGGCGAATCACCCGAACAATTCCTTTAAAAACCTGTGATGGGCGTACTTGTCCAACATACTCTCAGAATGTTTAGATTTTTCATGTTTTTTAACGGATTGCAGTCTGCGACCCAGCAAGCCCGCCCGATTGTCGTTTTCCCGAAGCCATCCCTCGACATCGGCGATAGTCCGATGGCTGACGTGGAGCTTTTTCTGTATCATTTCGTATCCAGAGTCCGCCAAAATCATCTTGGCGATCTGCAACCTTCTCGCCAGCATAACGACCTCGCTCGGGGTCATCAACCTGAACAGCAATTCAAACATCTCATCCCGCGATTTTATGCCGGAAACGACATCCAGCAATTCCCCGACGATCCTACGCCTTTCTTTCGGATCGATTTGATGCACCTTTACCTTGGACATGTTTTTTTATTTTAATTTTTTATTTTAAAAAGAAATCACCGATTTTACTCCATTCTACTATATGAAGTAGAATAGCGGAATTTCAAGCAAACGCATCAAATTGTAAATATTATAAATAATGAAGTTTTTATGAAATCGAAAAAACAGCGAATTGCAAAACCCACGTTCTACCATATGAAGTAGAATGGTAGAAGGCGCAGTGGTTACACATAGAAAATGTGTCTGGATGCGTACCGAAAAAAATACTAGTTTATTTCTTTTTTAATCCAATCCACATAGGGTCCGTTCGATTCGGCTTCGGGCTTGGTGATTGCCGGGGTATCAGAGGATAGATTCCATCCCTTGACTTTTTAATATTTTTGGAGTATAATAAGGAATCATGATTGTATATAGGGAAGAAGTTCTTTCCATAACGCCTTCGGGCACAAAAAGAGAGGAGCATTAGCCATGCTACGTAATCTCGTACCGTCGATCGTTGCCATATTATTGGTTATCTCGGGTTTTGCCGTCGCCCACTTCAATCCTGACCTGTTCAAACCGGACTTGCCGACATTCCAGGATTATACCGCAAAAAGCGGAATTTTCGGGGAACACCAACTTCGGTATCCTGCCAATTCTTCGACTCTGTCCGGTTCGATTCATGGAAATTTTTTCATCCTGACCGGATCGTTGAGCGGCAACATCCAGACTGACGATGCAATTTCATTTTCCTGGTCCCCTGGACCAGAAACGATCATTTACAGCAAATTTCCAAAAACGCTCTACCAGATCGTGCTGGACGAAAGCAAGCATGGATCACCTACTGTCGAATTAGTTTTCAACAAGGAACTTCTTGGCAAATACGTCCATGAAGACCATCCTTCGGCGCTTGACTCGGAAAATCCGAACACCCTTCTGAATTATTGCGCCGGACAGATCGACATGATCAAGGTCCGAATCTCCAAGGCCGACCTAATGAATGAGCCGGCTTTCCCCCAACTGTGATGTGAGGTGAACCGCTTCACATAAAAAGCCCTGCGGCATCGTCGCGGGGCTTTTTTCTTTTCTGTAATCATTCAGTTTCCTTGTTTATCCAATCCGTATAGGATCCGTTCGATTCGACTTCGAGTTTGATGATGCACGGGGTTTCGTAGGGATGGATTTTTTCAACCTCTTCCCTGACCCTTTCCCAATTCTCCGCTTTGGTCTTGCAGAGTGAAACTATTTCCTTGGAATTTTCAATCTTCCCTTTCCACCAATAAGAACTTTCAATCGGGAAGTATAGATTACTATATAATCTTCACTCGCTCGGAAATTGAAATAAATTTCATTTCACTCACTACGCTTGATTATAATTCACGCAAGCGATCAGCCGCTTCTCGAGCAAATGCTCCGCGACCTTCTTCGCCTGCTCGACATTTTCGTGGGTGATGTAAATTAAAATGATTTTCATATAATTTATTTAAACAATATCAATATTAATAATCAATTATGTCAATTTAGAATTTTCAATTCTATCCTCCAAGTTAATCATAAATTTTTTTGATGCGGAGACTCCGTTCTGCGTATTTATAACAACTCTTAAACTGTATTTTCCTGGAAATAATTTATATTTTGGATTTTTCCAATTAGTAACATATGATTCATTATTCCAACCGTAGGCCTCCTTGTCTTTCTCGAATTTAGTTAAGATATCAAGATACTCCTGTTCACCCTCAACAATTGTTACTGGGTCAGGATACAATAACTTCAAAAAAGCACTATTTCCATCCAAATGAGCCAATTCTGGAGTAGAAGCCCATCTGCCTTTATAAGAAATGTCTATATCATTATTTATTCCTTTGATATAAATATTTGCATGACAATTTTCTGCAGTTTGTCTTACTAAAAGCCAGTTAATCCAGGTTGGCATTTTTTTATTTTTTACAGAAACTCTAAAAAATTTCCACCGCTCACCTGCATGTAGTCCAACCGCATAAGTGTTATCCGAATTCGCCTCTTCACCTGCAGTGATAACAATTTTAGGATATTTTTCTCTATCAATAATTAGAGCAATTATGACACCCAGAAATGCAAACAATAAAGATAATAATATTTCCATTTCTATTTTTTTAAATAAATTGTAAGTTCAGTTTCTATACTCCATTTATTCATTGCCTGTCTTGCTAATATAAGAATTAATTTTTGAAAGATGTCACTTATTTTTACCAATTCGGAGTATGATTTCAATATATAGCCATCGGTATGTGCAACCTTGTGTCTTTTTTTGTAGATTTCTTCCAAATCTTCAAAATTAAAATTTTTATATTTTAATTGTATATCTAATTTAAATGCACTGAAATCAAAAAAATCACCCTCCTTAATTCTTAACTTGTTAATATATGTTTTATACCTTTCTTTTAAGCTTTTACCCTTAAAATCCGAAATGATATCCTTTCTATTATCCCACAAACAAAGACTAGGATTAACAATCAATATTTCATTCAAAAGATCAGCCATGAATTCATCAAAAACACTACACATCAAAAGAAGTCCGTGATTAAGTATCCATCTTTTATAATTAGAAACTTTTGCATAATTTTTCTCATATATTTCATTTATAAACTTACTTCTAGTTTTCTTATCGATTCCCTCTGGAAATATTTTTACGTCATCAAAAATATCATCAAGCCCGCCAGACAATCTCCCTGTCATCATGGAGATATTCATGTCATCAAGACCATGGTCTATCAGATTTCCAGCAAACAACAAAGAGTCTCTTATTCTTGATTGATAATCAAACATTTTTATCATAAGCTTGCAAAAGAGCGAGGCTTGCGCCCCGCTCTTTAAAATCAGCTATTTTTTATCTTCCGGCTTGTCGCCGTTTCCTGCCTCATCGGCAGACGAGTCCACTTCCGCATCCTTAGGCTGGTCAGTGTCGGCCTTTCCTGCCTCATCGGCAGGCGCGCTCTTTTGATCATTTTCAGCAGTAGCGCGATAGAGCTTCTCGCCGATCTTCTGCGCGGCTTGTGAAAGCGCTTCGGTCTTGGCTTTGATCTCGTCGAGATTGTCGCCGTTCTTCACCTTGTTGAGTTCCGCGATCGCGTCCTCGACAGGTTTCTTTTCATCGGCGGAAATCTTATCACCCGCGTCCTTCATCGCTTTTTCCGTGGTGTACACGAGTGTGTCGGCCATGTTCCTCGCTTCGATGAGTTCCTTCTTCGCCTTATCCTCCTCGGCGTGCATTTCGGCATCTTTGGTCATCTTCTCGATTTCCTCCTTGGAAAGTCCGGATGAAGCTTCAATCTTGATGGACTGGGTCTTGCCGGTCGCTTTGTCCTTGGCGGTCACATGCAGAATTCCGTTGGCGTCGATATCGAAAGTCACTTCGACTTGCGGGATTCCTCTCGGAGCCGGTGGGATTCCGTCCAAAATGAACCTTCCCAAAGTCTTGTTGTCAGCGGCCATTTCCCTTTCACCTTGGAGCACATGGATCTCCACGCTCGGCTGGTTGTCAGCGGCGGTCGAGAACACCTGGCTCTTGGCGGTAGGCACGGTCGTGTTGCGGTTGATGAGGGCCGTTCTCACTCCTCCCATCGTTTCGATTCCGAGCGTCAAAGGTGTCACATCCAAAAGCAGAACGTCTTTGACCGATCCTTCCAAAACTCCTCCCTGGATGGCGGCTCCGAGAGCGACCACTTCGTCGGGGTTCACGGTAATGTTCGGTTTTTTACCGAAGAATTTCTCAACTGTCTGGAGAACCAACGGCATCCTGGTCATTCCTCCAACCATCACGACTTCGTTGATGTCTCCGACGGAAAGTTTCGAATCGGCCAAGGCTTTCTTCACCGGTTCCAAGGTCCTTTCGACCAATTCTCCCACCAATTCTTCAAGTTTGGCTCTGGTCATCTTCATCACCAAGTGTTTCGGTCCGGAAGCGTCGGAAGTGATGAACGGCTGGTTGATTTCGGTTTCCATCGCCGTGGAAAGTTCGATCTTCGCTTTCTCCGCGGCTTCTTTGATCCGCTGAAGAGCCAAAGGGTCATTGGAAAGATCCAAGCCTTCCTGCTTTTTGAATTCGGAAAGAATCCAATGGATGATCTTCTGGTCGAAGTCGTCCCCTCCGAGGTGTGTGTCTCCATTGGTGGATTTCACTTCCACCGTGTCGTCACCGACTTCCAAAATGGAAATATCGAAAGTTCCTCCTCCGAGGTCATACACCGCGATCTTCTCATCTTTTTTCTTGTCGAAACCATATGCCAAAGCGGCGGCTGTCGGTTCATTGATGATCCTCCGCACTTTGAGTCCCGCGATCTCTCCGGCTTCCTTGGTCGCTTTCCTTTGCGCGTCGTCGAAATAGGCAGGGACGGTTATCACGGCTTCGTCGATTTTCTCGCCGGGCGAGGGATTGCGGCGGACGGAACGGACTTCGACGGGCGCTCCGACTACGGCCCGTTCATCGAGATCGGGATCCCGGCGGGTGGCGTGTTCAGCGGCGCGGACGAGCG
>LCKI01000030.1 GCA_001001345.1 Parcubacteria group bacterium GW2011_GWC1_45_14 | reverse complement strand
GTAGCAGTAAAGGCACAGGAAGTGGTGCCTTTTTTGGGGTTTGTGGGAGTAGACGTAGTGCTGGACCGGGAGAAAGGGCCGCAGATTTTGGAGCTTAACGCGAGGCCTGGTTTGTCGATTCAGCTTTGTAATAAGGCAGGACTTAAAAAAAGGTTACGGCGTGTAGATGATTTGTCGGTGAGAAACGCGGAGCACGGGATAAAAGTGGCGACTAATCTTTTTGGAGAAAGTTTTGTTGACCGGGTGAAGTCGGATGAAGGGACAAAGATGGTGGAAGTTTTAGAAAAAGTAAAGGTACGAGGGAAAGATAAGAAGAGACATGAGTTTTGGGCCAAAATTGACACGGGAGCATTGCGAACCTCGATTGATCAAAAAGTGGCGCGAGACTTGGGGCTGTTGGAGCCGGGTAACGTGCTTTTTGAGCGTCATTATAGAAACGCAATGGGGCGGCAGAAGGGGCGGCCGGTGATTGCAGTGACGCTTTGGCTTAAAGGGAGAAGAATCCGATCAATTGCGAATGTGGCCGATCGAAAAGACTTGAACACGGCGCTTTTGATAGGCCGACAGGATTTGGGTGGATTTTTGGTGAAGCCGGAGCCAATAACGACCAGAATGAAGGACAGTTACAGACTTTTAAGGGAATGAGAGGTAAGATTAAAACCATGAAAAGAATAGGGATTTTTTATACAGCTTGGACGGAGGGGTTGAGAAGATTGGCTGAGACGGCTAAGAAAATGGAGGTGGAGGTAGACTTTGTTTATTACGGTGACTTGAAGGCAGTGATGGACAAGGGGCAAACAAGGATAGAGTATGGAGGAAAGGATTTGGGAGAATGTGGACTTTTTTATTTTCGGGCGGTGGGAGACAAAAATGAGTGGTTGCCCTTGTTGTTGGATTATGCCCGAGAGAGGGAAATTCCGGTGGTGGATGGGTATTTAAGTGGTTTGGGGGGGGCAATGAGGAAAAAAAAGTTGATGGAGGCCTGGGTTTTGAAAAAGGAAGGAGTGGCATATCCCAAGACAGCCGGTCTTTCTTCAAGAAGAAATTTGATTGAGGAGCTTAAGGGATGGAAATTACCGGTCGTAGTGAAATCGGTTTCCGGGAGACATGGGATCGGGACTTATTTGGTGCGAAAAATGGAAGAGCTAGAGTTGGTTTTGAAGGGAAAAGAGGGGGGATATCTTATTCAGGAATATATGCCCAATGATGGGGATTATCGGATATTTTTGGTGGGAGGAAAGGTAGTGGGAGCTTTTAAAAGATTAGAGAAAGAGACGGAGAGGGTGACTTTGAGTAGCTCAGTTGGGAAAAGTGAGGTGCTGGAAAAACTACCCCCAGAGGTGGAAAACTTGGCAAGAGAGGCGGCCTTGGCTTTGGGAGTGGAAATTGCAGGAATTGACTTGGTAATTGACCAAAGAGATGGTCAAGCCCGAATAGTGGAAGTAAATCAGGCGCCGGAGTTTGAGGTGATGGAGAGAAGAACAGGAAAAGATATTGCTGGCGAGATATTGGAGTATCTTTTGGAAAAGTGCAAAGAATAAAAAGAGAAGAGAGGGGAAAATTGGTGCGGAGAAAAATCGGTAAATTTGCGGAGATTCATAGTCGGCCGGCAAGGTGAGGGGAAGGAAAAAGATTTTAGAGATTTTTCATAAGGTCGGAGGCTTGAAGGCGAAGAGCATGGAGAATCATTTTTCCCTGGGGACGGAGGGGATTTAAGAAAAGCAGATCAAAGAGAAGAGCGGCGATACTTCTTTCCAGGAAGGCCAGAGAAAGATGGGGGCTGTTCCCAAGCTTTTGAATGGTGATTTGGTGCCAACGGTCGATTTCTTTTTGAACTTTTGAGGGAGTTAAATCATCAAGCCACTGCATGTTTAAAAGAGACCAGTGAAAGGCAAAAACGGCATCGGCATAGGGGTGGCGCCAGCCCCAATAGATGTTGGAAAAAAGATAGACATGGGGTCCTTTTTGAAGAAGATCGCTGGCAGCCAAGTGGGCATGGCAGAAGACAAGGGGGGTAGTGGAGAGGTGTTTTTTAACTTGGGCTTCCAAGGCGTGGGAAAGAGCCAGGTCAGACTTTTGGTGGAGGGGATGTTTTTTGATAGTGGTTTCTAGACGTTTATATAATTGGGAGTGTTTTTTGAGAATGTATTGGGCTGAGGTTTCTGGTGGTAAGGGAACAAAAGGAGAAGAGCAGCAGTTTTTTCGATAGTCTTGGTAGAGGTCGAAAAATTTGTTTAAGGTGCTGGGAGAATTGGGGTGGCCGGAGTGGATGAGAGGGGTGCCGATAATATAGCGGGAGAGATAGGCGTCGTAGGGGTATTGAGGGCTGCGTTTTTGGGTTTTTAAGAGGGGAGGGAGGCGAAAGATTTGGCTTTGGTTGTACTGGTTAAAGCGGTTTATCAGAATGTCTTCGTCAATATTCATGGCCGGGCCTTGGATTTTGAGAACAGTCTTTTGACCTTGATAGAGACCAAGATAGGAGAAGGCAGGAAGCTTTTTTTGGTCGTGGTAGGTGCTTTTCCAGATGAGCTTTTGAGGTTGAAAGCCCCAAAGCCGGGAAAAGCGGGCGAGAATAGTCTTTTCTTGAGAGGAAAGATCAGGGGCGGAATCAGCTTGGTCAAGAATTTGGTTTTGGGCCATTAGTGGTGATGGTCGGCTTCGGCGGCATCAGCTTCGGCTTTGGTGGAGTGGATGGTAGCGTCGGGGTGATTGGGGGGACTGTAAAGAGTATAGAGTTTTAAATCCTGGGAGCCGGTATTTAAAATATTGTGGGTGGCGCCAGCGGGAATAATAAGAGCGGTGCCGTCGCTTAGGTCAAATTCTTGGCCGTCGACAATGGCTTTGCCGGTACCGGATTCAAAACGGAAGAATTGGTCAACTTGGGCATGAACTTCCATGCCAATTTCTTCGCCTGGCTTGAGGGACATGAGAACAAGCTGGGTGTGGGTGCCGGTATAGAGGACTTGGCGAAAGTTGGTATTGGTTAAGGTTAGCTTTTCAATATTGTCGTGGTAAGCAGTCATGGGTATTTTCTCCTTTTTAAATTTTTATCTTTTGCTTTTTAAAGTATAGCATCAGTTTGGGGTTTCCGGGGGAGGCTGAGGGTGGTAAAATCAAGAGGTGCGGGCGCATAGCTCAGATGGTTAGAGCGCAGTCCTGATAAGACTGAGGTCTCAGGTTCGACTCCTGATGCGCCCACATTTTTGTTTTTTTGGTGTTTTTCCTTTTTTAGTTTGATTTTGCCGGGTGTTTAGGATATGGGGTGGGGATGTTAAGAAAAGAAAGCCTGCAGTCAGATGAGTGGGCGAACGGAGGTTGGGGAGAGGTTTGTGGTTGGTGGGTGAGGGCTAGGCCAGACTTTTGGCAAGAGTGGTAAGTTTTTGACGGGGATTTTTGGCAAGAACAACAGCAGAGGAGATAAGAAAGCCGGCGGCGCCAAGAGAGAGAGCTATTTTTATATCTTCTGGGGTGCGGATACCGGCCCCGACAAGAAGAGGGAGAGGGGAGACAAGATCAGCTATTTTTTTGATTATCTCCGGGCGACGGGTAGAGACAGAGTCGGTAGAGGAGCCAATGAATTCGAGGGGTTCGTAGACAAGATAGTCAGTTTTTAAGTGTCGGCCCCATTTTTGTGCTTGGCCCAGGGAGCTTAGGCAAACAATGGTTTTAAGACCTAATTTTTGGGCGGCGGTGGCAGTGTTTTTAGTTTCTCCCGGAGAGAGGCGATGTTCGGAGTGGTTTAAAAGAGTACCGGTGATTTTTAAGTTTTTAATTTGAGTTAAGGTGATATAGCCGGTTTTAGTTGAGGGGGTGGGATTGTCTGCGTGTTGAAGAAAAACGGGAGGGCCAAGTTTTTTTAAAATTTCCAGAGCAAGGAGGGGGGAGACAAGGGGGGTAATCGGAATTTTGGTTTTTTGGGAAACTTCTTGACAGATCCGGGCAAGTTTTAAGCCTTTTTCTCCTTGGGTCTGGGGATAGTTTTTGAAATTGACGAAGATCACAGAGATTGGCTGGTTTTTAGAGTTTTAAGGTAGCGGTATTGAAGACCAAGACCGAGAGCGAGGGTGATAAGTTTGGTTAAGGAGCCCAGGAAAGGAATGAGACCGAGGGCTTCGATGGCAAGAAGGCCAAGGGCAAGAGATTTAATTTCCCAGATTTTTTCTTTGGGAAGAAAGAGGGTGCGACCCAGAAGAAGAGCAACCCAGAAGCGGGAGAGGAAAGCGGCCAAGAGAGTGAGCAGCCACCAAAGGCCAATAAGAGGAATACCAAGAACGGTGAGAAGAAGAAAAAGAGTAAGGGGAAGGGTAATGATTAGCCAGATGAGACCAGCAAGAGTAAGGCGGAGCCAGTTTTTTTCCTGGTTTTTAAGAAGTTTGTCGATTAGTTTTTGGTCGAAGATTTTAAGAAGGAGCCAGCCGACTAGAAGTGAGCTTAAAAGGGTGAAAACAGAAGAGCTGATATGGGCGCTGAGTTCAATTTTGCTTTGGAAGTTTTTGGTAAGATTTTTATCCCAGGAGGGTTTGGGAGATTGTTTAAATTCAAAACCTTGGGAAAGAATAGCTTGGTCGTCGATTTTCAGTGAGTCTTCGGGTCCAAAAACAGTGAGATGGCTATATAGGATGGTTTCAGGACCTACGGTTTGATTATCGCCAGCTAAGGTGACAGGTCCGGTAATAGTGTTATTTAGAGTAATTGATCCGCCGCCGGCTTTTATTTCTCCTTCTACGGGACCCTCAAGATTGACGGTGCCGCCGGCAGTCAGGAGGTAGCTCTTAAGAATACTTTCTTTGGTGAAGTGGACGGTGCCGCCCAAAACAATGACGCCAGCATCAATGGTGGAATTAATGGTGACAGTGCCGCCGGCTACAATGAGGCGACCGTGAATGGGGCCATTAACAATGACAGTGCCGCCGGCTAAGTGAAGGTCAGCGTTTATTTCTGCGTCAAATTGAACAGTACCGCCGGCCAGGTAGGTGTCGCTGTTTAGGTTTTCGGTGATGACAAGAGTTTCAGCACTTTTAAGATAGGGACGGAGATTGATGTTTTCTTCAAGTGGAGCAAGGGGTGCGGGTGTCAAAGAAAATTGTTTTTTTGATCATAAAAGATTTTAACTTTTTTTGATTTTTTGGACAATGTTTTTGGCAAAAATGAGGGCAGAGCTTAATTCACTTTTGTCCGGATGGCTGCGTTTTAGAATAAAAATGATGCGGGAGGTGGTGCCCCAGAGGCCAATAATTTTTGCTTTTTTATCTAAGAGAAGGGCTTCTAGAAAGTCGAGACCCTTGCGATTGCTGGCATAAGTCATGAAGCCAGCTACTTTTTTAGCAGAAAGATTGGTTTTTTTGATGAAGCTGATTAAGCTTTGGTGAGGGCGGTTCCCGTAGGTGCCGGAGCCTAAAAAAATAAGGTCATAGTCTTGAAGCTTGGGGGGGGATTTAACAGGGAAAAGATCGGCTCCTATTTCTTGGGCAATAGCCTTGGCAATTTTTTTGGTATTGCCGGTAATGGAGGAGTAAATGACAGCGATTTTCATGATAATAGATAGTAACCTGTGAAAGAGGTTTGGACAAGTTGATAAAATATCTCTTTGTGAGTTAAGTTTTTTGACTTATTTTTTTTAGAGTAAGAAGGCCGGTTTTAGCGCCAAGATGAGAGACGACAGAGGCGGAATTTTTCATGGCCCAGGAGAGAGCTTCGGTAGTTGATTTTTCTTTGATTAGAGCGGCAACAAAGGTGGAGCCAAAACTGTCACCAGCGCCAGTTTCATCCAGGGGACGGACATTGGCGGTCGGGGAGAAGATTTTTTCTAAATGATGGTAGATATAGGCACCCCTTTTACTATTGGTGACGGCGATAAGGGGGGTTTGTAGGGAAAGAATACGATTTTCAAAAAGATCAGATCCAAGATAGGAGTTGGTGAGGGTTTCGGCTTCCAAGCGGTTTAAAAGGAGGACTTCGACTTGAGGAAGAAGAGGAAGGAGTTTTTGGGGAGATTTTAGCTCGCGGCTACCAGGGTTTAAGGCGATTTTTACCCCTTTTTTGTGGGCAGTATTGATGAGTCGTTTTAAGAGAGAGAGATTGCCTTCAAGAGAGGTGAGGTAGAGCCAGGAAGCGCGGGAAATTAGAGACCAGGGGATATCTTTATCTTCCAGGCGGGTGGGGCCGCGGTTGACGAGGATGCTGCGACCAGCTTTAGGGGAGAGAAGAATAACAGAGAAATCGGAGGCTTCTTTTTGGGGACGGGAAAGGTAGGTGGTGACGACTTTATTTTGAGAGAGCTCTTTGGTGATGAGATTGCCAAAATAGTCGCGGCCTAGACGGGCAAGGCAGGCAGTTTTTAGGCCAAGACGAGAAAAAGAAACGGCGGTATTGGTGGCGCCTCCGCCAGATTGGATGAAATAGCGGTCAATTTCTACTTTAGAGTTGTAGGGGAGGGTAAGAAGAGAGGGGCGAAGGAGAGGAAAGAGAGGTTCGCTCAAGACATATCCTTTTTCAGAAAAGGACGATTGATATGATCCCGCAGTTGGCCTACCAGGAAACGGGACTTACCGGGAAGAACTTGGAGAACGCGCAGGTCGTTTTTGCCAACCAGGGAATCAGCGAGCCGCAGGTCTCCATAAAATTCGATGAGGAAGGAACCAGGCTTTTCGCGGAGATAACGAAAAGGAATATCGGAAAGCCGTTGGCGATCTTTTTGGACGGGGAGCTTCAAAGCGCTCCGACCGTACAGACCGAAATAACGAACGGGGAAGCCGTGATAACTGGAAACTTCACCCCGGAAGAGGCTACGGAGCAGGTCAGGCGGCTTAACGAGGGAGCCTTGCCGGTTCCATTGGAACTTATTTCCCAGCAGAGCATCGAGGCTTCTTTGGGAGCCGAATCCTTGAATAAAAGTCTCAAAGCCGGAGTGGTCGGCATGTTGGCGATCATGGTTTTCATGGCGGTTTATTATAGGTTCCTGGGAATAATCGCTTCCATCAGTCTTTTGATTTATGTCGCCATGATGGTTTCCATTTTCAAACTTTCGGGAACATTGACGCCTTGGCCCATCACCCTTTCGCTTTCCGGAATCGCCGGGTTTATCTTGACTATGGGAATGGCGGTGGATGCCAACGTTTTGGTGTTTGAACGGTTCAAAGAGGAAATCAGGGACGGCAAGAGCATCCCGAGGGCTTTGGAGGAGGCATTCAGGAGGGCCTGGCCGAGCATCCGTGACGGAAACCTTTCGACGATCCTCACTTCCGTCATCCTGATATGGTTCGGAACGAGCTTTGTGAAGGGATTCGCTTTGATATTGGTTATCGGTGTTCTGATGTCCATGTTTACAGCGATCGTGCTGGTCAGAAGCATTCTGCGATTCTCAGTGGGAGAATGGGCTGAAAAAAGACCTTGGCTTTTGGTTTGGATAGGAAAAAATAAAAACTTAAGCGAAGAAAATTAAGCAATATGTTCGACATAATCGGAAAAAGAAAATACGCCTATAGCTTCTCCGCGGCCGCAGTGGTTTTGAGCATCGTTTTTCTTTCTGTTTGGGGACTCAAGCTCGGAATAGATTTCAAGGGAGGAACTTTGATGGAAGTCAGGTTTTCCGAAGGCAAGGAAATCCAAAGACAGCAGATCCAGGATACGCTTTCCGGAGCGGGACTCAGCGGTCTTCAGGTGCAGGCCACGGAAAACAATTCCTACATCTTGCGCTACGGGGAATCGAACGAGCAGCTCAATGATTCCGCCCTGGAAAAACTCAAGGGACTTGATGAGCAAGTCGAGCCTATCCGGGTGGATTTCATCGGAGCTTCCATTTCCAGTCAGATAAAAGAAAGCGCTTTCTGGGCTCTTCTGTTGGCGGTTGTGGGAATAGCTTCGTATATCGCCTGGGCTTTCCGCGGCGTGGCCCATGCGATACCGTCTTGGCAATACGGCCTAGGGGCGATCATTGCCCTGGCGCATGACATCATAATCACCCTGGGAATATTTTCCATTTTAGGGAGATTTTTTGAAGTCGAAGTAGGCATCCCTTTCGTGGCAGCCCTGCTCACGATTTTGGGTTATTCGGTAAATGACACCATCGTCGTTTATGACAGGACCAGGGAAAACTTGGTGAGGTCAGCGAGAAAAGAGGACTTCGAGATCACGGTCAATAAGTCCATCAACGAAACCTTGGCCAGGTCCATAAACTCTTCGCTCACCGTCATCGTCGTGCTTGTCGCCATAATCTTTTTCGGCGGGGAATCGTTGAAATATTTCGCAACGGCCCTGCTTATCGGTATAAGCTTCGGGACGTATTCTTCGGTCTACGTGGCCTCGGCCCTCTTGGTGACGAGTTATAGGAGGATGATGGAGAAAGTATAATAATTTAGCAAATAACCAAGTAACAAGAGACAAGAAACAAATAATATTCAATCGCCAATAATCAAATGTGGAAATGTTTGGAAATTGATATTTTGAATTTGTGATTTGTTTGGTGATTGTATCTTGTATCTTTTAAAATCATGTTGAATATTTTCAAGAAATCAAAAAAGACCGATGAGGAGAAAAAAGCCGAGGAAGAGGCGATGAAAAACATCCCCGGCGCGGAGAATATGGGGATGCTTCAGAAAATGGCTATGAAGAAGGTGATGAAAATGAGCCCGGAGGAGAGGAACAAGTTGATGGCCAAGATGCTCGAACCCAAGAACATCCAGAAGAACAAAAAGCAGATCCTGGAGATGTTGGAAGGAATGGAGAAATCGGGACAGATGAACAAGCATCAGGTGTTCGAGGCGAAGAAGCGACTAGGACTTTTGTAGGAAAATATTTTCGAATATGAAAAACCGGCGGGGAAGCTGTTGCTACCCGCCGGTTTTTTAAACCTTTTTCGGTCTTCTTTCTTTGGCTTCAAGGAGACAGCGGTTAGCCTCTTGAAGGGTTTTTGACGGGCTTGAATGCTGGGTTTTGCAAAACGACCCGGCAATCGTTATTCCCAGTCTGTAGAATTCTTGGTTTGGCGGGATTTTTACCCGGGCAATGTTATCCCGGGCCCTGGCGATTATTTTCGCCAATTCTTCCGATCCCTTTTCCCCCTCATCATGCACTAGGAGAATGGCGACAAATTCGTCGCCCCCGAACCGGATTAAGTCGTCCGTTTCCCGGAAGCTTTTTTTGAGGGCCTTGGCTGCCTTTCGTATCAATTCGTTGCCGCGGACGTGCCCTATGGCTATATTGATTTTTTTGAAATGGTCCAGGTCCATAAATAATATGACCATGGTCATGCCGTTCCGCTTAGCGGAGGAATATTGGCGCTTGAGAGCTTCCCTCAGAAATCCGTATCTGTGTAGCCCGGTAAGTTCATCTATCAGGCAACATTTTTTCAACCGCTTTATTTGTTTGTCTTGTCGCGCCAGTTGTTCATCCTTTTTCCGTATAAACTCTTGCACTTCCTGTTCGGTGTACGTTTTTTCGCTCACGGCGACCTCCTTGTATGATTAAAGTTTTTAAAGGGCAAGTGTTGCAGTCATATCCAGTATCTTATATTATACTCCTTTTCTGTCAAAAAGTCAAGACATGTTCATATTTGGCATTTCAGTATTGCGGGGACGTTATTTTGCTGTTAAAATAGCCATATATTAAGGAAAAATATGCCCGGTAGTGAAAATTTGAAAATAGATCAGTTGGGCATGGCAAGAAATAAATTTTTATTGAAAATGGATTAAAAAAGCATATAATCATGGGAATTTTTTGAGCACAGCTCATTCAAATTTCTACTACCGGGTATGGATAAAAATATGGAACAGAAAATCGAGGAATTTTTAACGCGCGGAGTTTCTGAAGTGATCGATAAAGATAACCTTAAAAAAAGGCTTCTTTCGGGTGAGCGATTAAGGATCAAGCTTGGGATAGATCCTACCAGCCCGAACCTTCATTTAGGAAGGGCTGTGACGCTTCTTAAGATGAAAGACCTTCAGGAGATGGGGCATCAAATTGTTCTGATAATCGGAGATTTTACAGGAGTAATTGGTGACACTTCGGACAAGGAGAGTGAGAGACCCATGCTGGTCGAGGACGTTGTCGAAGAGAATCTTAAGACGTATGCGAAACAGGCAGGGAAACTTTTGGATATGGACAAGGTAGAATTGCATAGGAATTCAGAATGGCTCGGGAAACTTACGTATAAGGAAATTACGAGACAGGCGAACGCTTTTTCCGTGGCGGAATTTATTCATAGGGAAAATATAAAGAAGAGGTTGGATGAGGGGACGAGAGTTTCGCTTCGTGAGGTTCTGTATCCGCTTATGCAGGGTTATGATAGCGTGGTGTTGAAGGCCGATTTGGAATTGGGCGGAACCGACCAGCGATTCAATCTTTTGGCCGGACGCGAACTGCAGAGGGAATACGGGCAACAGCCTCAGGATGTCATGATGCTGAATCTGATTGAAGGAACGGATGGAAGAAAGATGAGTTCTTCTTGGGGCAATACGATAAATCTTTTGGACGAGCCGAACACGATGCTTGGAAAGGTTATGAGTATGGGGGATGAGCTTATTGTGAAATATTTCGTCCATTGCACCAGGGTTTCCATGGAGAAAGTTTCGGAAATTGAAAAAGGGATGGAAAAAGGAGAATTGAATCCGCGAGACGCGAAACTTGAGTTGGCTGAAGAAATCACAAGGATTTACCATGGCGAAGAAAATGCTAAGGAGGCCAGGGAATATTTCATAAGGACTATTTCCAAAAAAGAAACTCCGAAGGAAGTCGCCGAATTTGAAATTGAGAAATCCGAAATAAAATTAGCCGAATTTCTGGTGTTTTCCGGAAACGCCAGCAGTATGAGCGAAGCGCGCAGGAAAATCGAACAGGGCGGGGTTTCCGTTGATGAAGAAAAACTTCTTGACCCACAGATGATACTCGGAAAAGATTTCGATGGAAAGGTTTTCAAGATAGGAAAATTCGGATTCGCGAAAATCAGGTTCAAATGATAAACCCTATGATATTTTCAGTTTCGCATAAGGTGCGAATTTGGTAGTAATATGTGAGAACATTTCGCATATAAACGAGTTATGACGAAATCGCGTCGCTTCGCTCCCGCTCGCGACATCGCATAACTCGGCATATCCGAAATTTCTTCCAAAAACTGCGTTTTTGTCATAAACTTCAGATATACCGCCGCCCATTAGGCGAAATTAAGTTTTTGACTTTATTATTATGAAAAAAATAAATGACTGGCTTGTTCAGTTTGCGACTGCTTGGAAAACACATGATATTGATAACGTTTTAAATTTATTTACAGATGACGTTGAGTATTGGGAAACACCCTTTGATAAATTATCCAGCCTTGATGAATTGAAGTCGGAATGGGAAAGTATTAAGAATCAAAAAAATATTGAGGTATTATGGGAGGTGTTTTCCAAAGATGAAGATAAATATGCTGTTAAATGGAGTTTAGAATATACCGATAAGAATTATATTGAAAAATTGTTTAAAGGTGTCTACCTTATAAAACTGAACCCAGATAATAAATGTGATTATTTTTTTCATTGCGAAGAATCAAAAACTTAACATCGCCTAACAAAGGATATCTGGCTCCAAAATTTTTCACTTTTATATTTTCAGATGAAAGAAAAATTTTCTCGACCCAAATTCATTTCCGCTACGCTACAATGAACTTCAGATATTCTTAACGTTATGACGAAATCGCGTCGCTTCGCTCGCTCATTATCGGAAATATCTAAAAACAAATTCTCTAATAATTTTTTCAAGCCCTTTTGAAATGCAATAAAAAAGCCTGCGACATTAGATGTCGCAGGCTGCTGAGTCCGCTCAAACGCTTCGAGGCTGGTCTTCAGATGAATAAAACACAAACGCAGATTAGGCATGTTGGCACTATTACCCTTGGAATTTTGCTGCCATCGCTCAGGGTAATCCCAAGACCCATACCCATCTGCAGAAGCAAGACACCGGCGATGCCAAAAGGCGGCTTCGTCAGAAGATCTCCTCCGTAAAAGTGCTGCAGGACAAGGCCTGCCACACCAGCGACGATCAGCAATATTACCAAAACCTTAGAACTTCTTCTCATGGTCAACCTCCGTTTGTAGTGTATTGCCAGTCTCCGCTGGACATTACATGTAAGCACACTTAAATGATTTTGTCCATAGTTCGATAAAATTTCAAAAGGGCTTGAAAAAAATAGGGCTCAAATAAGGAGATATTTGTTTTTAGATACATCCGACAACACCGAATATGAGGTTCAAAAAATTTGCACAAATGTATATTAACAAGGAAAGCAAATTTTTCTCATCCCAAATTTTTGCCCTTTTCTTCTATTGATATATAATGGGCCGCTCGCGACATCGCATAACTCGGCATATCCGAAATTTCTTCCAAAAACTGCGTTTTTGTCATAAACTTCAGATATACCGCCGCCCATTAGGCGAAATAAAAAATAAAATTAATTATTTATTCTATGAAATTAGGAAAGTATAAACATTTTAAGGGCGGTATTGTAGAAGTTATTGCTATTGCGCATCATAGTGAAACTTTAGAAGATATAGTAGTTTACAAGGCACTATATGAATGTAGAGATTTTGGCAAGGGATCTATATGGGTTCGTCCCAAACAAATGTTTCTTGAAAATGTTGTGATAGACGGCAAAGAAACCCCTCGATTTACGCTAATAAATAATTAATTTTATTTTTTACATCGCAGAACACGGCATATCCGGTTCAGGAATTTTTCACATTTATAATTCAAGGTAAGAAAAATTCTTTCTCCCAAATTTTTGTTCCGCTATCGCTACACAAAAACTTCGCATGTGCCGATACGTTATGACGAAATCGCGTCGCTTCGCTCGCCCATTATCGGATATAAAATTTTATTGGCTCGCATTAAATCTACGAAGGTCATTATTAGAAAAGCTGATGAAAAAGATTTTTTTGCAATTTTTTCTTTAATAAAAGAGCTTTCTGTTTTTGAGAAACATCCAGAGAAAGTTACAAATTCTGTTGAGCAAATGAAAAATGAGAAAGATTTTTTTCAGTGCTATGTCGCCGAAAGTGATACTAAAGAAATAGTTGGAATGGCAGTATTTTTCTTTGCTTATTACACATGGTCGGGAAAATCATTATACCTGGATGATTTATATGTAAAAGAAGCTTACAGAGGAAAGAAAATAGGAACAAACTTACTGAAAAAAATCTTTGAAATTGCAAAAAAAGAGCATTGTAAGAGAGTGAGTTGGCAAGTTTCAAACTGGAACACGTCCGCTATAGAAATGTATAAAAAATGGGGTGCCACTATCGACAATGAGTCAGGCTATTGTGACTTTAACGAAGCTAGAATCAAAGAGTTTAAGTTATAGCCGGAGGCCAATAAAATTTTACATCCGATAACAAAGAATATCTGGCTCAAAAATTTTAACCAAAACCAAATCCTCTTTATGATAATATATTTAATCAGGCATGGAGAAAGCACGTCGGATGTCAAAAAACAATACGCTGGCGATTATGACGACCATCTTACTGAAAATGGCATCGCTGATGCGAAAAAAATAGCCGGCAAGCTTTTATCAAAGTCAATTCAAATCATTTTTTCCAGCCCAAAGATTAGAGGAAGAGAAACAGCCGACATTGTCAGAAAGGAATTGAAATGCCAAGCGATAATCAAAGAAGATTTAAGCGAGCAGGATATTTATGGAGCATATACTGAGCTTGGAAAGAATCAGCCGGAGGAAGAATATCGAAGGCTTGGAGAACTGCTTATTAATCAGGATAATGTCATAGAAGGTTCTGAAACGTATTCGCATTTCAAGAATAGGATCGTTGGCTGTTTCTTTGAGATAGTTAATAGTAATTATAAATACATTGCCATTATTACGCATGGTGGACCAATCCGTTGTATATTTCGTGAGATATTAAAATTAGGTGAGCTTAAAAAAATTGGCAATGGTTCGATTATTGCACTGGAAAAAAATGATTTGAATTTTAAGGTAGTTGAAATGGACGACGCTGTTTCATGAGGAGGGATTTGGTTTTGGCTAAAATTTATTCACCCAAATTCATTTCCGCTCCGCTACAATGAACTTCAGATATTCTTAAGCGTTGTGGCTAAATCGCGTCGCCAATCTCCATAAAATTTCTGATGTCGTAGTTCTTTTATCTCAAAAAGAAAGGTGGTGAAAAAAATGAAAAAATTGTTCGGATACGCTGGTCTTGCGGTCGCGGTCGGGATTCTTGCTGTGGCGACTTTGCTTTCATGGGACGGGAAGGATGAAGACGATTCGGATAAGTATGGCTGCTAAAAACATTCCACCTAACGAAAAAGGCGTCCGATTGGGCGCCTTTTGACTTTTCGTCTTTTTGGCTCTAGAATAAGCATATTGATCAGTATTTATATTATTTGTCATCCTGAATTTATTTCAGGATCTATTCAGCTTCACCAAATATTGAAGGGGTTGATATAAAAGCTAATGGATTCCGGATCAAGTCCGGAATGACACGAAACCATATTATGGAAAATAAAATCAAGGAAATCAAAAGAAGCGCTTTCGAAGAAATCGCCAACGCGAAGACTTCCGAGGAACTTTTCGAGTTGAAAATCAAATATCTCGGTAGGAAAAGCGAGTTCAATTCCATCCTTAAGGGACTCAAAGATCTTTCCGGCGAGGAAAGGAAAACCATCGGACAGTTGGCCAATTCGGTCAAAGGGGAGATATCCGGACTTATTGAGGAAACCGAAAGGCTTTTGGTCGTGAAAAGTTTCGATCCCGAGAAAGAAAAGATCGACGTGACGATTCCGGGTCGGAAAATGAAAAAAGGACATTTGCATCCGCTTTCGATCGTGAGAAATGAAATCGAGGATATTTTCACCGCGATGGGATTCGAAATCGCCGACGGTCCGGAAGTTGAGACCGAATATTATAATTTCGACGCTTTGAATATGCCCAAGGATCATCCGGCTAGGGACAAATGGGATACTTTTTGGGTGAAAGGTGAGGAAGGACAGAAAGAAAGGACGCTGCTCCGGACGCACACCTCGCCGGTGCAAGTGAGGTTTATGGAAAAAAATAAGCCTCCTTTCCGTATCATCTCTCCTGGAAAATGTTTTAGAAATGAAGCGACGGACGCCCGGCATGAACACACTTTCTATCAGTTTGAAGCCCTGGTAGTGGGAGACGACATCAATGTCGGACATTTCAAATTTCTAGCCCAGCAATTTTTCTCGAGTTTTTTCAAGAAAGAAATAGACGTGCGGGTAAGGCCGAGCTTTTTTCCTTTCGTGGAGCCTGGGTTCGAATTCGATATAACTTGTACCGTTTGCGGACAGAAGGGTTGCCCTGTCTGTAAGGGAACGGGTTGGTTGGAAGTCGGCGGAGCCGGTATGGTTAACCAGGAAGTCTTCGTGGCCTCCGGATATCCCCGCGGAAAATACCAGGGATTCGCTTGGGGATTCGGTTTGGAAAGGCTCTTGATTATCCGTCACAAGATAGACGACATCAGGAATTTCCATAGCGGAGACTTAAGATTCATAAAGCAATTCTAAAAATATGAAATATAGCTACAAATGGCTCAAGGAGCTGTCGGGAACGAAAAAGAACGCCGAGGAAATAGCGGACCTTTTGACTTTCCATGCGTTTGAAATCGAGGGTATCGAGAAAAATGGAACCGATTTCGATAAGGTCGTCGTGGGGCAAATTTTGGAAATTTCAGCTCATCCTAACGCGGACAAATTGCAATTGACCAAGGTCAGCGTCGGTAAGGAAGTTTTGGAAATAGTTTGTGGGGCGCGCAACATCAAAGTCGGGGACAAGGTCCCGGTCGCTTTGGTCGGAGCCAAGCTCCCTGCCTCGCCGGCAGGCGGGCCGAACGGTTTGGAAATCAAGGAAGCCGAAATCCGCGGAGCGAAATCTTTCGGCATGCTTTGCGCTTTGGATGAACTTGGAATGGGAAGTGACCATAGCGGAATTTTTATCTTGGGAGATGATTTGAAAGTAGGCGTTCCTTTCGCTGAAGCTTTGGAATTGGACGACGCTTCCATCGAAGTCGACGTGTTGGCCAACAGGGCGCATGACGCGCTTTCGCATGTCGGTATGGCCAGGGAAATCGCGGCTGTGGAAAAAAGAAAGATCGATTATGATTATGACGGGCTCATCCTTCCTAAAAAGAAAACCAAGAAACTCAAGGTTTCGGTTGAAGACAAAGTCGTCTGTCCGAGATATATCGGAGCGGTTTTGGAAAACGTGAAAGTCGGGGATTCGCCGCAGTGGCTCCGAAACAGGTTGGAGAAATCCGGAATCAGGGCGATAAATAATGTCGTGGACGCGACCAATTTCGTGATGTTGGAGCTCGGGCAGCCGCTGCATGCTTTCGACTCTGAAAAAGTTGGAAAGGAAATAATCGTAAGGCTTGCCGAGGAAGGAGAGGAGATAAAAATCCTGGACGGCTCAGTGAAAAAACTTACGAAAGCGGATATCGTTATCGCGGACAAGGAAAAAGCTATCGCGCTGGCCGGAGTGATGGGCGGGCTTGACAGCGGTGTGACAGAAGGAACTACTTCAATAATCATCGAAGCGGCCAATTTCGATGCGCCCTCCATCAGGAGGACAAGGATGAATCTCGCGCTTCCGACGGATGCCGCGATCAGATTCGAAAAGAAGATTGATCCCTCTTTGGCGGAAAAATCCATGGTCAGAGTCATTGAGATCCTTGAGCATATTTCCGAAGGAGAATTGGAGGGGATTTGCGACCAATATCCGAAAAAAGCGAAGCCATGGTCAGTGAAATTGGATTTGGATTACGTGGGCAAGCTTTTAGGAGAGGACATTTCTGCCAAGAGAAGCAAGGAAATCCTTTCGCTGCTTGGAATGAAAGTTAACCCTGTTAAATCCGGCATAGCCGGTGCGAAGCAATTTAACAGGGTAAAAGGGAGCGGAAAAACCGTGTCAGTCGAAATCCCTACATTCAGGCTGGATCTTGAGACGCAGGAGGATCTCATTGAAGAAATCGGAAGGATATATGGCTATGAGAAGATCGAGGCTGTCCCGCCTTTGGCTCCAGTGCGATCTCCGAAAATCAACGAGGAAAGGCTTTTCGAAAGGAAATTGAAAAACATCCTGGTGGCGGAAGGTTTTTCGGAAGTTTATAACTATTCTTTCTACGGACAAAAGGATGCGGGAGTTTCTGAATTCTCGGCCATAAGGCACGTCGAATTGGAAAACTCGCTCAATGCAGACCAGAACCTGATGCGAGTCAGCCTTTTTCCGGGACTCTTGAAAAACGTGCGGGAAAACCTCAAAAACTTCAGGGAATTTTCTATATTCGAGATGGGGCGCGTGTATTGGAGAAACGGCGACATTCTTCCGCAAGAGAAAAACATGCTTTCCGGAATGATGGTTTTTGACATGAAAGGCGAGAAGGGCAGGGCGGTCGAATTTTTTGAAGCCAAGGGTTATCTGGATAACGTCCTGAGAAATATCGGGATTTCCGATTATTATTATGACACTTTTGAGCCGCAACCACAGGATAG
>LCKI01000029.1 GCA_001001345.1 Parcubacteria group bacterium GW2011_GWC1_45_14 | reverse complement strand
GGGTTTCCCACGGTTCCGACACCGTCAGCGTTTTTCATCGCGCCTTGGTTATGGGGACGTGTGAAATGCTCGATCACTTTTTTTGAATATTTCTGCATGTGTGAAGTTATGCTAATCCGCGAATAAATTCCAATCCGCGAATTGCGAATAAATAATGTTTATTTGAAATCTGCCATGACGTTGCCGGAAATTCTTCGAAGTCTCGCGACCGTCTCCTTCAGTTTCTTGATGAAGATGTCGACTTCCTGCTTGGTCGTGTGCTTGCCTATTGAAACCCTAAGGCTTCCATGCGCTTGTTCGTGACGAAGCCCCAATGCCAGCAGGACATGGGATGGGTCCAACGCTCCGGAAGAGCAGGCCGAGCCCGTAGAAACCGCGATTCCTTCGAGATCCAGCGAGAGCAGCAATCCTTCGCCCTCCACGTCGTCGAAGCGGAAATTGACGATATTCGGAGTCCTTTTTTCTTTTGAGCCGTTTAGGTATGATTTGGGAATTTCTTTCAGGATTTTGGCAATAAGATGATCTCTGAGTTTTTCGATTTGTCTTCTGACTTTCTCTTTGCTTTTTGCGTCATTGAGTGTCGAAACCGCGGCGCCTAATCCGACGATGCCGGTAAGGTTATGCGTTCCTCCGCGCATCTTGTATTCCTGGTCTCCTCCGTCCAGAATCCTTTTTATCGCAGTTCCTTTCTTGATATAGAGTACGCCGGTTCCTTTAGGAGCGTAGATTTTGTGCCCGGAAAAAGAGAGCAGATCGACGCCGAGCCCTGTCACGTCGCAATCCCAATAGTTAGTAGCTTGCGTCGCGTCGGTATGGAAAAGTATTTTCGGCAATTTCGCCTCTTCCCTTTCGCTGTTTATTTTTGAAAGCAGTTTTCCGATTTCGGAAATGGGCTGGACGGTTCCGATTTCGTTGCTGACATACATCACTGAAACAAAAATCGTGTTCGGCTTGATGGCTTTTTTCAGATCATCAAGTCTCACTATCCCGTCCTTGTGTACCGGCAGGAAGGTGACCTCGGCCAAGCCGTCTTTCTGAGCGGCCTTGCAGCTGTCCAGCACGCAATGATGCTCGATGGAAGTCGTGATGATATGCGGTTTCTCGTTTTCTTTTCTCACAATGGAATAAAAAGACCGCAAAACGCCCTTGATCGCAAGGTTGTTGGCCTCCGTCGCTCCGGAAGTGAACACTATTTCCGTCGGAGACGAGCTTAGGAATTTCGCAACTTCCTCCCTGGCGTCATCTATCGCTTCGAGCGTTTCCTGTCCGAAACTGTGCACTGACATCGGGTTGCCGAAATTTTTGGAAAAATATGGCAGCATCGCATCCAGGACGCTTTTGTCCACTGGAGTCGTCGCCGCGTAATCGAGATATATTCTCGCCATAATTATCTTTGAGCGGAGCGAAAAGCCATAATTATGAGCGTCCCGCACCGATTTATTCGTTATTTTTTATTATTTGAAACTCCGCTAAGCTGTAGGCGATTCCATGTTTATTTTTTGTGAAAATACCCAAGCCTTATTTGAAATCTGGTGCGGGATTACATTTTCGAATTCTTATGGATTAGTTTTTTGAGGGTATAACCGTACAGAGTTTTTTTTATTTGCTGCTCCAGTTCCGTCCAGATCGTACTTGAATTGCAGGTCTTAGCGATGGCGCAATTGGAACTCGTGCATTTCATCGGTGCGATCGGTCCGTCCAACGCCTCGATGACTTCTCCGGCGGTCATCGCCGAAGGTTTTTTCGAGAGCACGTATCCCCCGCTCTGCCCTTTCATGCTAAGGACCAATCCGTTTTTTTTGAGCGTACCCATAAGCCTTTCGAGATATTTTGGCGAGATGGATTCTTCCTCAGAAAGCTCTTTGATGCTCTTTTGCTCCGGGAAATTATGGGCCAGATTCAACATGGCCTTGAGGCCATACTCGGCCCTAGTGGAAAATCGCATGCGAAGCTTGCGTCCTAAGCGAATTCGCCGCTGGGCGGAAAAGCCGAAGGATCTCTAAAATCTTAATATCCTACTAATTTAGTATGCTTTAATCTTATAATTTATTCACGGAAGAGTCAAGTCCTGGACGAATGGCTTTATTGACACGTCTTGAAATAAATAATAGACTGGTTAACTAAGTTCTTTCAACACTTCAATCGGGAGGAAATCGTGGAGATATTGATAATAAGTTCAAGCAAGAAGGAAGCGGTCGGTAGGGCGTCTGAAATCTTGGGTCTGTTGGATCAGCAAGGAATATCGGGCTGCGTCGTGGAAGTGATCTGTTTGGGAGAAACAGACTCAGATAAAGATTCTGGCATCATCACTAAGCGGAGCCTTATCGAAGCATGCTGTTCACTCTCGGATTATTATTTGATTTCCCGCTTGCCTGCACTGGAGCCTCTGGGAATATCTAGTCCTATTATCAGCAGATCTCCAAAGCCTCAATATGACAAGAAATCCCAAAAATGGCCTGATTCTAAAAAAAGATCTTACTTCATCAGTAAAGGGAGGACACCATGCCAGATCAAAAGAATACGATGGTAAAAACGACCGAAGAGGAATTATTTATCAGAAGATTCATGGAAAGGCATTCCGGACTCAGCCCTGAAAAAGAAACGGTCTTCGGGCTTTACCGGGAGGTGGTTGTGGGATTTTCCGCCACCATCAGGTTCATCCGTGAGATGAAATCCGATAGGATCAGATTTTATCACCCTGCCGACAGCGTCTTTCCTTCCCTGGCATTTGTCCTCGACCCCAACGGAATTTTCTGTATGGTCGATGAGCATGTCGTGGCGACAGTGCTCTTTGAAAACAACGATATCCCTACCGCCAAAGAATTTTCAGCTTTAGTTAGAAATAAATTTTTCAACTGAACTGTTGGGGGATTTCCCCGAATAGGCCCCATGAACGTACGTGGGGCCTATTTCTTTGCCTTTTTTCCCGATTCTTTATACAATTACCATAAGAATATCCGGGATTTTTATAAAATTTATAAACAGATTTTTTTATGCGCATTTCATATTCAGCTTTGAATACGTTCCAGACTTGTCCGCTCAAATATAAATATTCCAACATAGATAAGATCAAGGAACCTAAAAGCAAGGAGGCCGTTTTCGGAACGCTTGTCCATTCCACGTTAAACTTCATCCATTCCCCTTCCCTGGTTCCGCCGAATATCGAGCAGGCCTTGGATTATTTTTCCAAAAATTGGAACAGCGAGATATATGAGGATGAACTGGAGGAGCGCGCAGCCTTTTCGCTGGGAGTTTCCATGATCCAAAATTATTACAAGAAAAATAATCCTGGAGATTTCAATATTGTTGATCTTGAGAGCCGTTTTCAGATCGAGATAGAAAGCCATGTGGTTTCCGGAATCATCGACCGCATCGATAAGACCGAAGATGGATACGAAATCATCGATTACAAAACGACCAAAAAGATGCCTTCCCAGGAAAAAGTGGACAACGATCTCCAGCTTTCGGTTTATCTCAATGCTTTTTTGGCGCGCTATCCGAAGGAGATCGAGAATTTGGACAAAATTACCGTGAGTCTCTATTACCTCAAGCACGGAGTGAAGCTTAGTTCCTCTAGGACCAAGGAACAATTGGACAGCACCAAGAAGCTCTTTCTGGAAGTCATTCAGGAAATCGAAAAAAGCAGCTTCCCGCCTAACGTGAACCCGCTTTGCGATTGGTGCGGATTCCAAAAAATCTGTCCGGCCTGGAGGCACAAGTTCAAGGAGGAAAGAAAGATCGATACCGAGGAAATCAACGAGGCGATCGATGAATATATCGACACGAAAAACGAGCTCTCGCAAAAGAAATTGAAAATGGCGAAACTTCAGGAAAAAATCGAACAGTATATGGATCAGGAAGGCGTGGAGAGGGTTTTCAGTGAAAAAGGGATCATCGCCCAAACGCTTCGAAAAACATATAAATATGACGATAAGATGATACGCGATATATTGGAACCTCTCGACAAATGGGAGCAGGTTCTGAAAATAGACGGAATAGCTCTCAAGAGCGTCATGGGAGTGCTCTCTCCTTCCGCTAGAAAGGACATCGAGGCGGCCAAGGTTTTGGACAAGGAATCAAAAAGCCTTTCGGTCAAGAAAAAATAGGCGCCAGTTTCTCAAGATTTGGAATAGGAATTTCAATATATTTTATAGTTGTTTTAAAACTTCATACTTCGCACAAAGGAGGAATTGATCATGTCGATGAGTAGAAATGCGAGAAGGAAAAGAAACAAGAAAAGAGAATTAAAACCGGGACATAAATTCCTTCATGCGCACGACGGCATGACACTCGAACAGAAAGTGAGACATGACCGTAGGATATTTGAAAAATACGGACCGTTGGTGGGCCAAGAACGTACCAATGAAAGCGATCAAGCAAAAAAAATATCGGCCGAGATCTGCCAAAGAAATTCTCGTATCGTGTTTGATTCTCCTGCTCCTGGGTTCATTGCTGATTTTCATGAAGGCCAAGGAGCAACTGGACGATTCCGAATTAGCGACATGGTTTTTGATCCTTTGGGTATTGGGATTTTTTATGATATTTCCGATTTTTCAATATCGCAAAGTATATGGAAAAGAAGATCTTGGCGATGTCGATACTCTCAAAAAGGAGAAGGTGTTATGATCGACAAATGGCGGATGACAAAGGCTGAACGGGTGATTCTCCTAAACAGGATCTACGTGTTTTTACTGCTCGCGTTCGCGATCATCCTTATGCTTTCCGATCCCATCCTCCCTGTTATCTCAAGGGAGTTGGCCCTCGTTTCTGTTTTTATTTGGATCAATGCCATAAGTTATTTCCAAGAAACGGAAAACGACCCACAGAAGCAATGTGCGGAACCGGACAGTCTCGATGAAATCAGCAGAGAAATTATGGGTGATTTGCAGGAGCGGGGATATTACGACAAAAAAGGGCGAAGGATAAGAGGAATCCCTCCTATAGGTAAAGATATGTGCTGAAAAAAAGATGTTTCCTATCAACAAAAAGGCGGTCACGATTGACGCCTTTTTTCTTTGCTAAATTTTCAGATATTTCTCCCACCGTAGATATAGCTCCTTGGTGGCCTGGAGATCGCCGACATTGTAACGCGCGATTTCCAAATATTTTCTCTCTTTGAAAAGTTTCCCGACATCATCCCCTGTCACACCTTCCGCTTTCGGGCTTTTGATGCCGAACGCGCGCGACCAAAGATGTAGATTTCCCTTTTTTCTGACCGTGCCATAGAAAGTTAATTGGTCCAGAAGGTCGATGTGCCTGGCATCCCGTTGGTGCATACCGACATATCTCTTCCCAACCAGGTTTTTGCTCGGCCTGATTCCATGGATCGCGCTGCGGATCATCAGAAACGGCACATCGAACGATCTGCCATTGAAGCTTATGAATTCCTCATAAATTTCGACAAGCTTCCAAAATCTTTCTAGCATCTCCTTTTCGCCCATGGGCTTGAATTTCACCCCGCTTTCTTCGAATTCTTCGGCGCTTGCGTCCGGGGCTTGGAAATAAACCGCACCTCTTTCTCTTTCCACGTCATACACCCCTATGGCGACGATCTCCCCGGTGAGCGGGGAAAATCCCAAGCCGTTTTTCATGTCGGACAGAGCCTTTTCATATTCGATTTCGTTTTCCGATTCTTTTTTGATCCAACGTGTCAAAACTTCCCTGGTAGTTTCATCCAAGGTCTCGAAGTTTTCCCCTATGGTTTCGATGTCGAATACGAGCTTTTTCATGGCTTAAGTATATCATCTCGAATAAACCTTTGAAATATTGACTTATTGCTCGTTTGTGATGTTACTTAAATTTTCATTTTTTGATATATGGAAAAGCCCGGGATTTTTCATTCCGGGCTTTTTTCATTTCTTTGCACTACATCTTCTTTGCAAATCCATGATTTTTTTGTGGCGGAGGTGGAGGAAATCTGTAAAAGGTTACTGATGTCATATCACAGTGCGGAACAGCGATGTGGATAATATCGGCGATCTGGTCATGCTCGATACCGTCAGGACCGATAACTTTCCCTAGTAAATCCTTATTGAAATTAGGCCATGAAATTATTTGGTCATTATTCCTGATCCTTATGAATGCCAGACCGCCATCAGGTTTTCCCAGAAGACAATTGCGGGCATTGATCGCACTGAGGACCTCCATGGATTTTTCCTGCAGGTAAAGCTCCCCGATTTCGTATTTAGTTACGAAATCCTCTAATGCGCTAAGGGTTTCAGCATGCCACCCTGTGGCATATCCGTCAGGATTATTTAGGAACTTGAGAAGTCTTTGGGAATTCAGCGAAAACTTTTTGGTATCGTGAACCTTGTGTTGATTTTCTTCAAATTCACCAATAAGATACACCGGTTCCTCTTGGATATCGTCATTAGCGACGATTTTTATCGGTGATGACTGCGGGGGTTGAGAGGGCACTGCCATGTCTTTTTTCTTAGGAACCGCAATTTCCCTTTCGTCTTTGACCGGGATAATTACTGCTTCCTTGATTTCAGGCTCCCGCATGCCGGCAAGAAATTTTTCCACTTTTTCCGCTTGGTCGGAGGGAAAATTTCCGCCGACGAGCATACCGGCCAGACCAAGAATTTCCTTAAGAAGTTCCATGCTCCGCTTGTCCCCGGGGTTCAAAAACTCGACATTCGCCATAATCCACCTGCCTTTCCTTGATATATATGGGTTTATTGAAAGAACTTTTTAAGCTCCTCAGTCTATCATTTGCAAACTCTTTTGTCCAGAGGAAAAATCAAGCCCGAATAAAAAAAGCCGCCCGGGTAGGTGGCAGCAACAATATTTTCCCGGGCGGCGAAATTGGAAAAATTCGGCGTTGCGAAATTCCGTCTTGATTATATCACAAAAGAAAAAAGGCGGCATGCTCATTGAGACTCATGCCGCCCGGTACCACTTCGTCGAGAACAGGTAAGGTGCGCTTGAGCACCGGTCCGAAGCTCACTCGCCGTTACTGACGGACCCTGTTGGTTTGGTCTCCCATTTCCAGATACACAAACCTGTTTTCAACGAGGCTGAAATCCTGCTGCCAACCTACACGATGGATTGGTCAGACGCGACGACTTTGATTTTGCTTTGTTTATATGTTTACGTCGCGCGATTTGCCCTGCGGCCATTTTGAAGGGCAAATTCCTTAGTGTTTTTAAAATACTGATAAATCTTGCTCCTGTCAAATGATAAAACAGCGACCTCAGCCGCTGTTTCTGTATTCCCTAAAACCTGATCCCTATCACCTATAACCTACATTATAATCGTTCCTTCGAACCTCTCCCCTTCCAGATATTTTTCCAGATTCGAAAGGTTTTTGCCGTTCATGATCGCGACTTCCATTTTTTCCTCGTCCGCAAGTTTGGAAGCGACCGGATCGAACGGGACATTGGCTCCCGGGTCCCACTTGTCCCCAACTATCTTTCGAAATTCCTTCCAGTCGATACTTTCGATTTTCTTAGCGTCAGGATTGGTGCGCGGGTCGCTGTCGCAGACATGATCAATATTTGAAAGGTTGGCGATTTTTTTGGCTCCGAACTGCTTGCCGATGAGAACCGCGATGAAATCGGTCGAGTTTCCAGGTTTGTATCCCGCGGCGACCAGGATCGATTCCTTGGCCTTGAGGAATCCTTCCAGGTCATAGGGGTTTTTGTTGATGGTCGGATGCGCGTGCTTTCGAAAAACGGTCCTGACAAAATGAGCGTTCATTCTGGTGGCGTGGATTCCTAGCCAATCCTTGTCCTCGTTCTCGATATCATCGACTTTCGTTCCCGCTTCGATATATTTTCTTGCCAACCTTCCTCCACCCGTCACGATAATGAACCTCTTCCCTTCTTCAATCTGCTTCTCGATAAGTTCTTTGAATGATTTTACGAACTCCCAATCGATTTCCTCCGGCACGATGAGCGATCCTCCAAGTGAAATGACGAACAAGTTTTCTTTTTCCATTT
>LCKI01000028.1 GCA_001001345.1 Parcubacteria group bacterium GW2011_GWC1_45_14 | reverse complement strand
GTCACGATGATCGGCAGCATGAAAAGCATAATGACCGTATCCAAAGGAAGGCCTTGTTCGATGAAATAGCTCAGAATTGGGCTGATATTCTCCATAGTAATGTCTATTAATCGGTTAGCGTGTTAACGGGTTCACGAGTTCAAAAAACGCGTTGACCCGACAGCACATTAGCCGCGCAGTTGCCTTATTTTTCGGCTATTCAAGTGGCAAAGAGCGATAGCGATGGCGTCGGCAGTATCATCCGGCTTAGGGATCTCCTTGAGTTTCAAGATATTCTTCACCATGAGCTGCATTTGGCTCTTTTCAGCCCTTCCATATCCGGTAATCGCCTGCTTCACCTGAAGGGGCGTATATTCGTTAATTATAACACTTAATTTCTCTAAAGTCAAGAGGATAGCGCCCCTGGCCTGGCTTACCTTGATGACCGTCGTGGCGTTCTTAAAAAAGAAAAGATCTTCAACCGCAGCCTCATGCGGTTTATATTTCTTGATTATCTCCTCCAGATCCACAGCCACCTCCAAAAGACGGTGCGCCGTCGGGTTATCCTTATGAGTTGAAATATGCCCATAGGCCACCGACCCTACTTTTCCATCCTTTTCCTCCAAAACAGCCCAGCCCACGATGGCTGTCCCAGGATCTATTCCCAAAACCCGGAGGGGTTCGGGAGAATTTTGAATTTTGAATTTTGAATTTTGAATAAATTTTTAATTTTGAATTTTGAATTTTTTAAATCATTGGGAAATTAGGATTTCATTCGAAATTCAAAATTCTTAATTTGAAATTACACCCTACAGGTTATCGTAAATTTCCTGCACGTCGTCCAAATCGTCCAGTTTTTCCAGCATGTTCTCATAATCCAATTTGGTGTTCTCGTCGATCTCGATCTTCTGCATCGGCATGAAAACCAACGACGCTCCGTCTATTTCAAGGTTTTTCTTTTCCAACTCAGCTTTGACCGTCCAAAGATCCTCCGACTTAGTATAAACCGTGAGCATATCGTCGGAATATATCGTATCCTCCGCTCCGGCTTCGATCGCTTCCAGTTCCACTTCATATGGATCCCTGCCGCCCACGACTACGTCGACGTTTCCCACTTGCCTGAAAGAAAAACT
This sequence comes from Parcubacteria group bacterium GW2011_GWC1_45_14, assembly GCA_001001345.1. Classification (GTDB taxonomy): domain Bacteria; phylum Patescibacteriota; class Minisyncoccia; order Moranbacterales; family GWC2-37-73; genus UBA12053. The sequence goes on along the minus strand of LCKI01000028.1, from coordinate 11,208 downwards.
CACGCTCCCTTCCGGAACCATCTTTCCGCCGAGCTTGTTAAGCACCGCTTTGATCTCGCCGACCGTCCTGTTTTTGTTGTCAGTCGCGCACTTGATCAGCATCGCGATATTTCCCGGTCCATACGCTTCGTAGAGCGCCTCTTCGATTTGGGCTCCGTCTTTGAGTTCCCCCGTTCCCTTCTTGATAGCCCTTTCGATGTTGTCCTTGGGCATATTCACCTTCCTGGCCTGGTCGATGACGAATTTCAATTTCACGTTGGATTCCGGGTTTCCGCCTCCTTCGCGCGCCGCGATCGAAATCAGCCGGCCGAATTTAGTAAAGACATTCGCCCGCTTGGCGTCCTGCGCCCCTTTCCTATGTTTTATCCCCGACCATTTATTGTGTCCGCTCATATGTTTAGGTTCTAGGTGTTAGGTTTTAGGTTTTAGTTAAAATCCAATCTGAGAGCTTCTTGATAAACTTGAAACTTGATAGACTTTCAACTGCTTGCCTTGCAAGCCTATACTAGCACCGTGGAACAGGCATTTCAAGGGAAATTCATTTCACTTTGATTTCCGGAAGCAGGTCCCAGATGAGTTGAAAAATGAGTTTCATGGTGTTGTGGATTTCTGCGCCTTCGATGATGAGCCCGACCTCCTCTTTGGCGGACATCAGCGCGACCCTATTGTGTCCATACACATTAATCTCGATTGAGAATGGATATTTTTTCGGGTCGATGACCTTAGTTGAGCGTCTTTGCTCCTGATCTTTGGAAATAAAATCTCTCATCATCGATTCGTTGCCAGGAGCCATTCCCCTGGCATATATCCCGGCCTTGACGCGTCTTCGCAGATAATCGTCCATCCATTCTTTCCCCAAAACATTGACGATGTCATAAGAACCGACACCGATGATTTCCCCGCCGTGTTTCAATGTGTCTTCATATACCTCTTTCAATCCCTCCTTGCCTTCATAGAACCTTATCTTGGGCTTGGAACCCCGGACGTTGTGGATCGATTGCAATTGGGGCAAAATTTCCGAAAACAGCCTTTCCTTGTGTTTGAGTTGTCTTTGTATCTTTTCAGGCTCTTCGCCGACAAAAAGACGCTTTTTGCCTCTGACAGTTTCAGAAATGAGTCCATCTCTCATCAAGTCCTGCAAAATGTCATAGCAAGTCGTCCTTTTGACGGAGGCCTTCTTGGAAATATCGATGACGGAAGCGCTTCCCAACTCCAAAGCGGCCAGATATACGTCCGCCTTCCTGCCATTGAGCCCGAATTGTTCCAAAACCTGTCTAATCTCCATATTTCCTTATTAAAACTTGATAAACTTGCCACTTTATGAACTTTATAACTTAAATATGTCGATATTTTTCGTCAACATATATAGTATATCATAATGGCATATTTTGTCAATATTTTGCTTAATTTAGGCAATTTATTACTTTTGCCTCTTAAGCCAAACAGAAATATTTGACGTCTATTATTGACATTTTTCTTTTTTTGCTGTATACTACGCTGTTACGATGAAAAAGTAACAAGTGATATTCATTACCTAGTTCTTTACAACCAACCCTCAACCGAAAGGAGTGTATTCATGATCGCCAATATTATCATAGGAATACTTATTGTAATCATCATTGGGCTGGCAATTGCAATCCATGGATTATTCACAGCGAAAAATGAGTGCCCTCGTTGTAAAAGTTACAAATGGACGCCATGGATTGCAGATTTCAAAAGTCTGGACATTGGCAAAGAGCATAGAAAATGTTCTTGTGGCTATACTCAAGAACGCTGGCCATTGTCGGTGAAAAACTGGAAAGAAAGTTGAGGTAAAATGCTTTATTGATGCGATGTGCTTCGGGGAGGAAGTTGAACCTGGCTTTCTCCCCTCCCTATCCGAGTTCATCAAATTGTTGGTGGATTCAGAAAAGAGAAGTTCTTTCACAAAAAAATAGTCGACGGACTCAAAACGAAAAGGAGATTGCTATGCAAATTTATAACGTACTGGCTTACATTCGAATTTTGGCAGATGCAAATAAATTACAAGTACCGGAGTTTAGAAAAATAATAAAAATTCCCTTTCTCCCCTACCACCTTGAGGGCAAAAGTTTCTTTTTGACTCTTGCAAACGAAAAGGGAGATAAGTACGCCACTAAATTCGAGGTGGACTATGTAGGATGGGATCATGATGGGACAATAGAGGGTGCCTGGAAAATTGGCCTCTCTCCAGGAAGCATAACTGACAAGAATTTTGCTGATAAGCTTTTTACTGTAATAGAAAACGATGTATTACATAAAGTTCCGGAATTCTAAAAAATCGGGGAGGAAGTTGAACTTAACTTTCCCCCCTCTCCATCCGAATTCATTAAATGGTTGGTGGATTCAGAAAGTTGAACCCGACTTTCTCCCCTCTATGGGAACTTTCGTGAAGTAAAAATACCCAAACCCCTGACAGACTATGCCGTCGGGGGTTTTATTTTGAAAAATGATTCAGCAAAAGATTAATTCCAACATTAGCGCTTGAAGAAATATTTTTCATGAAAACGACCGCGTAATGGGGTTCTTTGGACAAAGGCCTGGTGAATTTGTATTCGCCCCCGTCCACCTGGAGCGTCCGCGCTCCCAAGACTTTCGGGGAATCAGTATCCCTTGCCGGCAACCTTATTTCCAAATTCCTTTCACTGACTAGGGCGAAAATGTTTTCGGTTTTAATTTCGGAAACTTTTCCGATATCTTCTTGGGCATTTTTCTTATATTCGATGACTTCAACGTTTTTAACGTCTTGCGCATCCCCTTGCGCATAAATCTCATCGAGGTCCCGCTCCAATTCGTCGACGAGCATCAAGATGACCTCCAGCGCGTCCTCTTCCTCGCCGAAGCCGAAACCGCTGACGATTTCCCCGTCCTGACCCACTTCGAAATCCTCACCGACTACCAAACTATCTTCTTCTATTTCTTCTACTTCTTCCGTTTCACCTATCTCGATTGACGGATCACTATCCGGGTTTTCTTGGTTACCGATGACTGTCGACTGATTACCGGAATTTTTTACCCACTCCCACCCGCCGTCCTTCTTTTTTTCATAAACCATCCCCTCTTTCACGTCCTTCTCCTCTTTATACTTCACGTCGTGCGCCACTTTCCCATCCGGATAGCGGAGCTCTATCTTCGCTTTTTTGTTCCCCAATGAAAATTTGGAAGATTCCCTGGTAATTTCCAAAATCTTTCCGGCTTTCACGATCAAGTCCTCCGTGATCGGATGGTTGGAAAATTTTTTGGAAGAACTGCCCGACGCTATACTCCAGCCATTGAGATTGATTTCCTTCTTGGATTTGTTTTTGATCGTGATGCTCTCAAAATCCGCGTCTTTCCCTGTCGGGTTGGGATTGACTTGGACTATCCTGACTTTGGGATCCGGAAATTTCTTCACCTCCACCTCGAACCCGTTCTTGATTTCCTCGCTTCCGTTGAAAAGGATCACGCTTCCGTAATATCTCCCCGTATCTTCGTATTTGTGCTTGGTTTTAGCTTTGTAACTTTTCTTTCCGTCGCCGAAATCCCAAGTTATCTTCAGATCGTCCTCCCCGGAAACCACTTCGAAATCCGCATACGTTCCCTTGTAAACCTTTTTATCGACCTTCACTTCGAAGCCTTCGATGTCGTCGAAGACGTTCTCTTTCCCGGGAGTCAGATATCTGCTCTTCCTCCATTTTTCTCCGTCGAAATTGTATGACACGTCTTTTTTGCTCCCGGTGTATTCCATTTGGGAAACTACTACTCCGTCCGAACCGATCAGTTGCACCGTTTCTTTCCCACTGTTATTGAGGGCGAATTTATATTCCCTTTTATAAACCGCCAAATATTTCCCAGCCTTCACGACCGATTTTTCAGGAAAGACGTATTTGGAAGCTTTGGCCGCGTCCTTCAATATCCAGCCGGACAGATCGACATCTTCGTCCGAACGGTTATATATCTCGATGTATTCGTCCCGCCCCGAGTTGATTGAGGGGTTGGGGAAAACTTCGTTGAGGTATACGGAATTATGGTCATATGCAACCGCATCATTCATGCCACCTTCATCCTCCTCGGGATCAAACTCGTTTTCCTTTCCAGGAGTTAAGATCGAAGTCCAAAGCCAACCGCTCCCGTTAAAGCTGTATGAATTTTTATTTATAGGTTTGTCATATGGTACCGCATGGGCTTCCGTATTGTCGGGCCTAAGCAAATATGCCTTGTCTGGAGTCGTGGCATTTAAAGAAAAGTCTTTTTCGATAAATATAAAATCTCCCGGCCTTATAAAAATATCTTCAATTACCACTCCATTGTTAACCTCGTCCTTTATAACCCACCCCTCCAAAGAACATTCTTTTTCTCCTTTATTTATTAATTCCACGAACTCTCCTTCGAAGGGATATATCTCATTGAAAAATATATCAGCTTGGCACTCAATGAAGTCTTCATTATTATCGTCTTCGTCTGTCGGTGGAACGACCGGATCAGCAGGGTTTTCATTAAAACCGCTGTTTTGAGGATTGGGTGCGCTGACTTCAAAATCTGAACTGTCATTAGTATCGCAATTATTTTTCCTGGACATACTAAGAGAGTTTCCTATTCCGTTATATCCCACAAAATCCACTTCGATTCCGCCACGGTCCACAAGTGCTATTTTCCCTGCGGATGCCGACATGGCAATGGACCCGACAGCGTCAGACGTCGGTAAAATTTGAGCTTCTCCGCTTCCAGACCCTTCTTGTATCAAATAGTATGTCCTTGCCGGCAACGTTCCGGATAAATTCGTTTTTAGGAAATTTTCAGAAGAAAGCGGGGCGTATTTTATCTCCCAACCGCTCAAATCGACACTCGCATCGGAATAATTATAAAGTTCCACGAAATCATTCTTATAAGAAGAGCCGGAATTTCCTCCTCCGCCGTATATCTCATTTATCACAACTCCTCTCCTGCATTCTTCTGCAAATGAACTATTCCCAAATAAAAAAGACACCGCCACAATGAACACCAGCAGTGCCTTTTTGAAAATTTTTGTTTTTGTTTTGACGTCCACCCGTATTTAAACCCCCTGGATAATGCTAGGCGGCTCAGTTTCCAGCGTTCTCCCTGATCATGTCACCCAAAGCGTCCAGTCCTTTCGCCTCTTTCTCTTTTTGTATTTTCGCGATCAGATTTTTCACTTCGTATGGATTGCTGATTCTTCTGAAAGCTATGTTTTCCAATTCTCCGGCCGTCTGGACTCGCACGTCCCCGAAATTGATGATTGTCTGCAAGAATCCCTTCACCTCCACCGTCACGTCTTGGATTTTCTCATATTTGGCGGAACTGACCCTTCGCAGGAACAATCCCTTCTGCTCGATGTTGATTATCTTTTCACTGGTGATGACCCAGATATCCAGATAATAATCCACCCAGATCAAGAAACAATATATCCAAACCGCCAAAAGGAACGTGTTCTGAATGAACAGGAACAGGACGTTATATTCCGTTCCCTCGAACTGCGGGAATATCAAAGGATAGATATAAATGCCCAAGAAAAAAACTCCCACGGCCAGCAGCACTAAGAAATATTGGCTCGCGATATCGAACCAGTTCCTGTGCAGGACCTTGATGATCTTTTCGTCAGGGCTCATGCCCTGGAATTTGAAATCTTTGAAAGCGTCCATGAAAAAAAATATTTTAGAGAATATATGAAAGCATTTCCTCCAACGGAAGATTGGCGAATAATATGATGTTGGAGAAAAACAACAGTCCCGTAAATGCAAGAAATATCACTATCATCAAAAATGCCGCCCTTTTATCGTAGGAATATTTGAGGATATGGAAAACGATGAAGGCGCTGAGCAGCAAAAACACCAGCATTACCGCGGCATAGAGAATTTGAAATACAAGTACCATGTTTTCATTTAATACCTATTCGCAATTCGCGGATTGGCATTTATTCGCAGGTTAGTATCGTATTCATATTATACCAGACTTTTCTGTTTTTCCATCGGGAAGTCATGTCCCAAGTGTTTGTATCCGTTTTCCGTGACCACTCTTCCTCTCGGAGTCCTGGCCAAAAATCCTAATTGGATCAAATACGGCTCATAGACGTCCTCTATCGTTTCGATTTCTTCCGAAGTGGCGGCCGCGATCGTCTGGATTCCGACCGGACCCCCTTTGAATTTCTGAATGATGGTTTCCAAAATGTTCCTGTCCGTCGGCTCAAGTCCGAAATGGTCAACATCCAACATCTCCAAGGCCTCCCTGGCAACCGCTCTGTCTATTTTTCCGTTTCCGTGGACCTGCGTGTAATCCCTCACCCGCTTGAGGATCCGGTTAGCGACCCTGGGCGTCTGACGGGAACATCTGGCAATCTCTTTGCAACCTTCTTCATCCATTTCTATCTCCAAAATCTTGCCGCTCCTGCCGATGATCTTTTCCATTTCGTCTTCCGTGTAGAATTCGAGGCGGTGTATCGCCCCGAACCTGTTACGGAGCGGATTGGAAAGCGCTCCGAGCCTCGTCGTCGCTCCGATCAAAGTGAACTTAGGCAGATCCAATTGCAAAGTGCGGGCCGAAGGACCCTTTCCGATGATCACATCCAACTTATAATCCTCCATCGCCGGGTAGAGCACTTCTTCCACTATTTTATTAAGCCTATGGATTTCATCGATAAAAAGAATGTCCCCATCCTGAAGATTAGTGAGGATTGAGCCCAGATCCCCCACTCTTTCGATCGCCGGCCCTGAAGTCACCCGGATATTAACCCCGGTTTCTTTGGCGATGATGTTGGCCAACGTCGTTTTTCCAAGTCCGGCCGGTCCATAGAGGAGAACATGTTCGATCACATCGCCTCTTTTCTTGGCAGCCTCAATGAAGATACGTAGGTTCTTTTTGACCTTCTCCTGGCCCACATATTCCTCAAATCTCTGGGGCCTGAGCGTATTATCAAGGACGATATCCTCTTGGTTTTCCTGTGAACTCGTAATCATAACGGTTTTTATAAATGAAACACTTTGGGCGTTTGGGCGTAGTAACTATTGGACCCCGAAAAGGGGCCGGTTAGGTCATCAGCAAACCAATGGTAGCACGACTTGACAAAAAAATAAAGCTGTGCTAAGCTGGTATTTCGTGAGGTAAAACCGCGGAAATTGACAACATAGAAAACAGGTTCTCACTGACCTGTAGACAATTTGGGGGCTTCTATCTTTTGTCCTCAAATCTGGCGTCTTTCTTGTCCAGACATGGGTATTGTGGTTTCGGCTGCGGTATTCCTCGACACTGACGCTTCCCCGGGGATCTAATTCCCGGGATTTGTCTACAGATTAGTGAGCGCTAAGAAAAGCCCTTTGGGGCTTTTTTGTATATCCCAAGAAAAAACCCCTCACATCTTTCCGTGGAGGGGATTTTTATTTCATATTTCCTAAGACCTAACCCCTATAACCTATCGTCTGTAACTACTCCCCAACCATCCTCTCGACCTCTTCGAGCGTCGTCTCCCCTTCCAAAACCTTGAGCATTCCGTCCTCACTGATAGTCGTCCGTCCTTTATATCCGATTTGGTTGCACTTCTCACATCCCTTAGGCTTATACATACTTTCAACCGCTGGAATCGAAACTCCTGACTTTTCCGAAATAGTTTTGATAACTTTTTCTATTTTTTCTTTTTCTTCCGGCGTCGGAACGGTTTTTTCCTTGCACTCGCAAAGCTTTCGCACAAGCCTTTGCGCCATCAAGGCGTTCATCGCGGTCGCCAAGTCGTCGCCCCCGACCCCCATATTAAGAAGCCTGTGGATCGAAGCCGCACTGTCGTTCGTGTGAAGGGTCGAAAGGATGGAGTGACCGGTCAGTGCCGCCTGGACAGCGATATTGGCCGTCTCCTCGTCGCGGATTTCCCCGATCATCATGATGTCCGGATTCTGGCGCAGGAGCGAGCGCAGCGCCGTGGAAAACCCGTATCCCTCCTTATCGTTCACCTGGGTCTGCAATACGCCCTCCATTTGGTATTCTATCGGGTCCTCGACCGTAATTATCTTCACCTCCGGCTTGTTCAATATGCCCAAGATACTGTAGAGAGTGGTCGTCTTACCGCTTCCAGTCGGACCGGTATTGAGGAATATCCCGTTAGGCTTTTTAGAAGCGTCCAATATCCTTTGGAGATTTTGCTTCCTGATGCCCAGCTTTTCCAAATCCAAGGCCACGGCGGATTTACTGAGGAGCCTCATTACGACGGTCTCCCCGTATCCGCCCAAAATTATTGAGACGCGCACATCCACCTTTGTTTCCGTCAATTTTCCGAAAGGTTTTTCCAGGGTTATCGCAAACCTGCTATCTTTGACTCCCTCCCGAACGTCCGCCTTGAAGCCGCTGAGGAATTTGATCTCCCCTAAAAAGCTCGGATATTCATTGAGCGGAATGGTCGCGATCGTCTGCAATATCCCGTCTATCCTATATCTTATCTTCACGTCGTTCTCTTCCGGTTCTATATGTATATCCCCTACCCCTAAAAGCAGACTGCTTGCAAAGACATATTTGGCGACGCTCTTTTGATTTGCTCCCCTGAGAAGCTCTGCCAGTTTCTCGATCGAAGCGACGCTTTCGGAAACGGTCTGCATATCCTCCTCGGAAATTTCAACCGAACGCGAGAGCGACTGCTCCATCAATTTTTCATAAATCTCTTCCAAAAACTCGCTCTGCCCGGTCGCCCTCCAAACTTCTTCCATGGAGGTCTCCCCTTCGACGGCCTTGAGAATTCCGTCCTGTGCCATCGTTATCATTCCATCTTGCATGGCGGCCTGGGAGATTTCCCTTTCCCCGGCCATCTCCAAGATCAACTTCTCGATATTCTCATTGATCGTCAACACTTCGAAAATACCGATCCTGCCCTTGTACCCCAAGTTATGACACTTGGCGCAGCCAACCGGACGATACAAGCTTTCAACGTTCTTCGGGATCTCTATTTTAGCCTTCGGTGAAATGATCGAGAGGATCTTTTTGATTGATGCTATGGTTTCCTTGGCTGGCTTATACGCCTCTTTGCAATCGCAGAGTTTTCGCACGAGCCTTTGCGCGATAAAAGCGTTTATCGAAGGCGCGATCAGATTCGGCTTCACTCCGAGCTCAATGAACCTCGGAATGGAAGCCGGGGCATTGTTGGTGTGCAAAGTGGAAAGCACCAAATGTCCCGTCAGCGCCGCATTGACCGCGATGTCCGACGTTTCTTCATCTCTAATTTCACCCACCAGGATAACATCCGGGTCTTGACGCACGATGGCGCGAAGCCCTTCCGAGAAAGTATAATTTCTTTCCTTGGCTATTTGCGTTTGCGAAATACCCTTTACTTCATATTCGATCGGATCCTCGATGGTTATTATTTTGGTTTCGGAAGTGTTAAGTTTATTGACTATCGCATAGAGAGTGGTCGTTTTTCCGCTTCCAGTCGGACCGGTCGTGAGGATCATTCCATGCGGCTGTTCTATTTGCTTTTGCACCTGCTCATAAGCCAAGCCGCGAAGCCCCAACTGCTCGATGGAAAGCATCACGTCAGCCTGATTCAAAAGACGCATAACGATCGATTCCCCATGGTTTCCAGGAATGATATTGACACGGATATTGAACCCTCCGTTTTCCATATCCACAGAAAAGTGTCCGTCCTGGGCGACATCGCGGACATTTATCTTCATTTTTCCCATCATTTTGATGCGGGAAAGGATGAATTTGTATATGTCCGTCGGCAGATCGCCTATTTCCTGCAGAACTCCATCGATCCTGAAGCGGAGCCTTACCTGGTCCTCCTGCGGTTCACAATGGACATCGGAAGCTTTCATTTTTATCGCGCCCGCCATGATAGTGGAAACTATTTGCGTCGTCGGGATCTCCCTGATCCTTTTCTTCAGGCCCAATAGCCCGCCAAAATCCTTCTCAAACTTCTCCAGATCTTCCCCGGTAAGGGAAATCTGCATTCTCTCCAAGCTTTCCAGAAAAGGAGCCTCGGCGTATCTGCTCCATATTTTCTTGAGCGAAGAAAAAGATATCACGTAAAGATGGATGCTCCAGTTGTTGTCCTCTTTCAATTTTTCAATAAAAGAAGCTGTTTCCTGGTTTTCCGGGTCTACCACTCCGATGCGAACTTCTTTTCCCACTCTCTGAAAAAGCGTCATCTGACGGGAAAAATATTCAAATCGATATAAGGCAGTTCGCTGGCCTCAGCGAGATAGGCGGCCTGTTGCTCCTCCGACTCATCGCGAAGGTGCTGGAGCAGCTTGTCTGAATCCTCTCCCTGATCCTGGCTATTTTTTTTGTTTTTACTGACCTTGACCATTTTGTTTTATTTTTTGCTTTTATAGTTCCATTTTATCTTATTTACAGCTTATTAGCAAAAAGAAAACAGACCTTCTGGTCCGCTTCCCTTTTATGGATCACCTGCGATTTCCTATGAAATTATTTCCTGGATTAAGGACGGCTTTCAGTTTCTCCGGGGTTTCGTTGTACACCACCATAAAGATTTTTCCATTGGAGTAATTCTCCGCGACCTTGTCCAGAATCAGCGCGATATCGCTCGGATTGCTTCTGCTTTGCACGAAATCCTCCAGAAGGACCGGCGCCCAAACCAAGCCTGATTCCTCAACCCAACGGAGCCTGGCCATAACCCTTCCCCAAAGCTTGAGGATCGCCAACGGCTGGGTTTTATACAGATAGCGGATGATTTTTTGCTGATCGGCGCCCTTGCCCATCAATGTTGCCGACATCCGAAGCGCCTTCGGAGTCGTGCTCTTGTTTTGGAAACTGTTCGTCGCATCGATGATTCCAGCCAAAAGACACTCGGCCACTTTTTCATCAATCCCATCAGAACTCATCTTCTCGAAAAGATCCATTAGAATTTCCGAGGTGGAAGAAGCGGCGATATCCAAAATGTTCATCTGCCCGAATCTGTCATTGGAACTGTGATGGTCGATATTGATGACCGGAACTTCATAAAAAATGTCCGGACTATCCTCGAAAACTTTCCCGAGCGACTCACGATCTGGACTTCCCAAAACGATAAGCGCGTCATATTTGAACCTGGACGGTATGAAAGAAAAATCCCGAGGATCGATGGATCCTTTTTCCGGCGTAATGTAAACCCGGAGCTCCTCCTCGAGTCTTTCTGTCTTGATGTCGATGATCTTGTTGAATTTGGTATTGAAAGACAAAATGAAATCCTGAGTGCCCGTGAGCTCGTGCAGCACTTTC
>LCKI01000027.1 GCA_001001345.1 Parcubacteria group bacterium GW2011_GWC1_45_14 | reverse complement strand
CTTATGATCGCAGGCAATTGGAAACAGAGGGATTTTCCCCCTCCGGTCGGCATCAGCGCCACCACGTCTTTGCCTGCCATGATGCTCTCCACGACCTCCTTTTGTCCAGAGCGAAACTCCGAAAAATTGAAATATTTTTGCAACTCTCTTTCCAGCATTTTGTTTTTTGTGTTTAATTTGAGTTTTTCCATTATACTCCCCTGCCGCATTTAGTCCAAACAAAAAAACCAGCCCGATGACGGGCTGGTGAAAATACGAAAAGATTTTTTAAACGAATTTGTAGAATTTCTCCTTGGGGGCTCCGCAGACCGGGCATCTTTCGGGGGCTTCGCCGATTTCAGGATGTCCGCAGACCGAACAGATGAAATATTCTTTTTCCTCGATATCCCCGCCTTTTTCCAGTGCTTCGGAAAAAAGCTTCTCGTGGGTCTTTTCCACCGCGTTGGCGCGGAAAAATCCCATATGCGCGTCACTGCGCTCCTCGGCCTTTGCCTCGTCGATGAACTGCGGATACATCTTGGTGAACTCATATGTCTCCCCGGCGATCGCTTCTTTGAGATTATCCTCCGAAGATTTCACTTTTCCGGCGTTCTCAAGATGGGCGAGCGCGTGGACGGTCTCGCCTTCTGCCGCAACCCTGAACAATTTGGCCAATCCGGTTTTCCCTTCTTTTTCCGCGACCTTGGCGAAAGCCAAATATCTCCTGTTGGCCTGCGACTCACCGGCGAACGCCGCCATCAGATTCTCTTGGGTTTTCATGTTTTTTTCAATTAATTTATTATTTTAAAAAAAATTATACATAATAGACTGCTTTTTTTCAAATGCGCTTACTGGAACTCCTGATCTGATTATACCATCACTGCGGGTAACCCGCTATGAAATCAGTCGGCCTTTTCCAATAGGAAAGATTGGTCCTTCTCTGGTTTTTCTTGAAATACCCCGGCAGAACTTTTCCCTCCCAAGGACCCGTGTAAATCGAAAAATGCAGATGTTCCTCATCCCACCAACCGTTTTCCGGAGAATTCCTCTTGCCCACGACTCCTATCGCTTCTCCGATTTCAACCTTGTCCCCTTTTTCCTTCAACCTTTTCCCTAAATGGCCGTAAAGCGAAAAGAAAACTTTCTTATTCTTAGGATTTTTGTGGGCGATGATTATCACGTTCCCCCAATTCCCTTTTTCTTTCGTCCCAGGATGCAGAGTGGAATACACAATCCTGCCCTTACCGATCGCTTTTACTTTCTCGCCCCTTGGCCGGAGACAATCCTCCCCAAGATGGATTCCCCAATCGACTCCCTCATATTCTCCGTGTGCACCGAAATCGAGCGCATTGACCTTGTAATCCGCAAATGGAAAATCCAATTTTCTCGCATAGGGATAAGCCATATTAAAACGTTATTAATCATGAACCATTCTTGCTCTGCGCCTGCCACAGGCCGTAATATACCCCTTTCCTTCCTAGAAGTTCTTCGTGGTTTCCCTCTTCGACGATACGGCCATTTTCCAAGACGACGATTTTGTCGAAATCGACGATAGTGGAAAGCCGGTGCGCGATCACGATGGTCGTGATGTTTCCTTTGGAAAGTTTTTTTATTTCTTCTTGAATCATCTTTTCCGATTTGGTGTCAAGCGACGCCGTCGCCTCATCGAAAACAAGGACTGATGGGTTTTTAATGAGCATCCTGGCAATCGCCACCCTTTGTTTTTCGCCTCCGGAGAGCTTTACCCCCCTTTCTCCCACGATGGTTTCATATCCTTCAGGAAGCTCCTTGTCGATAAAATCATGGATATTCGCCATCTTCGCCACCTGCTCAACTTCCTCTTTGTTTGATCCCGGCTTTCCGTAGGAAATGTTATGGAAAATGGTGTCATTAAAAAGAGTGGTGTCTTGGGCGACGATGCCGATGTGTTCCCGCAGACTTTCCTGTTTTATATCCCGAATGTCCTTGCCGTCGATCGCGATCAAGCCGCTTGAAACGTCATAAAGGCGGAACAAAAGTTTGGATATGGTCGATTTTCCGCTGCCGGAATATCCGACCAGTGCCACTCTCGTCCTGGCGGGTATCTTGAGGTTTATGCCGGAAAGAACTTCCCTGTCCTTGGAATATCCGAAGCTCACGTTTTTGAATTCTATGTCCCCTTCGCAAGTTTCCAACTTTTCGGCGTCGGGTTTGTCCAAGATGGTGTTCTTGACCCGGAGCAACCGGAACATCGCATCCACGTTCGCCAAGCCTTCCTTGATTGTCCTATAGGTGAATCCCAAAAAGCCCATCGGGATCGCGATGCGGGTAAGATAGGTCGTGACCAAAACGAAATCTCCGATCGTCGCCTGACCCTTGAGATATTCCCCGATCGCCAAAACCAAAATCGCGGTGAGCCCGGCGGTTATGATAAGCCCCTGCCCCATGTTCAAATTGGCTCCGGATTTAGTGGCCTTCACGGCGACCTTCGCCCAATCGCCGAGAAAGGCCCCGAATCTTTGGTATTCGTATTTCTCGTTGCCGAAATATTTGACAGTCTCATAATTCATCAGCGCGTCGATCGACTGGCCGTTCGCCTTGTCGTCTTTCTTGTTGGCCTCCAAAAGAAGCTTTTGCCTCGTTTCCGTGATGTATATCGTGAAAGAGACGTACGCCACGACGAAGATGGCGAAAGTGAGCGTGAAAGAAAGCGGAAAGAGTCTGATAAAGATTATTATGACGAAAAGTATCTCGATGATGGTCGGGATTATATTGAAGGAAAGGAACCAGAAAATTGTTTCCAACGAGGATGTTCCCCTGCTTATTTTTCTCGAAACCCTTCCGGTCGCGCGGCTGGCATGGAATTTGGCCGGAAGCGAAATGAGATGCTCGAAAACGTCCAATGAAACCATCTTCCTGACTCCGGTCTGCACTTTCGCGAACACGTAATCCTTTATTCCCTCCAGGAGGTTCCCTCCCCAACGGAGAGCGAAGAAAATGACAATCAAAATTGCGATCAATTCTAAGGGGGCCCCGGGTCCCTCGTCGACCAACACATCGATCAGCTTTTTCATCACATAGGGATCAGCCACGGAAAAAACCTTGGAAGCGACAACCAGCAGGATGCCTATGGCGACCCTGCCCCTGAAAACCCTAAGATATTTCAAAATTTCCCAGATATTGGATTTTCCCTTTTTAATGTTTTCCATAAATGTCCGTTAATTGTTTTACAACCGACCCAAGGGCAAAATTGCCTCTATTTAAAAAGGATTGGCGCGAATCCCTAAAATAATGTAAGCTTGATGCAAAGCCTTCACGAAGGAAATGCGACAAATTGGAACCCACCTGGATTTTCCGGGAAAAAATATATTTTTTTCCGATACATATATCTTGGGATCCACACGCTTTCCCGAGTTGAGGGCTTTTAAATTTGGCAAAAAACCTAATTACCTGTTCAAGATGAAGATTGAGAAATTCAAAATCGCCGCAAAGGAAACCCAAACGATATATGGAAGCAAAAGATAAGCAGCCAAACGGCTGATTTTCCAAAATTTAAAAATCATCCAGACTATGACCGCCCAAAGGATGACTATTTCAACAAAGGCCAGCAGCGGGCTCTGGAATCCGAAGAAAAAAATCGACCAGAGCGCGTTAAGCGCCAGATGGAAAAGGAAAAGACTCATTGCAAAACGCACTTCCCTTCGCTCTATACCCCTTTGCCAGATGATATAAAAGGATATTCCCATCAGCGTATAAAGGGAAATCCAAACCGATCCGAAGATCCAATTGGGCGGCGAGAAAAAAGGTTTTTCCAAAGTAGGATACCAAACGGAAACGGAGTCTAAGGTGAAAATGGAACCGATTATGCCGGCGCTCTGCGCGATGAAGATTGAAACAAAAAAACGATAAGCGTTTTGCAGCTTTTTCATCCATTTAAATTAAAAATTATAGTTCCCCTACAGACCGTTCGCGGCTTTTTTGGAGACGTGCTCTTCAAATGTTACGGAGAAAAAAGTTTCTCCCGTCTTGGGATTGTTGAGAAAATACAAGTAATCCGTTTCCACCGGATTTATGGCCGCCCTGATCGATGCGAGACCGGGATTGGAAACAGGTCCAGGTGGAAGACCCTTGAACCTATAGGTATTATATGGCGAGGAAATACTGATATCGTTGGCGTCGTGCTGGATTTTTTTCTCCCCTCCCAGCGCATAGGAAACCGTGGCGTCGCTCTGCAGGGCCATATCTATTCCGAGCCTGTTCCAAAAAATACCACTGACTATTCCTCTGTCTTTTTCAGTGGCGACTTCAGCCTCAATTATACTTGCCATCGTCATCATCTCGAAAACGGTCTTCCCTTGATCCTTGATCTGAGTCCTGATGCTTGGAGAAAACCTGGTATCGAAATTCTTGAGCATCTTAAGTACTATGCTTTGGGCGGATTCCTCAGGAGAGAAAAAATACGTGTCCGGAAAAAGATATCCCTCGAGCGACGATCCCGCTGGTATATCGGAGAAAAATTCGAATTTTCCCGTAATTTCGACCGGCGGATTCATGGAAATTTTCAAAAATTCATCGCCTGGCAGGTTTTTGCTATTGAGCTGCTGTGCCATTTCTTCAGCGGTCCATCCTTCCTTGAACAATACCGAGATGTGCGCCGGTTTCGTCTCGCCCTTGATCAGCATCTGCGCTATCTCCGGTATCTTCAATTTCGGACCGATTTCATATTCTCCTGCCAATATCTGTTTTTCAAAATTATTTATCCAGACGTAATATATGAAATACGCCCTGTTTGAAATAAGCTCTTTGTCCTTAAGTTTTCCCGCGATGTCGTCTATGCTATCCCCCTTTTCAATCACGACCGTTTGGGCCTGCGTCGCCTTTCCTGTGGAGTTATCAGCCCGATACGACACGAAAAAAAAGCCTCCCGTAAAGACCGCGAGTAGCGCCAAAAGTGTAAATATGCGTTTGATCCTTTTCATCTGTTTTAATTAAAAATCATTTTTCTCAATAAGTGGTACGAAGGAGAACCCGGGAAACTTTTCGATTTCCAATTCTCCGTCGCTTTTTTTCTCGGCATACCAAATATCGTTATGGACGGGAATCACCATCTTTCCTCCGATAGCCAGCTGCCCCTTTAGTACAATTGGGATCTCTTTGGCCGCAGCGGAAACCAGGATCCTGTCATAGGGGGCATGTTTTTCAAATCCCTTACTGCCATCTATGCAATGAAACTCAGCGATACCCTTTTTGATAAAATTGAACTTATCCACATTATTCTTGCCGAAATCGCACAAATCCTTGATCCTTTCAATGGCTGTGACTTTTCCTTTTTCACCTACGACATATGAAAGCAAGGCTGTCGTCCAACCGCTTCCACTCCCCAAATCCAAAACATTATGCCCCGGCTTGGGGTCCAAAAGTTCCAGCATGAAAGCTACGGTCATGGGCTGGGAAATTGTTTGTCCGTGTCCGATCGGCAAAGGGATATCGAGACCGGCGGAACCTATCAGGTCGTCTGGCACAAACTCCTCCCGTCCGACATTGAAAAAGGCATCTATTATCAGATCCGTTTTCAAATACCCTTTCCGCATCAAATTGTTGGCGAGTCGGCTCATTGTAAAAAATGGAAAATGCAAACCTCAAAATACAAAATTTCGGAAGATCGTCCCGGCCTGCCGGGACTCCTTAATTTTAACTTTTGATTTTTAAATTTTAAATTTGATTAAATTCCCATCACCTGCACGATCACGTCCCTTTTTCTGGCACCGTCAAATTCGATCGCGAAAACGCTTTGGAGTTCCGGAATCATCAGTTTCCCGCCTTCCACCGGAATCGTTTCGCTCGCTCCAAGCAAAAGGGATTTGCAATGCGAGTGCCCGTTGCTTCTTCCGTCCGATTTCGAATTTTTTCGGAGCTCGAAAAGATCATGCGAATAGCGGTCATCCATCGGCACCAACTTATAAAGGATTCTCATGAAATCCTGGATAAGCATCGGCTCGTTATGGTTAAGGGCGACTCCCATTGTCGTATGGGGCACATATACCAAAGCTTGTCCCTGCCTGACTCCGGATTTCTCCACGACGTCCTGGACCTTGTCGGTTATGTCGATGAATTCGATCTGGGTCGTGCTTTCAATGTCGATTTTTTGCTTGTGTATTTTCACTTCCATATTCCATGGATCATAGGACATGGATAATGGAAAAAATTCCACCCATGCGCTAATTTTTATATTATTATTTTGTTTTGAAAATTCCAGCTACCACTTTCGGTGCGCGTTTATCCAGCGCGCCTACTATGATTTTATCACGAGTGGGTTTTTTCACCAAAGATGCCAGTACCATGGCAGCCTTGAGCTTATGCGTGTCCGTTATTTTCTTTATTTTATTGTCCAACGCTCCTCGGAATATTCCAGGAAAAGCCAGCACGTTATTGATCTGGTTTGGATAATCCGATCTTCCCGTAGCCACGATCGCGGCTCCGCCTTTCTTCGCTTCTTCCGGCATGATTTCAGGAATAGGATTACTCATCGCGAAAACTATCGCGTCTTTGGCCATCATCGAAACGTCCTCAGCCTTCAGAAGATTCGGCGCGCTGACCCCGATGAAGACGTCCGCTCCCTCCAGCGCGTGGGCGAGAGTTCCCATTTTCTTCTCGCGATTGGTGATTTTGGCTATTTCAACCTTTACGTCAGTTTCGTTTTCCATCCTGCCTTCATATATTATCCCCTTGCTGTCCAAAACCAGAATATTTTTCGCTCCATATTTGAGAAGTAATTTCATAATCGCCACTCCCGCCGCTCCGGCTCCGGAAATTACGATGCGGATTTTTTTAACATCTTTCTTAACGACTTTGAGCGCGTTGATAAGCCCTGCCAAAACGACGATCGCCGTCCCATGCTGGTCGTCATGAAAAACCGGAATATCCAAAGCTTCTTTGAGTTTCTCCTCTATTTCAAAACATCGCGGAGCGGAGATGTCCTCCAGATTTATTCCGCCGAAAGTCGGCGCTATCGATTTGACAATCTCAATGATTTCCTCCGTGATCTGCGTTCCCAAGACCAATGGAATCGCATCCACTCCCCCTAGCTCCTTGAAAAGCAACGCCTTCCCCTCCATAACGGGAAGTCCTGCCTCAGGACCGATATTACCGAGTCCCAAAACTGCGCTTCCGTCAGAAACGACCGCCACGGTATTTTTACGGATAGTATATTCGTGCGAAAGCTTCTTGTTCTTCGCTATCGCCTTGCAGACATCCGCCACTCCTGGGGTGTATAACACCGACAGCGATTCTTTCGTCAGTTTCTTTTTTGACCTGATTTCAATCTTTCCTCCAATCTTCTTCGACAATTCGATAGCATCGCTCATAATATTATGTCATTGCGAGGCCGCAAAGCGGCCGTGGCAATCCCTGTATTATATGGTTAATTCTTCAAAGTCAGGGTTGATGCTTTTTATCAAATCTATCTTCTTTTTTCTTGATCCAGCCTTAATTTTCTTTTCTGCCAGAAGCGCATATCTCACATCATCAAAACACTCTGCATAAACCAACTTGTCAATATTATATCTAGCAGTAAAGCCTTCTAACTTCTTGCTTTTATGTTCATGCATCCTCCTGCCCAAATCGCCAGTCATGCCAGTATAAAGAACCGTATTTCTCTTATTCGTCATTATGTAAACCCAGTATTTCTTAGACATAATCCAGATTGCTTCGCTTCGCTCGCAATGACAAAAAAATAATTCTTATTTTCCTAAGATTGCTTCGCTTCGCTCGCAATGACAAAAAAATAATTCTTATTTTTTTGTCAGCTTCAGTTTCTTATATACACTTCCCGCAGCCACTGCCCCCTCTGCCACGGCCGTGATAATCTGGCGAAACTTGTTCGATCCCGTGGTAACGTCCCCGGCCGCGTAAACGTTTTCGACGTTCGTCGCCTGCGTCTGATCGACGACGATATAGCTCTGCTCGTCCGTCGCCACTCCCAATTCTTTGGCGATCATGACCCCGGGGGTCGAGCCTATTTCAATAAATACACCCTCCACTGCCAATTCTTCTATATTTCCTGAATTTTCATAAATGATGCTTTCCACTTTATGGGTTCCCTTTACGCCCACGACCTTGGAACAACATTTGATTTCGATTTTGGGATTTTTTTCCATCTCCTCAACCCAGGAGGGCTCCGCTGTCAACTGATCCTTATACAGAAGCGTCACTTTGCTGGCGAATTCGGAAAGATGCAAAGCGGCGGTCGCGGCGGCGTCGCCTCCCCCTACCACCACGACTTCCTTCCTCCGGAAAAACATCGCGTCGCAGGTCGCGCAATAAGAAACCCCCTTGCCCACGAATTCATTCTCTCCGGGAATATTCATCTTTCTCGGCTTCATTCCCAAAGCGAAAATCACAGCTCTGGCTTCGAAATTGTCAGTATTCGTGTGAATCTCAAAAACCTCCCCTTTCTGCGAAACTTTCTGTACTACCGCCGGAACTATTTTAGCTCCAAGATTCTCCGTCTGTTTTCGAAATCTCTCCATCAATTCCTTTCCGGATATGGATTCAAATCCCGCATAATTCTCGATTTCCCAGGCCTCAGTCACCTGCCCACCGATTTCCTCTCCGATTACCACGTGCTCCAATTTGTATCTGGAGGCATAGATGGAAGCTCCCAGGCCAGCCGGCCCCGCGCCGACAATTACCAAGTCATATTTGCTCATATTGATACATATAGCGACTCGAATTTACGAATAACACCCGAATTACTCGAATGGCAATTCGAACCCAAATCCCCTGTTTTGTTTTAATGTTTTATTGCTTTTATGTTTTCATGCTTTCGCCCCTTAATAATACCCCCAAACAGCAAGTTTTTCAAATAAAAAAAGCTCGCCTAGACCCGTTTTCTATCCAATAGCTTGGAAACACTGAACTAAAGAAATCGGGGTTTTGAAATCTATACCCATGTGCAATCTTTCGGTGTTGTAATATTCCAGAT
>LCKI01000026.1 GCA_001001345.1 Parcubacteria group bacterium GW2011_GWC1_45_14 | reverse complement strand
CTTTTGGCTGACGGCAAGCTTTGGGAGAGCGTTTTGGGGAGCGGAGAATTGGAAGAGATGGCCGCTTCCGACGAGATTTTAAAATTCGTCCTCCGGGAAGGCTCCACGGTGAGGTTTTCCTATGACGACCTGGTTGCCAGGGTCGGAGAGGGCACGAGAAAGAGATTGCAGAAGATGTATTTCGAGGCAAAATTCAAATTCGACCAAAACGATGTCGAGGAATTCGACCCGACCCAGATAAAAGAGATGTTTGAGAATTATCTGGTGGAATACCGCAAAGAATTGCAAAAAGAAAGGTTAGGTAGTATCATTAGGGATATCAAAAAGGCCGAACAAAGCGGCGATAAAGAATCACTCCTTCTGTTGATGAATGAATTTTCAAAACTTTCCAGAGAGGTGAAATAGGAAGAGTTTCCGTTTGAGAGGCAACTCTTATTTTTAGTGTCCGGGTATATTTTTTAATCAAGAAGCTCTGATCCCACCTCGCTAAAGCTTCGAGGAGTAATCCCGCTTGGGGAATGTTCCATGGCGCTCTAGCGAAGAATGTCGGAGAAACATTTTGGGGATCAATATAAATCATTATGAAAAAAGAGAAAGTGAAAAAGAAGAAATTGGAGAAAGCGAAGAAAGGGAAGGTCGCCAAGAAAAAAGCTTCGACCAAGAAAACTTCCAAAAAAGCTCCGGCCAAGAAAAAAGATAAAACTCCGAAAAAGAAAGCGGCTTTGAAGAAAGTCAAAGCTCCTGTTAAGAAAATCAAGAAACCTAAAGCTGAAAAGGAGAAAAAGGTGGAAGAGGGAGCGGAACTTGAAAAGAAAGATTTGATTGCGGATTTGCTCGAGCGCGGAAGACAGCGCGGATTCGTCACTGAAGACGAAATTATCCATTTGATACCTTCGGTCGAGGAAGAAGTGGATGAATTAGAGAACCTCTATGAGAAACTGGAGACTTCGGGCGTGAAGGTTGTCAGCTCCGATGAGATGTTGAAGGTGGAAACGGAATCGGAAGTCGAGGCATATGAAAAGAGCAAGAAAAGCAAGAAAGTAGCTGACGCGATGCTTTCCACGGAAGGCCAGGATGATTTTTCTTCCGACTTGGTGCAGATGTATCTTCGGGAAATCGGAAGAGTCCAACTCCTTAGCGGTGACGACGAAGTGAAACTCGCCAAGGCCATCGAAAGAGGGGATCTTTCCGCCAAGCAAAAACTCACGGAAGCAAACCTTCGCTTGGTGGTCAGTATCGCCAAGAAATATGTCGGAAGATCGCACAATCTTTCCTTGTTGGATTTAATCCAGGAAGGGAATATCGGGCTTTTCCGCGCCGTGGAGAAATTCGATTTCAGGAAAGGTTTCAAATTCTCAACCTATGCAACTTGGTGGATTCGTCAGGCGATAACCAGGGCCCTGGCGGACCAGTCCAGGACCATTCGCATCCCGGTGCATATGGTGGAAACGATCAATAAATACACCCAGATAACCAGAAGGCTTGTGCAGGAGCTGGGACGAGAACCGCTGCCGGAAGAGATCGCGGCTGAAATGAACATCGAGGTGGACAAAATCAGGCATATCCAGAAGATTTCCCAGGAAACGGTTTCCTTGGAAACATCGGTTGGAGACAGTGAGGATGACAGCGTTCTCGGGGACTTCATTGAGGACACGGAAACGGTCATGCCTCATCAAATGGCATCAAGGAAACTTCTCAAAAACCATGTAGGAGAGGTTCTCAACGAACTTACCCCAAGGGAGCAGAAAATTTTGAAAATTCGCTTCGGTCTTGAAGACGGAGTGACCCATACCCTGGAAGAGGTTGGAAAGGAATTCGGAGTGACAAGGGAGCGTATCCGCCAGATCGAGGCCAAGGCCCTTGAGAAGATCCGCCAGCATGGGGGAGTAGGGAAACTGAAGGATTACTAAACAGTTTGTAGTTTGTGGTTTTTAGTTTTTAGAAAATTCACTTATGGAGAAATCAAATTCCTATAAGGATTTGCTGGTTTGGCAAAAATCGATCGATTTGGTTGTCGATATCTATGAGTTGACTGAAAAATTTCCAAAATCCGAAGCATTCGGACTTGTTTCACAAATGCGAAGGGCGGCTGTCGCCATACCCTCTAATATCGCAGAAGGCCAAAAAAGAGGGCATAAGAAGGAATTTTTGCAATTTCTCTATATCAGCTACGGTTCTGGAGCGGAACTGGAGACCCAGCTGGAGATATGCAAAAGACTTGGCAAATTAAAAGAATTGGATTATACTGTCATAGAAGCAAAATTGGAGGAAATAATGAAGATGCTTAACTCTCTGATTCGCTCAGTAAAAGATGGCTTGTAGCGCGAGTATGTATTTTCAATTTAAAAACTAAAAACTATCTACTAAAAACTACAAACTATTTATATATTCCGGCGTGGCGCAGCGGTAGCGCAGTTGACTGTTAATCAATTGGTCGTAGGTTCGAATCCTACCGCCGGAGCAAAGAAAAAGGCACCCCTTGTTGGTGTTTTTTGCTTTATATTTTCGAATGGCGGATGAGAAGCTAAAGCGAATAGGTAAATCTTACCGCCACTGTAACATTGACAAATAGCTCATAACGTGATATTTTTATTCATTGAGACATGCTCTCACAGCCATGCATTTTGCATGGCAATCGTTATTTAAAAAGGAGACTGAGGTGATGAAAAAAATGGAAAAGATTGCTCATGAAAACGGTTTGTTCTTGATCCTCAATGTCGGCATGTGTCTTGGGATGAGGCGCTTCGCTGGAGAAGTTCTGGAAAGTTTCAGTGAAAAGATGGCGCAATTTCCGACCGACAGTGCTGGGGCCCCCGGGTACATAAGAGTCGATTCATCAGCTATCAAAGAAAAAGGTTACGGCTCATGGGATAACTTCGAAGAAAGGGAGATGGGGGGTCTTTTCGAAAAAGCCTCTTATGGCTTCAGCAGCAGGACTGTATTTGAAGGGGACCTTAACGAAAAAATCGTCATCAAAAGAGACGGCTATGAATTCCTGTTCCATATCCGGGAATACGAACGCGATTCTGCCCATGAATTCGAAATTATAAAACCTGAAGAGCTCGACAGCGTTCCGGAAGGGGAAGTGCTCGGCAGGGTGGCGTATCTTACAATTAAACCGGAAGCTACATAGGCAATAACTGCCCAATAGAAATACATAGACTTGAGAGCCGTATGGTTTTACCAGCGGCTCTTTAATTTTATCTAAAAGATAGGATTTCTTTTCGGGTCAGGGCATAATTCGAACCGAATTTTTGTCCTCATTTGCAAATCTTAAAATACTTACCGTTTCAAAAGAGTGGATAAAAAACTATTATAACCGAAGGATTGTAATATCCATATTGATTAATTTTTCATAAACAGCATATGAGGAAAATAATAATCACGACTTTTATCACGCTGGACGGCGTGATGCAGGCGCCGGGCGGACCGGAAGAAGACACTTCCGGGGGTTTCGAATACGGCGGATGGACGGTTCCATATTTCGATGACTTTGCGGGTAAAATCATGGGCGAGCAAATGAGCAAGCCTGCCGATTTGCTTTTGGGCCGGATAACATTTGAAATATTCGCTTCATATTGGCCCCAGCATGAAAGCGGTTGGCCAGGCGTCAACAAGCTGACCAAATATGTCGTTTCAAAAACACTGACAAGCCATGAGTGGGAAAACACGGTCTTTATAAAAGGTAACGTCGTGGAGGAAATGAAGAAGCTGAAAGGGCAAGATGGTCCCGATCTGCACGTATATGGCAGCGGCAATCTCGCCCAGACGTTAATGAAGCATGATTTGGTAGATGAATTTTGGCTCAAAATATTTCCTTTGACACTAGGCAAGGGGAAGCGCTTGTTCGCGGAAGGAACCATTCCGGCCGCCTTCACATTGGAAGAATCAAGGGTATCGCCCAAGGGGGTTATATTCGCTTCTTATAAACGTGCGGGAGAAGTTAAAACCGGCTCGTTTTAATTAAATAAGGTTTTAGCATTATCAGGCCGCCGGAGCCGCTAAGAATTAACAATGTTTTAAACACATACATTTGTCGGTTTTTGGATTGTTAATAATTCTAGCATTTCGTTGGGCGTTTTGCCATCCAGTGAGCAATGTTCCAGGTTATTGTAATAATTGTTCCAGGCCCTAATCTTTTTCTTCAAATCACCGATATCTTTGAATTTGTTCCTGTCATAAAATATCTCCTGATCGCTCCTATGGCTTCTTTCCACCTTTCCATTCTGGGCTGGTTTGCCTGGGTCAATGAGATAATGAATGATATTTTTACTTTGACACATCAGATCAAGGTCGTGCAATCTTGGATTCAAGGGGTCGCTGCTTTTGTCATATCCCGTATATCTGTTGGTGAAATTACTTCCGTTATCCGTTTTAATTGCGCGTACTCTGAACGGCGCGATTCGAAGTACCTTTTCCAAGAACTTTAGGGAGCTGTGATTCGCGCAATCGTCATATATTTCCAGATATCTCCACCTGGTAGCGCAGTCTATGGCTGTGAATTGATAATACCTCTTGTTTCCCAGCTTTTCAGGCACATATTTCACATCTATCTCAACTAATTCTCCCGGAGCAAGGGGCACCTTGATATATTTGTATTTCAGCTTCCTTACTCTGTACTTTCTAACCAATCTCTCCTTTCGGATTATTTTGTGAATCGTATTTCTATGCAGGCTGACACCTTCCTTGTCTAATTGCCATTTAAGCTTGAGAGCGCATTTATTCGTTTTCTTTCTCAGTTCGATGACTCTTTCCTTGATTCGTATTTCTGTTTCATTAGGGTGGCTCTTGGGACGCGTAGATTTCGGTTCCAGGCCTCTTGCCCCATGCCTCCTGTAGGCAGCGACCCATCTTTCCAAGCTCCTCTTGCTGTGTGGGCACAGCTTGGACTCATCCCCCAAGATACCGCTACCTTGGAAAAACCGCCATATGTATGTGGACATTACCACAAAACCTTGATTTTTTTCGATAAATATTGTATAGTTAATATTCGGTATGGATACTTGGTATTTATCTGATATCCCTTATTGAGCATTTAGCAGTTTAAAATAAATATATAAATGGGCCTTTTGTTGTCTTCACGCTTTTGGACAAGCCTTGGAAGATGGGGAAGTTTTTATTTGATCAAAAGTTATGAAAATTATTCCTCTTTCGAAATTCAATTGCGTGGGAGCATTGCTTCAAGCGGCAGAAAAGCGCGGGGTGGCGGTAGAAGTAGTGGATGAAAAGTCCAAATTGATGATTTTTTCTAAAAATGAAAAAAGTTGTTATGTGAAAAGGCACGTGACTGACATCAATAGCCAAATGGCGGCGATGTTGACGGGAAACAAGTTCCTAACAAAAAGACTTTTGGAAAAAAATGGCATTCCTGTGCCTGTCGGTTTTAAGGAAAAAAATTTCGAAAAAGTATTGAAAAGGTTGGCTAGGAAGGAGATAAAATTTCCTCTCGTGGTTAAGCCCACGAATGGCAGCCAGGGCGGCGCGGTGACGGTTGATATTCAAGACAAGGAATGGCTTGAAAAAGCAATTAATGAAACAAAGAAATACAACAGCCTGAAAAAAGGCGGACCAGGCGCTTTTTTAGTGGAAGAGTATATAAAAGGCGGAGATTTCAGGTTCTTGGTTTTAGATGGGAAAGTGCTCACAGTCTTGATGCGAAAACCTGCTTATGTCGTTGGGAACGGAAAGGGGACCATCGGGGAATTGATCAATGACTATAACGGCCAACCTGGGGTGGCCAAGGACCAGCCGCTTTGTCCCATCATCAGGGATTATGAATTCGACAGGAATCTTTTGGAGCAAAACTTTAGCGAAGAAACAATAGTTGAGAAAGGAAAGGTAATCAGTCTCAGAAAAAGTGCCAATGTCAGTACGGGCGGAAGATCTTTTGAATGCCTCGATAAGGTCGATCAAAAATATTTCGCTCTTATGGAGAAAATAGTGAAAATATTCGGCATAAGGTTTTGCGCGGTGGATATCATCGCTGAGGATATCGGTAAGTTTGAAAATTTCAGGGTGATAGAGCTGAATGACACGCCGGGATTCGATATACATGAAGCGCCTTTTGAAGGTATGCCTTTCAGGGTCGCGGAACATCTTATCGATTCAATTTTCACTTAGGCGGCAATGCTTGTTGAAAGCGCATAAGTAGCGGTATACTCTAGACAAGTAAACATGCTAAATAAGAATATATGAAATTTGGAAGATTCGAATCTGCAGGATTGAAGCCTCTCGGCTCGGGGGATCAGAAGAATGTTTTTGTCGATCCCGGCAATGAAAAAAGAGTAGTTTCCGAAATAAAAAAAGAAGCTGAAAAAGATACGCCGCGCCAATTGAAAGGCAGGTATTATCTGACAAAAATAGCCCACTTGCTTCTTCCTGAAAACATACCTGACATTTACCAGGCAGGGGAATCCCATGAGGGGGGGCAGAATGTCTATGCGGAGCGGATTTCACACGCGGAGGGGCACGCGCTAATTCAGAAAGCGCGCCAAGAGGGAGGGGACGAAGCCGCCGCATTAAAGATTAGCGTAAAAGAGCTTGGTAGAGGGGCGTGGGATTTGGATCTTGAGTTGGAACGCATCGGTCTAGGTTTCAATGTTGATGATAAAAATATCGCTAATTACACCAAGAACGAAAAAGGGAGCGTATATTATCTGGAAACTTTCAAGCCTTGGCGGGTGGATGATTTTGATAAAAACGAGCTCAAAGTTCTTTTCGAAGAAGAGGATATGCGGGACGCTATCGATGGTCTTTCCGACCAAGAAACCAAAGAAAAATGCCTGAAATATCTGGAAAGGATCCTGGAGTTGATGACTGAAGAGGAAAAAGAATTGAGGGAACGGCGCGAGGCGAGCCTGCAGGAGTGCGGGCCGTATGTGGAGGAATTGGAAGGCATTTTGGCGCCGCTTTTGACGGCGGAGTCGTTGACCCTTTTGCATTCAATAGAAACGGAAGAAGAAGCCATGGCGAGTTTGGAGAGAACGTTTGCCAGGAAAGCTCGCGTTCCCATTTTGAAAAAGTTGCAATTCTTGGAAGAGAAAACAACTAATGTCACTGACGAGCAATGCGCCGATTTACGCCAAAAATATAAAATTCTTGATCGCGCTATAGGGACGGTAAACGGCGGCAAGGTCGACCATACCAGATAAGTTTTGTTTGATCGGGATGATTTTTTAAAAAAACCACAATCCTTACAATTTCGGAGCATTGGAAACTACGTAATTATCTACGTAGCTTTTTTGTACTATGTTCATAAAATAAGTAATAAAAAAATATGCCCATTCGACAAGCTCAGGATAAACAAAAAATAACTCCGTTTTTATGGTTTGAAGACAAAGCCGAGGAGGCTGTGGATTTCTACGTCTCGATTTTTAAGAATTCGAAAATAGGGAGCGTCGCGCGCTATGACGCTGCGAGCTCAAAGGCTTCCGGAAGACCAGAGGGATCGGTGATGACTGTGGATTTCGAGCTCGAAGGACAGGATTTCGTGGCGCTCAACGGCGGACCATATTTCGAATTTACGCCGGCTGTTTCGCTCACGGTGAACTGTCAGACAAGGGAAGAATTAGACGGACTTTGGGAAAAACTTTTTGACGGAGGCACGGTCCTGATGGAGCTGGGAAAATATCCGTTCAGCGAGAGATACGGCTGGCTCAATGACAAGTTCGGAATGTCATGGCAGTTGAATTTAGCGGAGACTGAGCAAAAGATCATCCCGTTTTTGATGTTCGTTGGAGAGAAGTGTGGGAAAGCGGAAGAAGCGATGAACTTTTACGTATCAATTTTTCGAAATTCCAAAATAGGCGACATTTTCCGCTACGGCAAAGGCGAGTATCCCGACAAGGAGGGGACAGTGAAACACTCTACGTTTTTTCTCGGCGGACAGGAGTTCATGGCCATGGACAGCGCCGCTGATCACCAGTTCTCCTTCAGCGGAGCCGTCTCGTTCGTCATCAATTGCTCGGATCAGGAGGAAGTTGATTATTTCTGGGAGAAGCTTTCCGAGGGAGGGGAACCGGGGGTCTGCGGTTGGATAAACTACGACAAGTTCGGCGTCACCTGGCAGGTTACGCCTGTGGCTTTGATTGAAATGATCCATGATCCGGATCCTGAGAAAGCGAAAAGGGTGATGGAGTCGATGCTCCAGATGGAAAAGATCGATATCGGAAAATTGAAGGATGCTTATGAAAATAAAAAATAACTAAAGAATATGCAAATATCCCCCTTGGAAGCAATTTTAATAGGCTCGACATTGTTGGAGTTCAATCCGTTGTTCCAGGCGATAAAAAGCGTGAAGAACAAAAGCGTCGAAGACGTTTCCATTTGGACTTTTCTTTCCATCGTCGCGATAGGTTCGCTTTGGCTCTATTATGGAATTCTGATAAAAAATATTCCCTTGATAGTGGGAAACTTGATCAAGCTGTTCACTGCATTGGCTGTGGTCTTCGTGTATTTCAGATACAGGAAGTAGTGTCTATGTTTGCGAATTGAAACAAGCGGCGATTGTTGCATTTATAGGCAATCGGTGGTTAAATGAAGAATCTGGTTTTTTGACAAAATATACGATTTTCCTAATAAAAGGGAGATGGAAATGAAGGGTATGTGTATAAGTAAATTTTCATTTTTGTCAGCTGCGTAGACCAAAGGGTTTCTTAGTGGCAATTCATCAAAGGAGGAAGAGGTATGCCGACGACAGCATTGGATTTGGCGACGATCATCAAGGCATTTTTGGAGTTGGAAAGCAGGGGTTTCCCGAAAGGAGGGGATTGGACGGTAGTCAATGACCTTCAAAGGGAAGTCCTCGGGCTTTTTGAGGAGTATCACGACCGGATAGCTGCCCTCAGGGATTTGGAGGGCAGCGCCGATTTTGAGCCGCCGATGTCCATCAAGGTTACGACTGTCCTGGACAAGACCGTCCGGTGGCTCGAAGGAATAGCTGAAAAATCCCGGGCGATCAGAAAAGGGAGCGTCGATTATCCGGCTTTCAGGCTGACCCAAGGGTGTTCGGTCTTCGAGGTGGAAGGATTTTCGGGACCTTTGCTGGTTGTCGAAACTAAAAATGGAGACAAACTCTGGATCATGATGACGGACGTCCAGTCGGATGGGATGGAGATGGTCAGGACGGCCTTCCGGCTTCTCGGATCCAAAAAGGAACACCATTCGGAATACGTCCATTATCCGGACGCCGTTATTCCGAAAGTCTATTTCAATCTCCGGCCGGACATTTCTTTCCTGCTCGGCGCCGGCGCCTTGAAGGGCGGCTATTCCTGGGTCATCAACAGGGCCGAACAGAAATTCAAGTTCCGCATGAACGAGGAAGGGGCCAGGGCCAGGGTCGAAACCTCATTGGGTCTTTTCGGTTGCAGTATCCGGGAGAAGCCGAGAAAAAAAACCATCGAGATTGATCGCCCATTTATCGGTTTTTTCACGCAAGCCGATTCGGGATTCCCGATGGCGGTGTTCTACGCCGACTACGACTGCTGGAAGGAGTAAGGAAAATTGGAAGAACTCTGAAAATTATTTTCAGGTGAGAAAACAAAAAAGAGCCGCCGGCAACAGCCTGCGGCTCTTTATCTTTTTTCATGAAGAAGATGGATGTTTTACGCTTCTTGTTTTTCAAGAGCGAACTTATTTCTTTTCATCTCCTGGAGTAATATTTCTATATGGCGCTCAGTTTCATTGTTGAGTCTGCAAAGGACATTTTTGACGGTTTCGCTCGAGGGCGTGAATATGTCGAAGCATTTCTTTTCCAACATGGACCGTTCGATGCGAAGCGCGGTGCAGAGCGCTTCGCGGTGCGATACTTCGTAATTGTGCGCCTTGTGGATTTCCTCTAGGACGAAATCCATGACGTAGCGGATTATTCCGCGGGAAAATTTGTTTTCAACTACGGGAGCCTCGCTGTCGGTCGCATGTTTCCCTTCGCTCACATTTATGGCATGTGCGGCCTCTTCCGAAGAAAGCCTGCTCCAGAAACTTTCTTTAGCTGGTATTTTTTCAGCATAGATGGCGTAAAGTTTGCTGATATTGAGCTCGTTTTCTTCGAAAAGGTGCAACAAAGGTTTGTTTTCCATTTTTTTATAAGCGTTATTTTTTAGTGTTTATTAAAGATAGCATTTTTTATTACGATTGAAAAAAGTCCCATATTTCAACGCCTGATTTCGGGGCGATAGGGAGTGAAACAATAGCTTTCCAGATTTGTATCAATTTATGTAATCTTTTCATAAAAACATATGGCTAAATACGTGGACGGATTCGTCATCGCGATTCCGGTTAAAAATCTGCCTATCTATCAGAAGATGGCGAAAGACGCCGCTAGGGTGTGGAAAAAGTATGGCGCGCTTGAATATTTTGAGTGTGTCGGAGAGGACCTTTCGCCCAAGATGGGAGGAATGAAAATACTCAAGTTCCCCCAAATGGTCAAAGCTAAGAAAGGTGAGACGGTGGTATTCTCTTTTGTGGTGTACAAGTCCAGGGCGCACCGCGACGCCGTGAACGGTAAGGTCATGAAAGATCCTTTCATGGCGAAGTATGAAGATAAACCGATGCCTTTCGACATGAGCCGCATGGCATACGGCGGGTTCAAGACGATCGTTGATCTTTAATCTGCAGGTAAACATATGGAAGGGGAATACAATAAAAAATTGCAGGACATAGTTTTGCTGGTTCTGCGCTTGGTCATCGCGGCGATTTTTCTTTTTGCAGCCTGGGCCAAATGGCAATATATCTCCATGAGTCCTGATGGCGTTGAAGTGCCAATGGAAAAACTCACGAAATTTTTGATGATCGTCGAGCCGTTGGGAGCCGTGGCGCTCATTGGCGGGTTTCTGACCCGCTCCGCCGCAGCCGGTCTGGCTATGATAATGGTCGGGGCGGTTTTTGTCCTGAGAATCACAGCTAAGTCATCTCTTTTTACGGGGCAAGAAGGAATCGGCCTGGATTACAATCTGCTTATTTTAGCGGGGTGCTTGGTTTTGGCGGCCTTCGGACCAGGCAGATGGTCGATCGATGCGATGCGAAAATGAAAATGTGAAAATTATTTTTCGATAGAGCTTGATCCAAGGATACTTTTTTGCTACGTAACATGCTCGGCGCTCCGGAGACTGACAAAATGAAAATAAGCGCACAAAAAGATTCCCAGCTTATTATTTTCGAAGTCCCTATTATCATGTAGATTTCGCATAAAAAATCATACAGGGTCTTACCCAAGGGATTAAATGGCTTTTTTAGCCGTTTTTCCAAGCGATTTTTTATGGCATATGGTATAATTATTTACCGCTTAGGATTGAAAAAACCATATTAAAAGTCATTTTATGCAGGTAATAAGCCCAAAATACGGCAGGAGGACGATGTATCCAGCGCCGCCGATCCAGGCGCCCAAAAACAACGGAAAACGCAAGATTTTTTTCACGCTTGTTTTGGTTGCGATTTCCTATACCGGATATAGGTCGTTTTTCAGAGCGGAAAAAAACTTCGAAAGGGGAAGCCAGGGAGAGGTTCTTTCTGCCCAGTCCTCGGAAGCCTTCCAACAGGCGTCTTTTCAAAAAGAGGATGCAGTCGCTCCCAAAGACGATGCGAAGCTTTGTAAGATTGAGAAAGGGGATACCCCCGCGAAGATTTTCAACGAGCATGGAAAACTGGATGCTAACGATACGGAAGCGATTCTGGCGGCTTCCGAGGGCGTGTATGATTTCACTGGAGTCAGGATTGGAAGGGATATGCGTTTTTATTTCGATGGGCAGGAGAGGGCAACCCGCATCGAATATGACCGCGACACGGAAAGGACTGTAGTTGTTGAGCGCGCCGGAGAAGAGTTCAAGGTGCATGAAGAAAAAATCCCCTATGAAGTTTCGGTGGAAACGGCTAGGGGGAAAATAGACAATTTCTTCTATGCGGACGCCTTGGAAGCGGGTCTTTCAGAGCCGACCGTTTTGGAGGTAGGGGATCTTTTTTCTTTCAGTATCGATTTCATGACGGACATAAGGCAAGGCGACGAATTCGGTTTCGTATATGAAAAAAGAAAAAGGAATGGACAGGACGCCCCGGACGGGAGGATCTTGGCGGCGAAATTCATTAATGATGGAACCGCGCATTACGCCTATTATTTCGAAAAAGACGGCGAGGGCGGATATTATGACGAAGAAGGACGAGTTTTGGAAAGACAATTTTTAAAAGCCCCGCTCAGTTTCAGCAGGATAACCTCGGGATATACCGGTGCGCGCATGCATCCGATAACCAAAACCGTCACTGCCCATTACCAGATCGATTATGCCGCCCCGACGGGGACTCCGGTCGTTTCGACCGCGCGCGGAACGGTTACCAGTGCCAGGTTTGAAACGGGCTGGGGCAATATAGTCCGCATCAGTCATGATAACGGTTACACGACGCACTACGGGCACCTCAGCGCCTTTGCCAAGGATGTCACGGCAGGCACAAGGGTTTCTCAAGGCGAAGTGGTCGGCTATGTGGGATCGACCGGATGGTCGACGGGGCCGCACTTGGACTTTGGTATGAAGCTGGACGGCGCCCCGATCAATCCCCTGAAGCTTGATCTTCCCAAGGGATCCCCCTTGGATGAAGCTAAAATTTCCGCTTTCAATGAAACTAGGGATAAATATTCCCAGTTTCTGAAGTAACCGGGAATGATTGATAAAAAGGCGATTACGTCGTAAAATAGCCAGAGCGATAAAAAGTAAATAAAAGAAAAAATGAAACAGGAGATAATCACATTCTTAACGGCGGCCGCACCCATATTGGAGGTCAGGGGGGCTATCCCATTGGCGATGGGAGTTTTTCAATTTTCACCTCTCAAAGCCTATACTATCTCCGTCCTGGGAAACATTTTCCTGATAATGCCTTTCCTTTTCGTGCTGCAGAGATTCTCGGAATATTTGATGCACAAATGGTACCATTACAACCGCTTGATGACTTGGGTTTTGGAAAGGGCGCAGAGAAAACATATGGATCATTTTCATGAGAAAAAGTGGGTGGAAGTGGCCCTGTTTCTTTTCGTAGCTGTTCCTTTGCCGATGACGGGAGCCTGGAGCGGTGCGGTGGCCGCTTATATCTTGGGAGTGCCTTTTTGGAGGGCGATCGGGGTCATATTCGCAGGAATATTGGCCGCTGGCGGAATAGTGACAGCCTTGGTGTCATTGGGTTTCATGGCCACTAAATCGATATTTTAATTCGAAAGAATTGTTCTTTTATTTCCGTAATTACAAGAGAGCAGGATCGCCGCAAGGCGATTTTTTGTCGGAAGCTCTCGGGCCTTTTCAAATCAGTCGATATGGGTTATGATAAGAGCTCAGTGTAAAAAATCAAATGTAAGAAGTATAAAGTTTTGGAGATATGGCAAAAAACGACGTAGCAGTAAGGTTCAGCGAGGTCACCTTTGAATATAGCAGGGAAAAGCCTATTTTGGACGAGGCCTCTTTTTCGCTGCGCCAAGGGACGAAGATGACGCTGATGGGGCAAAACGGCGCGGGTAAAAGCACTATCTTCAAACTCATCACGGGGGAGCTTAAACCAGAAGAAGGTTCGATCTATGTAGACCCGAAGCTTTCAGTGGCTTACGCCAAGCAGGTGATTCCACGCGAGGATATGGAACTCACCGTGCGCGAATTTTTCCAGAAATGTTTTTCTGAGCGTATTTACGATATCGACAAGCGCATCAAAAACGTTTTGGAAGTGGTGAATCTTATCGCGACGCCCGAGAGGAAGATGAAATCTTTCTCTGGCGGACAGCAAGCGAGACTCCTTTTGGCTTCAGCCTTGATCCAGGACCCCGACCTTTTGATCTTGGACGAGCCGACCAATAATTTGGACAAAGCAGGTATTGAACATCTGACCGCGTTTCTGATGAACTATGACAAGACTTGTATCGTTATTTCCCATGACGCTGATTTCCTCAACGCTTTTACGGACGGGGTTTTATATCTCGACGTTTTCACTAAGAAAGTCCAGCAATACATCGGGGATTATTACGTGGTGTTGGCGGAAGTTGCGGCTCAGATCGAGAAGGAGGAAATGAAGAACGCGCAATATGAAAAAGAGATCCGTGCTAACAAGGAAAAAGCTAACTTCTTTGCGAATAAAGGAGGAGGGATGAGGTTGGTGGCCAAGAAAATGCGTGAAAAGGCTCAGGCAATGGAGGAGGCCAAGGTGGATGTGAGAAAGGAAGACAAGGCGATCAAAAACTTTACGATTCCTCATCAGGAGGAGCTTTCCGGAGAAATCTTGGGTATTTCATCGGTGTGCGTGATGCAAAACCATTATCCGCTCGAAAAGAAAGCGAACGTGTCGCTGCGCAAAAATCAGCACCTGCTACTTTCCGGTCCGAATGGAATTGGTAAAAGCACGCTCTTGGAATCCTTGGCATCGGGCAGCGCCCAAGGTGCGAAAATTGCCGAAGGCGTACGCGTCGGATATTATCGCCAGGATTTTTCCACGCTCAATTTTGAGGATACGGTCTTCGAATCCCTTTCCCAAGTAATGAGGGAAAAAGATGAGGAAAAACTTCGTTCGGTAGCCGCGGGATTTCTGCTCACCAAGGAGACCGTTTATGCTAAAATCGGAACGCTTTCCGAAGGACAGAAAGGACTTGTAGCTTTCGCGCGCTTAGTGCTTCAAGAGCCGGGACTGCTCATTCTGGATGAACCGACAAACCACATAAATTTCCGTCATCTTCCGGTTATAGCTGAGGCACTCAGCTCTTATAAAGGCGCGATGGT
>LCKI01000025.1 GCA_001001345.1 Parcubacteria group bacterium GW2011_GWC1_45_14 | reverse complement strand
TTCTGAATAGTCTTTATCATTTGATTAGCTTCAATATCTCATCATTGCCATCAATAAGCAAGGCTTTTAATCTGACATCGTTCCTTAATTTTTCATCACCCACAACTTCCCTTAACTTTTTTGTAGCATACACATATTCAACAACGCCTTTCTCGAGAACATCATCAAATTCTTCCACCTTCCCTATCCTGATCATTTCAGAATTAGACAAATCAACGACCTTTTGAGCATCACCTATAGATGTTGACGTTAGCACTTTTTTAATCCCTGGATTCTCTTTTTCAAATTCCTCAAACATCTCCACGGTTTCCGGTTTATAGCAAGACGGATTCTGGGAGCATCGCATCGATTTTCCTTTGCTTGAAAACAAATCCCATTGCACATTCGTCCCCAAAAATATCCCCGGAAGAGCTCCGAGGGTGAACAGTGTCAGGAATGAGTATAGGATTTTCCTGTTTTCAACTTTAGTCAGCAAATAGAACCCGAAAAGATGCAGGAGCACAATCCCGAAATTCGTGAGCTTATACAGGTTCAGATCCATCATTGAACTCGCATAGAAAAATGGGATCGCGAAGGTGACAACCAACAGGGGGATTATGACAGGCTGATCTTTGAAGGTGATTTTCTTCTTTGCATATAAATAGGCAAATAAACCTACAATCGCAATTTCCAAAAGGAAATTCCTCAGATAGAAAACCGGGTGTTCCCAGATTCTCAATATCCCCTTCTCGGACGGATATCCCCAATCCCGAATCGGCTTCAAATCAAGCAATTTTTTCTTTGCGGGAGCGACCGGTTTCGCCTCCAGCTTCATTTCCGAAACATTTTCCGATTCAGGCTTTTGCACAAGGCTTTGGACGCGTGAATATGCGGAGTTGGAAACGTTTCCGATCATCTTGCCCATGACACCTCCGGTGAGCATACCCACGACCAAAGATATCTCTTTCAGGCTTATTTTCCTTGTGAACACGTGATAAGCGAAAATACCTCCGATACTAAGCAAGGTTAGCAGGGCAAAAAGTTCCGTAATCATGAAATACCCCGTGAAAATTGCGATGAAAACCAGGAAGAAAGAAATGTTTGTTTTCCTCAATTTCCTCAAAAAAAGATCCCTTGCGATGAAAACGAAAGCGATTCCCAATGATATGTTCACCCAAGTCACTCCGGACAAGATGAACGCGAACGGAGAATTCATCACCCATTGCTGGTCAAGCCATTTTATCTTATTGAAATACTCCGTCGTGAAAGCGTCGACAAGGAAAAAAGAACTGCCTCCGAGACCCCGATATTGCTGATAAGCTGGATTTCGGATGCGAAAATATGCATTCCGTAATGGTATTCGAAAATGAAATTCTGACTCGGATTATATGGATTGACCAGCGGAAACGTTCCATTGGTGGTGAAATATTTCACTACCGGGCGATGCAGCCACTCATCCAAGACCGAAGTCTGGAATATAACCAGGAAAAAGGAAACGAGGGACAAAAGCAAGGCCGCAAAAACCTTCCAATTTTTCTTGAAAAACAGCTTGAAATCTTTTTTTCTAAGATTTAAAAGGATAACCACCAAAGAAAGTAACGAGTATGCCACTGTAAAGACTCTCAGGAACAAGAGCTTATCCGGAACAAAAAACAAGGGAGCGACGGAAAGAAAGATGAACAAACAAAGCGAAAGGAAGTATGAAATCGAAAGTTTATACCATATATTTCTGTATTTTAATTTCAGAAAATCAAAAAGCAGCAGACCTATCCCGGTCGTTCCGAAAAAAAAGACGCTTCCCCAAATCGAATATTCAAAAAATCCCAAAATCATCTGCATAAGATTATACTGAATTAACTAAATCACTACCAGTTTGTCATTCCGGACTTGATCCGGAATCTAGATGCTGAAACGGGTTCAGCATGACAATTATTATAGAACGGATTGTGTTAATTTGGTATTATTCCCATTTATTTAAAGTCTTTACTCTTTCCATTATACCCTCGATTCCATTTCTTTTAAATTCGTTGCGGACGTTTCTCAAAATTTGCGAAATCCTTTTGAATTTTCTCTTCTCCTCCTGATCCGCTTTTTCTTTCAATTTCCGTATCTCTTGTCTGATATTATCCAGCTCTTCCGAAGACGCCTCTTCTTTTTTTATCAAGACAGTGAATCCGTTACCGATCTTGTCATCAATGTCCTGGAATTCAATTACCTTCCAATCCAAATCGAGACTGATTATCAGTTCCAAGAAATCCCCGGTCGTCCAAAATGAATAATGCCGCGATTTGGTGTGCGGCTGCGGAAAAATCCCCGTCTTGTGCCTTTCCAAGAGATCCTCGACTGTCGTCCTTTTCTGATCCCGATCGAAAGTCCGTTCCTTGTGTGGAACGATCAAAAAAACATACCCGCCTTCTTTCACGACCCGATACCATTCCCTTAAGGCTTTTATGGGATCAGGGAAATGTTCAATGACATGCGAATTGATGACGAAATCCTGGCTTCCATCTTCAACCGGAAGATTGTCTCCGGGAGCGACGATATCAACAACTAAAGCATCCTCGCACTTCTCGACTTCTTCCTTTTTGAAAATATTTTCCGCCGAATCGGTATAGTCGACGTTTTTCGTGTCGAGTCCGAACGGATTATGAGCCGACCCGCCGATTTCAAGACCACGGAGTCCGTCTAAATATTTGTGCGCCAAAGCGCTTTCCTTGAATTTCATATTTTATAATATTCTTTATACCACTTCACGAAATTCTCAATTCCCTTCTCGATCCTCGTCGTCGGTTCCCAGCCCATCTTGCGAAGCTTGGAAATGTCCGCCACCGTCGCGGGAACATCCCCGGGTTGCATCGGCTTGAGGTTTTTCTCGGCTACTTTTCCGATATTTTCCTCGATTACCTCGATAAAGCGGAGAAGCTTTTCTTCTTTGTCTCCTCCGATATTCACCACGTCATAAAGGAGGTTCGCGTCCAAGACGGTCAAAATCCCAGAAACGATGTCGTCCACATAGGTGAAGTTGCGCGTCATATTCCCCTCGTTGAACACGTCTATCGGCCTGTTATTGACGATGGCGTCCGTGAATAGGAAAAGGGCCATATCAGGGCGCCCCCAGGGTCCATAGACCGTAAAGAAGCGCAGTCCAGTCGTAGGAAGACCGTAGATATGGCTATAGACGTGCGCCTGGAGCTCCGTGGCCTTCTTGGAGGCGGCGTAGGGTGATATCGGGTTATCCACGCTATCCTGCTCGGAAAACGGCAATTTCGTATTGTTTCCATAAACCGAAGATGACGAGGCATAAAGAAAATTCTGGATTTTGTGCTTCACGGCCAGATCCAGCATATTCTGCGTTCCCAACACATTGACTTCATAATAGAGGCTTGGATTTTGGAGGGAATACCTCACCCCCGCCATCGCCGCCAAATGGACGACCTTGTCTATTTTCTCGGTCGCGAAAATCTCCTCCATTTTTTCCTTATCACGGATATCAGCCTCGTGCAATTTAAATTTCCGATCTCCCAAGACATTTTCAACCCTGTCCCTCTTGAGCTTCGGATCATAATAATCATTGAAATTATCCACGATAACGACCTCGTCACCTCTATCTATAAGCTCCTTGGCTGTGTGGCATCCGATGAACCCCGCGCCGCCGGTGATTAAAATTTTCATATCGATACTATGCTAATTATGCTAATAAACACTAATCCACGAATTGCGAATTTATAATACGCTTGGGTTTTAGGTATTTCTCCCTAAAATTAACAATCAAACCGAGTCTTTTATTAAACGCGACCAGATATCTTTTTGTCTGATAAAAATCCTGTCTTTCTATAACCCTTTTTACTTTCAGTTCAATTATCATTATATCTTCAATCAAAAAATCAATCCTGTTCCTATTTAACTTTTCTCCTTCAAATGATTCTGGAAGAAATTTCTCCCTTTCATATCTCATTTTTCTTTCTTTCAATTTTTTCTCCAATAAATCCCCGTACTGTTTTTCATTACAATATCTACCTAATTCATTTTGAACATCGAATAATATTCCATTGACATCATACGATAATTCCTTGTAAATCAACTCTTGCTTCATCTTATTCGCAATTAGCGGATTGGCATTTATTCGTGGATTAGTATATCCTTGAACGCAAATATTCATAATACCCTTCGTTCTTCGCGTTTTCCGTAGTGTAAAGCTTAAGCGCTTTTTCCCTCGCTTTCTTTCCCATCTCCTCCCTCAACTTTTCATCCAGAATCAGTTTTTCCAGTTTCGAGACCCATTCATCCGTGTCTTTGGCCACGAAACCGTCAACGCCGTCCGAGATCGCTTCGGAAAAGGTCCTGTTGGCGACGGCGACCGTGGGCACTCCGACTATCCCGGCTTCGAAGAACTTCAGTTCCGATTTGGACTCGCAAAATGGATTGTCCC
The DNA here is from genome assembly GCA_001001345.1 of Parcubacteria group bacterium GW2011_GWC1_45_14. Lineage (GTDB taxonomy): Bacteria > Patescibacteriota > Minisyncoccia > Moranbacterales > GWC2-37-73 > UBA12053. Next base: position 13,324 of record LCKI01000025.1, on the reverse strand, counting down.
GTTCCAAAGGAGCGACATTGATGTAACTTATTGAGCTTATTTTCCGTTTCCAACGGTCCGACTAAGAAAAGTTCGACATCTTGATGTTTCTCCATGACCTCCGAAAGCGCATCGGTTATCGTCGCGAAATCCTTATTGTGACTGATGGTTCCACTGAAATATCCTATTCGGATATTTTTGTTATCAGTTATCGGTAATCGGTTACCTGGATTTGATAACGGATAACTGTTAACCGGTAACTTTTTATTTTTTACTGATAACTTATAACTGATAACTTTTTCAGCTATTTGAACGTCTTTTTTTGAAAGCTTGTTTGAAACAATGAATACTTTTTTTCCAAGTTCGGAAAGCTTATTTGCCAAATATGTCGTGGTGGTGGTGCAAGTTTTTACATAGGGATCCGACAAAATTTCCCCTCCTACTCCGTTTTCATAAAGTTTTTTCTCAAGAGAATTCAATTTTTGAAAATAATCCATATCCCTCAAATACTTCGGATCATAAACCAAGTCGTCCGCTTCAAAGATGATTTCTTTGTCCTGGTTTTTGATGTTTTCAAGAAGCTTGGCGACATTTGGAGTAAAAAGGACTCGATGAAAAATGAAGACTTTGAATTTGCCTGCATATCCCGAAAGCATCGGGTTGTCCTGGACCGTGATCGAGCATTTAAAACCCTGGAGCTCCAATTCTTCCGCCGTATGATGCGCTCGGTACAGAGCGCTGTCTCCGACTCCGCCGGTCACGAAAAGAATATCGCCTTTTCCGACAAATCTGAAAAGCGAGAAAAATGCCGAAACAATCCTTCTTCCGCCATTAGCAAAACCGTCCCTCCGAAGGACGTTCCAAGCTTTCCCGATTTTAATAAAAAACAACTTCATACTGTCATTGTTGTCATTCCCGTGGAAACGGGAATCCAGTGCATTTAATTATTTCTATAATATTCTTCCGCCAAATCCTTCCATTCCGGATTAAATTTCTCAATCAATTCCAATTTCCATTTCCTATTCCATTTCTTCAGTTGTTTTTCTCTTTGCAAGGCCACTTGGACGTCATTTGTCGTTTCGTAATAAACAAGATTGCTTACATTATATTTCTTAGTAAATCCTTCAACTGACTTATTCTTGTGCTGCCAAATTCTTTTTATCAAATCATTTGTAACTCCTATATATAACGTGCCGTTTCTCTTACTTGTCACGATATAAACATAATACGTTTTTTCTTGCATAGGCTCCTGGATCCCCGATCAAGTCGGGGATGACAAATTCTTTGCGGAGTTTAATAAATCATGAACTAAAGATATTTTTCACCCTTTTCCAAAAACTCAATTCCGATTTCCAGTTTTCAAGCAAACTCTCGCTGTTTCCGATCGAAAGCTCTAGGGATATTATCTTGCTCTCAATGTCTCCTTTGATCTCATCCGTAGGGGCCTGATCGGCCAATGTCCTCAACAGACCGATCTTTTCCCTGCTTGAATCCATATCCCTTCCTATTTCCTCCAATCTCTCTTTCTTGGGACCGAAAAAGAAATATGCGAACCCTTTGTCATTATCGAGGTCTTCTATCTTGCGGCTGATCGCGGATTCCAATTCATTGAAATCCACTTCGATCATGTCCCGCTCCTCATTGATTTTCCTGATGGATTCTTCCAACTGCTTCTGTTTTTCTTCCAGTTCCTTTTGCTTAGCCAGCTCCTCTTGCTGTTTTTGCAGTTGGGACAATTTCTCCTCTTTCTGCCTGTTGATTTCTTCCAATTCTTTTTCGCTCAAGGAAATCCTGCACATCTCGCTGAATTTTCCCGCCTTGTTCCCATTGAAAACATTGTCATCTAACTCCAAAGACCTATCAAAATATCCAGGCGGAGGATTTCCGGCCTTGGGCATATCGCATCTCAATCCGAATTTGCCGTTGTCCTCAACTTTGTTGTTCTTGAAGACCAGTTTCCCCTCGCCGTTGAAAGCTTCGTAATATTGCGTCGCTATCCCGCTGGCCTCGTTGTCACGGATGGAATTTCCCGAAATAACCATGTCGGTGTTCCCCAGGATTATCTCGATTCCGGATTCTCCGTTTTCATAAATCTCGTTTCCCTGGATGAAACCATCGTTATCGTCGCGAAGATCGATCCCCTCTTCCCTGTTTTTATAAACAGAGCTTCCTGTCAGCTCGAACCTGTTTCCTTGTTGGATATAAATACCCTTGCCGTTGTTGTATAACTTGGCATTCTTGACGGTCACCTTTCCGTTCCCCGGCGGGATATCGATTCCGATCCTGGCCGCATCCCGGACTATGCTTTTGGAAACCGTCACCGTCGCATCCTTGATCGCCAAAAGGGCGGTGTTCCCACCGGAAATACTCAGGTTTTCCAAAACTACGCCATCCTCAGCTTTTATGGGTCCTTCGATGACCACTTTATCCCTGTCCTCCCCATATATCCCGACTTTTTTGGGAATCGTGAATCTCCCTTCGTATTTTCCGGCTTTCACATGGATCTTATCCCCACCACCGGCCTTTTCGATCGCATCCTTAAGATCAGAGAAAGGCTTCTCTTTGCTTCCGTTTCCATCATCCTCGGCGCTTTTATCGACATAGAAAGAGTAGCTTTCCGCGACGGCAAGCTGAATTGAAAAAACCAAATTAATTGCGATCAAAATCGCGAAAGTAAGGTATCTCATATATTTTATTTTACCCCCGTTTCCTTGAAAATGCAACCGAAATACGCAAAAAGTCCCTCAAGCGAGGGACTTTCTTGAAAAAGACGGATCGGTTTTTATAGACCTATTTTTCCAAGCAACGCACTTATGATATCTCCCACAAAGGATCGCTTCTCTTGCGCCACATCTTCTTCATTAACGGCTTCCACTGCGGGCTCAACCTCCGCGCTTATCGCGACGCCCAGGACCGTCTCTTCAACCGGCACTTGCTCAACGACAGGTTCAATGACTGGATCAACTGCGGATTCGGGAACGACGGTAACCGGAACAGACTTAATTACCGGCTTTGGCTGTGCGACTTTTGCATATCCACTATAAAGATCCGCCTGGCTTACGTATTTCGCAGAATCGCTTGTCAGCTTAAGCTCGCCCCGCGGGACGAATTCGGAAGTCTTTTCGGCTTTGCCATTGTCCAAATTGAATTTCAACTTGATGGTTTCACCGGGATGGGCCACTACCGTAGTAGAGGCTTTCTTCTTGGTCCCCTCGAAGACCACTACGGTGTATGTGCCGTTTATAGCGTCGTCAAAAACCCCACTGCCGTTTTTCTCAGTCTCAATCAATTTATCCCCTCGATACAACCTGAGTTTATAATCCTTGGAATTTTCCTCTCCTTTGATTTTATAATAGATGATCGTACCCCCGTGCTCCGCGACCCAGTCATGATCCTTAAACCCCGTTCCCCACCAAGCATCCGCGCTGGCGTGAGCCATGATTTTTCTCGTTTTCATAGTTTTGTCCTTTTTATTGATTATAGAAATATCTTGTTGAGGAATATTACAATGTACTCGCAAAAATATCCCATGTCAAGGGACACAAAAAAACCGCCCCAAAAGAGCGGCCGTAGGCCTAATTTTTAATTTGAAATTTTAAATCAATTCCTAATTTTCAACCCAGCATAAAGCATTCCGTATTTACTGCCCGCACATTGCGAAGCGCGTTTCCGGATTCAAGCGCACGAGCGTTAAGAAATTTTGAAACGCAGCGCAGTGGAGTGTAAATTTTAGCGAGTAAGCGCCGGAATCCGGCCAGCGCGAGCACGTGCGGCGCTTCTTTTGTAACTTTTCTTGGCGCCAAGAAAAGTTAGTATGCAGTATTTGAAAATCCGATATTTTTAATCAGATCGAATTTAGTCCAAGATTTCTTTTAGATTCAATCTCCTATATTTGTCGTTTTTGAGATAGCTGACGTCCAGTTCGATCCGGTCGCCCCCTATATTGATTTCGGCGTAAGTCCCCTGATATTTTTCGTTTTTCACCACTCCAGGCAGAACGAAATATCTCACGCCGTCGATCCTGTCATAGAAGAAGTCTTCGATGTGCCCAGAGAAAACCGCCATCACGCCGTTCTCCCGGAAAACCTTCCTTATCTCCAGCGCGTTCAAAGGAAATCCCGAATTCGAACGAGAATCGATATTCCACAAAGGAGGATGGTGCATAAAAACGATTTTCTTTTTGTCGGTCTTGAATGCTTCCTCAAGCCACTTTATCTGCCTTTTTGAAACTTTTCCCCTGGTGAAATATTCTCCCGGTTTTATGTCATCATCATTCTCATCGAAGTTGCTGTCCAAGACGATGACCCTGTAATTGCCGATATCGAAAGACTTGTCCAGATAGTCGATTCCCAATGAGTCTTTCCATTGCGCTTTGTCGACGGCCCGAAGTTCATGGTTTCCCACCACCCAATATTTCGGCAGAAGCGTCCTGTCGAAAAGCTTCTTCAAGGAGGAAAGCTCCCCGCTTCCGACCACGGCGTCCCTTCCGGTCCCCTCAATCACATCCCCATTAAGCAAAAGGAAATCCGGAACGAATTCGTTATTCATCCTTTCGATGAAATGGTTTATCCTTTCCACGAAAAGAGGTTTGATGACCCGCTCTTCCCTGGAGGAGCCGGAGTTGGATTTCGCGTGCAAATCCGTCATGAAGCCTATTCGTAACTCATCCGCCCCGCGATCCCTCTTTGGAAGAGGCAGCGTCGCCAGAATCTGCCCGTCATCGCCATTCGCCGCCTCGGCGTCGTCTTGATTATCTGTGACCGCTTCTTCCTCGTCGACGACAACCAACTCACTGATATCGTCTTCGATATATTCCTCGATTTCACTTTCCAAGGCATCGCCCATCACCTCGCTCTCCGTTATTTCCACATCCAACCTATCGACTTCGTTTTCCATCTGAAAACCCACTCCTCCGTTTTCCCCCGTGAGGTCTTGGAAATATCTTCCGAAAAAAATAATCGTCGCAAGAAACAAAAGACTCAAAATTATGTAAATTTGGTTTTTATTGATTTTTTTCACTTTTTTTAAAATGAAAGGATTAATATATATTTTTCAGAATACCAGTCGAACGCGTAATTCCAAGCGCTATTGAAACTCCAGCCGAAGGTCCTTCTTGAGCGCGTCTTCATGATAAAATTCCTCATCCGCGGTCTTTATCCGGACTTTCACCGGCACGTCGCCGACGCCGGACTGTTTCTGGATGAGCAATTTATAATCCTCACTCGAAAATCTTTCGGGAAGTTCGTAGGTGATTAGTGCTTCTGTTTGGCCGTTTATGAGGACGTCCACCTTGAAACCGAAATATGTTTTGCCGAATTCATTTTGGATATTCGGGTATCCTACCATCTTTCGATCCAAAAGGTTTGCCCCTTCAGGAACATAGACGCGAAGGTAGGAATGGTAATCACTCGTCCTCCAATCGCCATACTTGGCTGTGTGCTGATAGAGGATCTTGAGCGTCACCAAGGGTTTTTGCCGCGTCAGATCGACGTCATATTCCATACTTCTTTTAACATAATAGTCGGACTTGAGCGCTCCCATGTTTGCATCCACCGCCATCAGGAAGTCCCCGTCCCAGTCCTTGGCGACCGCCCCGTCCCAATGAACGCTCTCCACGATTTTCTGAAGCTCCGGGTCAGTAAAGTTCAGCATGATATTCTTTTTGCCAATCTGCTGATGGGCGAAATCCGCCAACTTCGTGATGTTTCCGGCGCTGAAAATCTTGTCGATCAAAATCGGAGTCATCGCCTTCATGATCGCCTTGCGGTTCTGGGTGTCCAAGCTTGGATCCAAAAGATATGCTTTTTCCACGACTTCCTCCAATTTTAAGACCGCGTTGTCTTTGTTGAATTCGATATTATATCCAGGAACCCTGATCGGCCCCGTCAGAGCCAAAACGTCATCAAGCACGGAGGCATTGATCGCGATCACGCCGTCGAACCCCTCACTGCTTCTGCCGCTCAGACCATAAAAATATTTGGCTTTCTCCACGTTGGTCGCAAAATCAGGAGAGAAGTTGGAGTCCCGAAATTTCCATTTTTTGATCTGCATGAACTGCGGAAAAGGATATGGGGCTCGGACATCGGCGCCGATCCGTTGGTCCAAAAGATTGGCGTCTTCCACGAAGCTCGAAACCACTTCTCCGTTTTTGATCTTGATTATCGCATATTGGCCCAAAAATCCCCCGCCCGGACGAAGCTCCATGTTGTTCTGAAGAAAGACCATGAATGTATGTTCCCTCTCATCTTTGGCTGTGAATTTTCCCACCAACTTATTCAAAGCCTCAATTTCCTTTTTCGTATCTTTCTCAATGGGCAGGAAAGTGGAAATATTATCCAAAAAGGAAAGAGAACTGATAGCTATCAACCTTTTGTTTTCCTTGGCATATGAAAAAAATTTGGAGCCACCGACTCCAATCAACACAAGAACGAAAACTATTATAGCTAATTTTTTATTGAAAAGTTTTTTTATTTTTCGCATAAATAACCTCAATCATTCTAGCAGATTTTTCCCAACTAAACAATTCGCTTCGGCTTCGGCTGATTTCGCCTTTTGTTTTGATTTTTTCTTTGTCCTCCAAAAGATCGACGATAGCCTCCGCCAAACTTTCCGCGGAGATCTCTTTCGCATATTGACCACTCTCGGCGAGATATTCCCTGTTATTCTGGCGATCAAAGCAGACGATCGGCAAGCCGGACGCCATATATTGCAAAATCTTTCCGCTAGCCTGCTTAGTGGAAGAATCTTTTGGATCGATTGCGATGTCGCTGGCATTGAGGACTTTCGGCAGTTCGAAATAATTCAACGGATGGATTATCCTCACGCTCTCAACAAGGCCGTTTTCCTTCACATATTTCTCGATTCCCTCAACCGGAAAACCGGCCACCACGAAAAAAGCGTCTTTGTTTTTCTCAAGCACCAAAGAAATGGCCTTGAACAAATAATCCGTTCCTTTGTTTGGAACCAACGCTCCGGTATAGGAAACTATGATTTTGTCCGAAGGAAGTTCCAGTTCCTTTTTGCTCTCTTCTTTCGAGGGAAGATTTTTGTAATATTCCAAATTGACTCCGTCCAAAACAGTGGCCACTTCCTCGCCCCTGATTTCTTTTATTTCCTGGGAATTTTCCCAAGAGCTCGCCAGTGCCAAGTCGCCGAGCCTGTCGATCATCCTCTCAATCAGCTCGAAAAACTTCTTAAGCAAACCTCCGCCCAAATAGCTGTGGGACACCATTTCCTTCGTCAAGCTTCCGTGAAAATCGCAAACCAACTTCATCTTCCGCCAAAAAAGGATTTTCTGCACGACCCAGCCAATGAGCACCCCTTCGTGCAGATGCGCATGGATGACGTCGGGCTTTTGCGTCCTGGCCAAAAACAAAGTTTTTTTAATAAGAAGCAAATCCAAAACGATCTTTTGCCAGTCCGGGCCGGCTTCCAATTTCCTGTACCAGAAAAGCAACCGCCTGATCCTCCTCACGTCCATCTTCGTCTCCACCTCCAAATCCACATCCCTTCCGATGTGATACGTCGCGACCGTTATTTCGTGTCCCAATTTCTCCAACGCCAACGCTTCTTCCAAAATGCGGATATGCGTCCCTCTATCTGCGAAAAACGGGGTCGGAGCTATTACTAATATCTTCATCTGTCCGTCAAAAAAGAGATAAATCAATACCCTGCCATTATATACCCGCATCCCCCATCAATCAACAACCCCCTTCCCCTGCTACCCATTAATCAGTCATTTACTACTATTATTGGTAGAATAGTAGTAAAGTGCATGTTTAGAATCCATATCCCTTAAGTCTCCTGTAAAGATCGCTTTTTTCTTTCATCTTGCCCATTTCATTCAAAACGCCTTTTATTTTCTGTTTCTGCCTGCTGTTCATGTTTGCGACTACATTTTCCAGGACTATCTCGGGCCAATAATAAAGAGGGAAGCGTTTTTTTATGGAAGCAAGTCCATACTCTTTTATATTTGAATCACTCTCCCAGTCCATCTTTTCATTACTGGTCTTTTTCAGAGCGTTCCGATATCCTTCTCCTGAAACACTGAGCCACTCTTGGACCCTGGAGATTGTCCCATAACTTACTTTCAATTTATCTTTTATAAAATCATATTTACGCCCCTCATCCAGCATCTCCGCTATCTTGAATCTCTTGGCGATCATTTCAGCTTCAGGATAGGATATGATATCGCGCAAAAATTCCGCAGCTTCCTTGGCCGTTTTCATTTCCGAAACGGCGCAACACAATTTATAAAACATCTTGTCTATTTCCTTTTTGGAAAGATTCTTGCTATGCAAAGGCATACTACGCCAACCGAACGCTTACTACTATTATTGGTAGAATAGTAGTAAAGTGCCGATTTGATATTTTTGATATTTTTGGAGGTTTTTATTTTTTACGGAGCTTGAGGGTTTCATAGATAATAAGAGTGAGACTCAGGATAACGAAGAGAGCTCCCATCCAAATCGAAACGGTTTCTTTGGTAGGATTGCCGACGACTCCGCTTGAATACTCAGGCGCCAAAACAATAAAGATAGCCGAAAGCAGAATCCACCCGGCGGCGAAACGAAGCCACTTCAAAAAAACATTATCGCGAATGAAGAAGAGAAAGAAGGAAACAATAAAAAAGAATATAGATGAAAGAACTAGTGGCTCAATAAGGGATAGTCTTAAATTATCTAATAGACAGTTGTCGTTATTTGCAAAACACAAATAATTATCATATATCCATCCTCCTAAAAATATCCCGCCAGATAAGGCAATTACTATTAATCTCCACCAATACGTTTTTTTCATATTTTTTTATCAATTATTTATTTGATTTTAATATAATTAAGACTATCAATCAAAGTCCCCTTGGCCGAATCCCCGATAGATTTGTCGAATTTTTCCCAAATGAAACCGATCAGGTCGTCGATTTTCTTATTAAACAGCCTTATTTCGTTATCCCTCGGCTTATTTTTTTCCTTTTCTTCCATCTTGTCTATCATCTGCTTGATATGGATAATTTCGTCCATTTTCACTTTCAGAAATTTCCAAGTTTTTTCATCAAGGATCGATCCGTTTTCAAGATACCCATCCAGGGATTTGTCGATCTCCTTAACCGACATCAGCAACACCGCTTTTCCGCCAAGAACTTTGTCGACTTCGTAATCGATCCTCCCGTCATTGTCCATATCCGCTTCGAGCTTCGTCATATCCGCCAGCCCGCTCTCAGGGATTTCGAACGAAACCAAAGTTTCATCCGTAGTCGGAAGGTTCTCAAATTCCGCCTTATTGATCGTTTGTTCACCGGAATCGGTCATTTCGATTTCCTCCAATTTGAGCGTATACGCGCCCATATCATATCCTTCCAATTCCACACGGATATTTTCACCCTCGGAAAATCCGACGTATTTCCGCTCACCAAATTGATAATAATAGCTGTTCGGAATCCCTTCTTCAAAAACTATCTCTTCCGCTCCTTCCACCTCCATCAACTTCGGTCCGGTGTGGTTTCCAGCTTCGTCATAAAGATGGATGTCCAAGGGAGAATATAGAGACATTCGGACACGAGATGGATAATCTTTATAATCAATTGGTCTAGTGACTGATATATAATTCGGCAAACTATCTACAAGATATGAATTGATTATTATCCTATTGATAAAATTTTCTACTGGTTCAAATTCAAGAATATCCTTGTGTTCCCTTCCATTAGTGAAAATCTTATTACTTCTATACAAATCCACCCAATACCTCTTCACGTTGGGCGATTCAGCAAGCATAAGCGCGCTTGGGGCAACAACCACCTTGTCGCCATCCACCGTGAATTTGGGTTCATAAATCGGTTCATATTCTCCATTTGGCAAACAAACCAAGTTGCTATATCTCATCACGCAGGAAACTTTTTCTTTTTCCGTGTATTCAATTCCGCTGACAGTATCCAGTCCCCATCCCGCGATCTGAACGACCTGCACGTCCTGCGGAGGAATCCAGTTGTCCAATCTCTTATGCATTTCGATTGCCTGACCCATAAGATCCTCGTTTAGGATATTTTCCTTTTCCACTTCCCCGCTATCCGGCTTTTCCCTTCCATCCCCTTTCCCTAGAAGAAAATATTCAAATTCATCGAAGTCGCCGATTTTCTCCCCATACGCATCCACAAAGTCCTTATATCTGGTTTTTAAGGAAGAAAAAGTTATAAACGGATCATTCATGCGTTCGAAATATTTTTCGGAAGGCAAAAGTCCATAAGCTCCAGGCATATTTTCCGCCAAAACGCGGGAATCTTCTCGGGAAATAAGCGTTCCTAAAAGCGCTGATTCATCATAACCATAGAGCATTGAGAGGACTGCAAGCGGTGTTCCCATTTGGGGAGTTCCCGCGAAAACGATCTTGTCCACCTTATCATTCAACCCGCGGTTTTCAAGCTCCAGCATGATAGCTTTCGCCAAGAGCCCCCCGTTGGAGTGGGCGATAATCGTTACTTTTTCGCTCTTAGAGGTCTCTGCGAGCTTTTCCAATACTTCAATTGCCGATTTGATTTCATTGGAATATGGAGTTCCATTTTTCGCAATATCTTCAACATTTTGTCGCCAATCGTATGCGAATACATCATAATCGTTGATAACTTCATCCTTCTTCAAATCAGATAATTTTTCCAAAAAAGTCTTATAAATATCTCCACCGACTATCGGTATTCCCACTTCATCTACGGCGTCCCTTGTGTATACTCTTTCTATACTTTTTCCATTTTCATCGAGATAAAGCTCCTCCAAATCATTGCCGAAATAATTAGGCGGCCACAATTTATCTTCGGTTCCCACGATACCATCCTTATACAAACGACTCGCTTTTATCCCCGGCAAAAACATCACGCTGGAAAAACAATTTTCCTGGCAGACCGTTTCTCCGAATGTGATTTCTCTTGCTAGAGGATAGAGGTCCCTGGTCGGGTAGTGATAGAACGAACTGTCGCAAAAACCGTCATTGTCAGCATCATCGCAAGCAGATTCGTTCATTTTCCAATAATTGCCGCCTGTCGGAAGCGGCAAATGGAAAACATTGCCGGTGGATCCGGAGCTTTGTCCTGTCGGCGCATCCTGATCCCAAAAATTATTACCATATACCGAATTCTTCTTGCTGGTGCCATAAAGGTATATTTTTGAAAAATCATTGTTCTTGATCGTATTCGCTGGGGAATTATAAAAGTAAGCCACCAAACTCTTGTCTGGTGACTTGACGTTTTCGATCAAAGAACCGGTAGTGCCATAAAAAAACACTTTGGAATTATTACCTGAAAGTTCCGCGTTCCTCAACGTCACATTTTTGCAATTTATGCATAAAAACTGACCGATATCGTCCGTATCACCGTAAACCTCATCGACTGCGTTTTTTATATAAAAAACTTTTTTACCTTCGACCATGTTAGTGGCGTCGATTTCGTTCGTTCCTAATCCTCCCAAAAGATTCAGGTTGAAATTTTCACCGTTTCCCTCCATAATATTCCCCGAAAGAACGTAGTTGCTTCCATGCAGATTTATTCCGAAGGTCGCATTGGAATTTATGGAATTTCCTATAAGCTTATTGTAAGAACTTCCATCATCATGCAAAACGATACCTCCATACGAACTGCCGGAAATATTATTTTTTTCGAATAAATTATGGCTTCCTTGGTAAGTCTGGTAAATACCGGATCCATTGTTTTCTATCGTATTTTCAGATATGGTATTGTTGTCCGAATAATATAACTTGATTCCCTGTGATCCGTTAGAAGTTATGGCATTTTTTGACACATGGCTTCCGACGGAGTGCGCCAAATATATTCCGGTTTTGTTATTCGTAAAAATGCTGTCCGTGACGACGGCGGTCGACTGGACGACTCCTATGCCTGATTCGAAATTCTCCACCTTGATATTCCTCACGACCACGTCCGTTTCATTGAAAATATATATCCCATATCCTGTTCCGTAGCCGATCACGCTATGCCCGTTGCCCTCCAAAGTTATCCCACTGTCGATCTGGATCCGCTCGTGGACGTCGGCGGTCAAAGAACATGTTTTCGTGCCGCCGCTCCAAATCCCGATTTTTTCACAATCCTTGCCGCTGCTGTCCAAGTTTTTCGCCATCGCGGGCGCGGCAAAAAACAGGAGCATCGTCCCTGCCGCAAAAAAGAAGATATATTCTTTTTTCATCTTATTGAAATTAAGTATTGGACATGTCTGGCGATGGGCAGGATTCAAAGTCCTATCCGCACTTTCTCCCCTTTTCTGACTTCCCCGGCGATGATTTTTTTGGCGAGGATGTCCTCGACAGTGTCTTCGATGTAGCGGTTAAGCGAACGGGCTCCGAAGATCGGGTTATATCCCTTCTCGATGATCTTCGCGCTGAGGTCGTCGGAAAAATCCACGTCGATGTTCTTTTCATCATGGAGCCTTTTGGCCAGTTTTTTGAGCATCAATTTGACGACGTTGGTGAGCTCGTTGCCGCTCAGCGGCCTGAAGAAAATGACGCCGTCGAAACGGTTGAGGAATTCCACTCGGAAGACGTTATTTGAAATCGCGTAGTCGATCACGTCCTGTTTTATTTTGTCCGCGTCCGCTCCCATTTCCACCTCTTCCTTGATGAGGGCCGCCCCGGCGTTGGAAGTCGCGATGATCATCGTGTTTCTGAAATTGACCTTTTCGCCGAACGCATCAGTAACAAATCCTTCATCTAAAATCTGCAAGAAGATGTCCAAGATTTCCGGATAGGCTTTTTCGATTTCATCCAGAAGGATCAGGGAATACGGATTGTCCTTTACCTCCGTCACCAATCTTCCCTGCTGATTGAGTTGCGAAGATCCCAAAAGCCGGTCGATCGAAGAAGGCGTTTGGAATTCGCTCATGTCGAACCTGATCATTCTCCCTTCGTCGCCGAAATATGTCTTGGCCAAGGCCTTGGCGGTTTCGGTTTTTCCGACTCCGGTCGGGCCCAGAAACAAAAAGCTTCCGACGGGCTTTTCCATATTCGAAATCCCGCTCCTCGCCCGCCTGAGGGCCTCCGCCACCTGCTTGATCGCTTCCTCCTGTCCGATGACTTGCTGATGAAGGATTTTTTCCAGATTAAGAAGCTTCTTTCTTTCGCCTGATTGGATTTCCCCGTGCGGAGTTCCTGTTTTGAGCGAAAGGAATTCGGAAACGGTCTGTTCGTTGACCAAAAAGGCGTCCGGTTTCTTATTCCAAAGCATCATCACGTCCATCGCCAAATCGATCGCCCTTTCCGGAAGAGGCGAAGACCAGTTATATCTGTTCGATTCCTTGATGACGGCCTTGATCGCTTCGTGCGTGAAAATCACCCCTGTCGTTTCATGAGGACGGAG
>LCKI01000024.1 GCA_001001345.1 Parcubacteria group bacterium GW2011_GWC1_45_14 | reverse complement strand
CTTATCGAACTTTCCATCAGGGAAGCTTCCTATGAAAGGGCTTGGGATGATTTGGAAATGAAAGTCAGCGCCGGAGACATTATCTCAACCAAGGTTTTGGATGCCAACAAGGGAGGGCTTATGGTGGAAATCAACGGAATTACCGGATTCCTTCCTGTTTCACAGCTTTCCAGCGAGCACTACCCTCGCGTTGAGGACGGAGACAAAAACAAGATTCTTGAGCTTCTCAAAAGGATTACCGGGCAGGAAATCCAGGTCAGGATCCTGGATGCGGACCGTGAAACTGAAAAACTCATCGTCAGCGAAAGAGCCGCTTCCAGCGAGAAGGAGAAAGCGGTTATCTCCAAGCTCGACAAGGGCGATATCGTCGAAGGAGAGATCAGCGGAGTCGTGGACTTCGGAGCATTCGTCAAATTCATGCCTCCCTACAAACAGGATGGTCAGGAAAGCGACAAATTGGAAGGACTCGTACATATTTCTGAGCTTGCTTGGCAGCTTATCCAGAACCCTCGCGATGTCGTGAAGACCGGAGATAAGGTAAGGGCCAAAATCATCGGTATCGACGACACCAGAATCTCACTCTCCATGAAGGCTCTTGAAAAGGATCCGTGGAGCGAGATCGAGAAGAAATACAAAGTCGGAGATATCGTCGAAGGAAAAGTCGACAAAATCAATCCTTTCGGAGCTTTCGTTTATTTGGACAAGGACATCCATGGTTTGGCTCATGTGAGCGAATTCCAGGAGGTATACCCTGGCAAGAAGATGGAAGAGGTACTCGTAGCCGGAGGATCATTTCAATGGAAAATCCTCTCCATCGAACCTAAGACCCACCGAATGGGACTTATGTTGGTAAAAGAGGACAAGAAAAAGACTGAAAAGAAAGAGGAGGAGAAATAGACTATTCTCCTTCCTGCATATGAAAAAGCTGCATGGCCTGATGGCTATGCAGCTTTTTTGTTTGACGGTGGTAGTTGGAAGACGCGAGGCCTACATCCGCTGATAAATAAAGAAGATGTTGCCTTCAATTTCGATTTTATCGAGATACAAGACACCGTCAGTCTTGTACGCATCCCGGGAAACCGTAAAGGGCGTCTCCGGAATGTCCCTTTGATTTTCTTCGGAAGACATCGACAACGCAGTGCCGATGGCCTTCTCCCTAAGAATATCGCTTATTTTCAGCTTTTTTTCCATATAGTTCCCTTTCTGTTATTGGTGTAGGTTTTCTGCATGGAAATATAACCATACACCAAAACAATAAAAAAGTCAATAGCTTAATTACCTGCCCCTGCCTGCCTCTTTTCAAAGATATATTTCCTTAACTGATTCCTGACTTCCTTAAGTCTTATCATGTCATCCGTAATGAAATGCTCCGCGCCCCTCGAATTGACTATCTTGTACGGATTTTCACTGCTCAGGTGCTCTTCCTTGGACATTCCGAAATCTATCACGCAGGGCGCTCCGGTCACATTCTCAATCATGACGTTTCCCCAATGGAAATCCCGATGGAATATTTTGTTGTCATGGAGTTTGTTAAAATAATTTTCCAATTTCGCAAAAAAACCATTGAAATCGAAATTTTCCGGCAAATCCAATTTGTTCCCGATCAAATTCTCCACACTCACGGCATCCAGCTTTTTCATGACAAGGACCTCGAGGTTTTTCTCCTCTCCCGTTTCTATGGAGTAATAAGGTTCCGGCAGAATGACACCGGCCTTTAGCCGGCATGCCTTGGTTAATATATCAGCTTCCTTGTGCACTCCATTTCTGAAAATAGGATGCTCCTTACGAATAATCTTATAGCAGACCGAGGCGTCGGTTTTTGAAGTAAAAACTTCAGCCGTCATTCCAAATCCTATTTTTTCACCTTCGCGAGAAATTTCCTTTATCTTTTCAGCTATCTCCTTGAACAATTCCTTCTCTTTGGATTCGTCTTCGGTCTTATGTTTTAGTATTTTTCCAAAACCTGCTTCAGAATTCATAATGTGGCATGATTACCGATTAGACTTGATTTTACAGTGGTTTATAATATAATTGTAAGTCAATAACAAAATAAAGCAAAATCTGTGAAAAACGTATTTATCATATCCGGTCCGTCCGGGGCTGGGGAGGATTCGATAATCGAAGGGCTTCGAGAACGCTTCCCTATCGAACGCATAATCACAACCACAACCAGGGAAATGCGCAGCGGAGAGTCACAAGGAAATCCGTATTATTTCATCTCCAAGGAAGAATTTGAGCGCAAAATCCAAGAAAAAGGCTTCGTAGAATATGCCCTCCAATACAATGGAAATTTGTACGGGGTCACCAAGGAGGAAATAGAAAGGGTTGGGAAATCCGGAAAAATAGGAGCCTGGAAAATAGAGTACAAGGGGGTTATGACCGCGAAACAGCTTTTTCCGGAAATAATAGCTATTTTCATTACGGTCCCTAGTCTCGACATTTTGGAAAATAGGATAAAAAGAAGGGATGGAGTAAGCGACGCATATATACAAGAGCGCATGGAATATACCAAGGAGTGGCTCAAGCATGAGGACATCTACGACTACAAAGTCATCAATCATGAAGGAAAGCTCCCTGACGCCATCGAGGAGGTTGCACAGATTATAAAAAAACACACCGATGCCTAATTTGGTCAAAAAAATCCAAAACTTCTCCCACCAAAACAGCCTTTGGGAAAAAGGCGACAAAATCGTGGTGGGGGTTTCCGGCGGCGCTGACAGCGTCTGTCTTTTTCATATTTTTCTTTTTCTAGCCAAAAAATATGATTTCTCCCTCCATGTCGCCCATGTCAACTATGGCCTACGCGGTCAGGCTTCGGATCTGGACGAAAAATTCGTCAGGGATCTTGCAGAGAAAAATGCGCTAGAAATAAGCGTCTTTCGAGCAGAAAAGCCCTTGAAAAAAGCAAATCTGGAAAACAGCCTGCGTAAAGTCCGCTACGACTTTTTTGAAAAAATCAGAAAAGAACTCAACTTCGACCATATCGCAGTAGCCCATAATCAGGACGATCAAGCAGAAACCGTGCTCCTGCGACTTATACGAGGTAGCGGTATGGAGGGAATATCCTCTATTAAAGCCAAGAATGGGAAAATTATCCGGCCGCTGCTTGCGACTTCAAGAAAAGAAATTATCGCCTACCTTAGGTCCCAAAAAATCAAATTTCGAACCGACAAAACGAATTTGGAGCCGGTTTTCAACCGTAATAAGGTGAGACTAGGCCTAATCCCCTATCTGGAAAAAAACTTCAATCCGGCCGCGAAAGAAACTTTGGCCAATTTCGCCCAAACTGCGGCGGAGGATTACGACTTTATTGACGCAGCTGCCAAGAGAGCGGGCAAAATCGTCGAAATCAATGACGGCGTAGCCAAATTTGATTGCAAAAGAATGCTCGCTCTTCATGGCGCCGTCAGGCGGCAGGTCCTCCGAAGAGTCATCCGTGAAATAAGAAGCGGTCTTTTGGATATAGAATCAGGGCACCTTGAGGAAATAGAAAAGATCATCAAAAGCACCAAGAATAAAAGTCAGAAATCTTCCTTTAAAGGCTTGAGATTAACCAGAAAAGGTGATATATTAAACATACTGCACGAAAATTAAACAAATTAAAATTGTACTAAAAATCATTATGGAAAAGCTGCTCAAAAACATCTCAATAGCCGTTCTCGTTTTCCTGTTCATCTCTGCGATGGTCATTTTATATAGCGCTCCAGAGGCTCAACCGAAAGATATCTCGATAAGCGAGTTGGCTTCCCAGATAAATACCGGGGCTGTTAAGACCGTATCCGTAAGTGAAAACAACCTTCAAATCGAACTCAAGGATGGAACTAAGCAGAAATCGGTCAAAGAAGCTCAGAGCTCCCTGACTGAAACATTGAGCAATTACGGAGTAGACGGAGAAAAGCTTAAAGAGGTAAACATCGAAATCAAACAACCTTCCGGCTTCTCCGCTTTCATGATAGCGATACTGCCCTTCCTTCTTCCCCTTCTGCTTATCGGACTATTCCTTTGGTTCATGGTCAAACAAGCCCAAAGAGGCAATTCCCAAGCAATATCATTCGGCTTAAGCAAGGCGCGCATGACCGACCCTAAGGACAAGAAGAAAAGAACGACCTTCAAAGACGTTGCCGGAGCCAAAGAAGCCAAGGAGGAGCTGGGAGAAATCGTGGAATTTCTCAAGCACCCGAAGAAATTCATCAACATCGGAGCAAAAATTCCGAAAGGAGTCTTGCTTTTGGGAAATCCTGGAACAGGAAAGACCCTCATGGCGAAGGCGGTCGCAGGTGAAGCCGGCGTGCCTTTCTTCAATATCAGTGGATCGGAGTTCGTGGAGATGTTCGTGGGCGTCGGAGCCAGCAGGGTCCGTGACCTCTTTAAACAGGCCAAAAAAAGCGCCCCTGCCATCGTTTTCATAGACGAAATCGATGCCGTCGGAAGACATCGCGGAGCAGGCCTGGGCGGTGGACATGATGAAAGAGAACAAACCCTTAACCAGATCCTAGTGGAAATGGACGGTTTCGAAACTGGAACAAATGTGATAGTGATCGCTGCGACCAACAGACCGGATGTCCTTGATCCCGCGCTCCTCAGACCAGGAAGATTCGATCGCCGCGTCGTTATGGACCTGCCCGATATCGATGAAAGGGAGGCTATCCTTAATATCCATATCAAGGGAAAGCCGCTTGAAAGCGACATCAAACTTCGCACAATAGCCGAAAGGACTCCTGGATTTTCAGGTGCCGATCTGGCTAATCTCGTCAATGAAGCGGCTATCGTCGCCGTGAGAAACGGCAAGCAAACAATCTCCATGATCGATCTGATCAATTCAATTGAAAAAGTCATTCTGGGACCGGAAAGAAGAAGCCGGGTCATTAACAAAAAAGAGAAGGAAATAATCGCCTACCATGAAGCCGGACATGCTTTGGTGGCCGCTAGCCTAAAAAACGCCGACCCCGTGCATAAGGTTTCCATAATCTCCCGCGGCCAAGCCGGCGGATATACCCTTGCCGTACCCTCGGAAGACGTGCGTCTCCATTCAAGAGGTTATTTCGTGGACGAATTGGCGACTCTCTTGGGAGGATATGCCAGTGAAAAGAAAGCTTTCGGAGAAGTCACTACCGGAGCTTCCAATGATTTGGAAAGGGCTACCCATATGGCCAGAGCCATGGTGACCAGATATGGAATGAGCGAACTTGGGCCACGGACCTTTGGAAAAAAGGAAGAACTCATCTTCCTTGGAAAAGAAATCAGTGAGGAGAAAGATTATTCCGAACACACCGCCCAGGCCATCGACAAACAGGTCTCCGACTTCATCAACCAGGCTTTCGAAACAGCCGACCGGATAATCGCAGACAAAAATGATGTCATGGGCAAATTGGTCAAGGAGCTTCTGGAAAAGGAAACCATCGAAAAAGAAGAATTTAATAGAATAGTCGGCATAGTGGAAAAAGAAAAAGAGCAGGTCCAATAATTCATTTCTTCTGAAATAACATGAAAGAGGTCAACTACTTGGAAATATTCAAGAAGTCTCTTCAAGCAACCTGGAGAAAAAAACTTCTTTGGTTCTTCGGTTTCTTCATTTTGATAGGATCAGGCGGCAACGGCTTCGTCTTCAATTGGAAACCGTCTGAGACTTTCACTCCAGGTAATATTCTCGAGGGCCTGGTCGCGAACAAATTATTACTATCGATTTCAATCTTACTCATCCTTGTTTTGATGATC
The DNA here is from genome assembly GCA_001001345.1 of Parcubacteria group bacterium GW2011_GWC1_45_14. Lineage (GTDB taxonomy): Bacteria > Patescibacteriota > Minisyncoccia > Moranbacterales > GWC2-37-73 > UBA12053. Next base: position 23,717 of record LCKI01000024.1, on the reverse strand, counting down.
GCGCTGACGGCCCTCAAGATAATCGGGCAGGCAGCGATAATAATCTTTTCCGGATACATCAATCCCAACAAAGAAATCGGCTTCTCCGCGCTGTTCAAAAAAGGCAAGCATTTTCTATGGAAATTGCTTTTGCTCGACGTCTTGTTCGCATTTTCCCTCTTGATCCTATTGGTAACCCTTTCCCTGCCCGTTGTCTTCCTGGTCTTTGTGAAATCAAATCTGCTGGCCCTTTTCATCGGAATCTCCGCCCTACTCATACTCATTCCGGTCTACGTCTTGGCATATTTCATCAAAAGATTTTCCTACATATACATCGTACTTTCAGATCTGGATATCAAGAGCTCCATTGAAAATTCCTATATTATCTTCAAGGACAATATCTTAAGGTGTCTTATTTTCTCCATGCTTCTAATCGGCTCCGGCATAATATTAGGCCTCTTCCTGATATCGCTCATGGTTGTCATAGGCATGCCCCTGATATTGTTGGGCCTCGCCCTATCCTTCGTCTTTTCCAAAATAGGATTATATTTTTCCTTGGGAGCCGGCCTTCTTCTTGTTGGCACGATTTTCTTGCTCTCCCAGTCGGCCTTCGAAGCCTTTAGGCAAATCGCTTGGACATTTTTCTTCAAAGAGTTGGCAGGAATGAAGATCGAAAAAGCTGAAATGGTCGCGAGTCCGGTTGCCGAAGAAATGCCGAAACCGGAACAAGCCTGAAACAGGCAAGGGATTTACAAATTGATTGGTTCGTGTAAAATAGATAATGTTTCCAAGAACGGTCGCTTAGCTCAGTTGGTTAGAGTATCACATTGACATTGTGAGGGTCAGTGGTTCGAGTCCACTAGCGACCACCGTCAAAAAATCCCGGACAAGTGTCCGGGATTTTTGCTTTTCAAAAGAATATATACTATGCCATCCTATGTGCCAGCTTCACTTTGTCCAAAGGAGTTATTTAGGTTATTGGCGGAATCCAGCCCGGTGTTCGCAGTGTTTATTCCCGCAGTCAATTGAGTCACTCCGTCGCTGCTGCTGGCGCTAACCAATCCTTCCTTGAGAGGCTTCATTGCGGACTGAACAATAAGATTGACGACCGCCCCCAAGAGCTCGTCTGTTTTGGTCGCATTTACAACCATCTCGCGCCCCATATTACTCGCGCTGTTATATGAATTTTCAAAAACGGCGGCGGGCGTCATAATCTTTCCGAAAGCGTCTTTTTTGGGTATGTACCCGTTCGTTTGCTCCTCTTTCGCGATCAGCTGATTTTCACTGGTTTTTTTCGCGAGAGCATCGGATGCGATAATGGAGAGGGAGTAAGGATTGTTTCCGGTGCCCAAAAATTCATTGAAAGCCTTCATGTTCCCCTCCCTGAACATGCCGGCCCGCCAATCCCCGGATGAAGAGAGGGATATATTCAGAGCGGGAGGATTCAGCGTATTGGTGACTTGTTTTTGCAGATAAGCATAATTTCCAGAATTACTGTAATTAGCTGCCGATCCCCTCCCCCGAAGCGAATTATTCAGCAAGGAGTTCACATACACCATTGCCTCGTCAGCCGGTCCCTTGATAAGATATTGATTCCAATCTGTTACCAAAAAAGGCTTTCCATTGTTGCCTCCCGTAACAACCATGGTCGTCATGTCATTCACTTTTTGAATAGCCATCTTTTTCAAAATGGGCAACATCTTGGTTTCATACACATCCTTATACCATTCCTTTCCCTTTATAACCTTCGTAAACTCTGAGGAGTACTGCGTATACATTCCCTGGACCCACTTCAAGATATCTGACGTAAAATCCACCCCATCGAAAAAGAACACCGCCTCAGCGGGCTTGATATTAACGGAAGTGAACATCATGGAAACAGCTAAAAATAAAACAAAAAAATATCCCCGTATGCGTCCGCCTGTTTGTATTTTTTTCATTTCTTTTTTATTTGCTGTTAGTTTCCACTATTTTCTCGACAAAATCAGCCACGAAATCGGCCACTGAATCCCCCATGGCCACCGCCCTAGATGTAATCACCAATCTTCCTGTCGGATCCTCCATAGGCAAAGAAAAATCCCTCAGACTAAGAAATCCCTTTATTATGCTCAAGAATCTTGTGTGCAGTTCAAGCCAATCCTCCGGAACCTCCACGAGTTTTACTTGTTCGTTCGCCAATGCCAACTTTTCTCCAATTTTTCTAAAGTACACATAATCAGACTTATCAGAATTCAACTTATCCAGTTCGCCTAAAAAAACCCCATAGAATTTTTTCAGATCCTCGGAGGATAACAATTCCGCTGGGGCATTACGCAATAATATTTCCAGAATCCGTCCCGCATATTCAATCCCGTCCCGCTCTGACCGTTCTTTTCTTTCAGCCTCGGAAAGATTCTTGTAGTCCTGTTTTTTTATTTTTATACTTTTTATCTCCTCTTCAGTCAAAGCAGCATTAGCCTCCGCAGAACTGATTTCGGTCCCGATACTTCCAGCCACGAAGTCGCCCAGTTCATCCAGCGATATATCCCCCTCTCCCTTCTTTTGCAAAAAAGAAATGAATTCCGAATCAAAAGAATTCAGATTTTGGTTTGATACTTTTGTCGATTCTTCGCCCTTACTGTCGACTCCCGCGAGCTTGTCTCCGGGCGCAGGCTTAAGCGGATCATAACCGCTCTTTACCTCGGCTCCGTCAGAATAACTGTCGCCATCCGTGTCGCGATTCGACGGATCTGTTCCATAAGCTTTTTCCTCTTCATCACTGAGACCATCTTGATCAGAATCATTGAAAACGTTTTTGTCGAATGTTTGATTTGCATAAACAAAAAACCCAAAACACGCTATGAACGCCACTGTAATTGCTATTGATAATTTTTGTTTTATATTTGAGATAACCATGTTTAGATTATACCATTTTTTTCCAAAAAGTACACAACTCAAAATCTTTTTTTAAATCAACAAGGCGCCGTTTTTATTGTCGAACGAAGCGAGGGAAATGAAAACTCGTTTTCATTTCCCTGCCTACCGGCAGGCAGGCGCGCAAGCGCTGACCGATTTATTTTAAAATTCATATCGAGCGCGATGCTTATCAAATTTTCCGCACTTATCTATTTAATTATTAAATTAATCGCGTTAATCGCGCATATGAAATAAGAAAACTGATCCGCGTCTGCCTAAATCAAATACCTATATCATATGGAAGTTAATCGGATGTAACAAAAAAGCGGTGGTTCCCGCATCAAAACGCTTAATTTCATCGCGATATGCCTATTTTATACTATGACATATTTATATTAATATGTCAATATTATTGTTGGCGAGTTCAAGTAATCAACGCAACGGCTGATCTGCTAGGATAGAAGCATGAATACATACAAACGTTTAGATCTTAAGGATCGAGAAGAAATCAGCAGGGGCATTTGGGCGTCGGAATCATTTGCCAGTATCGCAAGAAGGATAAACAGGCCGACAAGTACGGTTTCCAGGGAGGTAAACAGGAACAATAAATACAAAGTGCAATACTTTGCAATAAACGCACAGGAAAAATCAGACTCTAAAAAGAGCAAGGGACGCAGGCCAAAGAAATTGGATACGAACGAAAAGCTTAAAGAATACGTGCATAACAAACTGCGAAATTACCAGTGGTCTCCTGAAGAAATTGGCAAACGTGTAAAACTCGAGTATCCTCAAGATACATCTATGCGAATATCCCACGAAACAATTTACCAACATTTGTATTGCCTTCCCAGAGGTGAGCTGAAAAAGGTTCTGATGCAAGGACTCAGGCAGGAAAGAAAAATGCGCCAGCCAAGAAAATATGCCCATTACAAAAGGCAAAGAATACAGGATATTATCAGCATTTCAGAGCGTCCGGAAGAAGTTAAGGATAGGGTTGTGCCAGGCCACTGGGAAGGTGATCTCATCGTAGGCAAAGGACATCAAAGCGCCATAGGAACACTCGTGGAGCGCACAACCAGACTTACGCTGCTCGTGCCTCTTAAAGAAAAAAACGCGCTGGTTGTTAGCAGCGCGATGGCGAAAGCATTCAAAAGGATTCCGAGTAAAATGAAGAAGAGTTTGACGTATGATCGGGGGGCCGAGATGTCGCAGCATAAACTTTTTACAAAAGAATCTAAAATCAAAGTGTTTTTTGCAGATCCGTACAGTCCTTGGCAAAGAGGTACGAATGAAAATACCAATGGACTGATCAGGCAATATTTTCCCAAAGGCAGTGACTTGTCACTGGTTTCACTGGGGCAAATCAGGGAAGACTCACGCCCCAGGAAAGTTTTAGGCTTTTATACGCCATCAGAGAAATATTACGAATTAACAACAGGTCAGAAAGTTGCATTAGGAACTTGAATCCAGCGTTTTACCTCTTCCTTATTACTACGGCAGCAAGCATAGCCAAAGTGAACCATAGGATAATCTGTCCCTGCTGTATGGTCCAAAGGTAATGATCGAAAAGCATTATAACGATGAGCGCTATACATAATCCTTTTATGTAAACCGTCGCCTCACCCAATATTGATATCCCACACTTATTTTCCAAATTGTTCCACGTGGAACAATTTGCATTGCGAAATAATTTATACACGAAAACCAGAAAAACAACTAACGCTATGATGCCGAGTTCGTTTAATATAAGCAAAAAAACATTATGTACCGGTTCGTATTGCCATTCCAAAACATTATCCAAACTTAAAAGATTGATCACATATTGGCCGGCGCCGACGCCCAAAAAAGGATGCTCTATAAATGTTCCACGTGAAACATTTAAAAAAATAAGTCGATCACTTATGCTTCTGCCTATCAGTGAATGGTAATTTGGCTTAAATAAAACAAAAACAGTAGTAACAATGGCAATTCCTAAAAATATCTTCTTATTTGCCTTTGTGATATTAAAAAGTAGCTGACTTATTTTTTTAATAAATTGTTCCACGTGGAACATTACTTTTCTCATATTATCCAATAATGTTCCACGTGGAACATTATTTCTCGCTTGGAATTCAGGATTGTTCCACGTGGAACAATTATTTCTAGGCAAATCAGTTAGAATATTGCTATTTTTATAAAGAATATAAAATATGGCTAATATAAGCCCAAAAACTGCGGATTTGGAAAATGTACAGATTATGGCCGAAATCTGAACGGCGTAAATAAGCCATTTAAGAAGCGGCTTTTTGAACCATTGTTCCACGTGGAACAATGGTTTTTTTATGACACCCTGAATTGTTCCACGTGGAACAATATCCTGCGCCCGATACTCGAAAATGTTCCACGTGGAACATTTTTTCTGAAGCGACTTAGAATTTTTATTTTTAAAATTTGAATTGTTCCACGTGGAACAATTGTTTTCTTTTTTCACTTCAAATTGTTCCACGTGGAACAATTTGAAATATATGAGCGTGCAAATAGTCGTAAACACCAAAAATCCTCCCAAAACGTTCGGGTGCGGGAGCAACCCGTAGGGCCTGACCAATGTTTCACCGTTAAAAACGATTTTGGCCACCCCTGTCATATCCGCGGAAAATATGCTTTCTTTAAGCCAAAATAGCCCGATTGACTTTTGCGCCAAGATCTGAAAAAAAACGACTAATGCCTGAAATAAGCCAAAAAGGACTATTACGAGAAATATACGTCTTACAAATGTTCCACGCCCATTTTCCAGATTGTTCCACGTGGAACAATCCTTTTGCAATTGAAAATTTTCATCATTTGTATCAAAACTATCACGCTCATTAAGCAAATTACTTTTTGAAAATTGTTCCACACCTGCCCCGCAGGATGTTCCACGTGGAACATTCGTGCTGGGGTGGAACAATTTGTGATACACATATAAAAACAATAAGTAGAATTCCAACAATTTAAATGATCTGAATGTCGCCAAATACACATCTTGCGCCCAGGCTGTGGATAAGAAAGATAGAATGACTATAATAAGCGGTAAAATGAGTATATAGTTGTGGACAAGTTGTGTGTATATCTTTTCAAAAAACACTGAAACTTTAAATATTGTTCCACGTGGAACAATATTGACCTCATCGTTACTACTTGACAATACTATATTATTATTATATAATATAATGAGCCTGGCGCATATCGCCGCTATCAGAAATATGTCCGATACATATAAGGAAATACTGGCAAACTCATTGTACCCACCCTCAATAGGGACGAAATACAAAATCTTCCTTATAGAAAGAGGAAAAGACAGCAGGAATGCATAAAAAAACCACTCGTCCGGTCTTGACTTAAACTCCTGCCACAAGAAAGTAATGATTTTCATATCCTTATTATAGCTTATTTTCAAGAAAAATAGGATATCCGGCGCATTCCGAATAGCCCCGCTCCGGTAACTCCCTATGTGCCAAACAGGGTTGACCCTGTTAAATAATTTTGTTTCTCAAAATTGCCGTAAACGGCATTTAACAGGGTTGACCTGCGGTTTAAACCTGCTAAGATGAATTATGTATCGGGCCTATAGTAAAGTGGTATTACGCGTCCATGGCATGGATGAGGGCGGAGTTCGATTCTCCGTAGGTCCACCGCGTAAAATCATGAGCGAAAGCGAATGATTTAAGCGCTCCGTGATAATTTGCTTATGCAAATTATTTTACGGGGAAAAGGCCGCTCATGATCACGCGGCGCGGCCACGTACGTAAGTCAGGAATTTTATTTTAAAAGCAGCCCCCATAGCTCAATGGATAGAGCGGATCCGTCCTAAGGATACGATGTGTGTTCGATTCATGCTGGGGGCACAGCAGAAGTTCAAAAGTTAAAAATCCAAATTCAAAATTTTGGTGTCGCCTTGCGACTTCTTTTGAAACATTCTTATGATAAAAAAAATACCGTCCCAAGTCTTAGCGGTGTTGGAAAAAATCAAAGGCGCCGGATTTGGAGCGTATGTTGTCGGTGGATGCGTGCGTGATTTAATCATGGATAGAAATCCCAAGGACTGGGACGTTGCCACCAACGCGAAACCGGAAGATATTGTCCGTATTTTCGGCGAAAATGAAACTTTTTATGAAAACAAATTCTTTACGGTAGGAATAAAAACGGAGGATCCATTAATTGGGATCATCGAGGTAACGACGTACCGGACCGAATCAGGATATTCCGACAAAAGGAGGCCGGATGAGGTCGTCGCCGCAGAAACTTTGGCGGAAGATTTAGGGCGAAGGGATTTTACAATGAACGCGATCGCCCTTGGAACAAACAAGGAAATAAGCATCGTCGATCCGTTCGATGGGCAAAAAGATATAGAGAAAAAAATCATCCGGACCGTGGGCGAAGCCAAAGACCGTTTCTCTGAAGACGCGCTCCGCATGATGAGAGCTATCCGTTTCCATTCGGAACTAGGATTCGATATCGAAAAAGAAACTCTTTCGGCCATCAAGGAACACTCCAAGCTCATCGAACACGTCGCTTTCGAAAGGATACGCGACGAATTCTCCAGAATAATCCTTTCCGCCAACCCTACTGAAGGCATCGAAATGCTGCACGAAGCCGGACTGCTTTCATACATAATCCCGGAGTTGGAAATGGGCATCGGAGTTTCGCAAAACCGCCACCATATATATACCATCTATAAGCACTGTCTTTTGTCGCTGAAACATTGCCCTTCGAAAAAAATCGAGGTGCGTTTGGCTGCGCTCCTCCATGACATAGCCAAGCCGCAAACCAAAAGAGGAGAAGGGGAGTTCGCAACCTTTTATAATCATGACCATGTCGGAGCGAGGGTTGCGGAAAAAATCCTAAAAAGACTGCGCTTCTCGACCGAGATAACCGCCAAGGTGAAGATGCTCGTGGACAACCATATGTTCTATTACAATCCCGACGAGGTAAGCGAGAGCTCTGTCAGAAGATTAGTAAGTAAGGTGGGATTAGATAATATGAAGGATTTAATGGACCTTCGCATCGCTGACAGATTGGGAAGCGGTACCCCGAAGGCCAAGCCGTACAAACTCCGCCATCTGGAATATATGATAGACAGGGTTTCCAAAGATGCGGTTTCGGTCAAGATGCTCAAGATAGGCGGTAACGACCTAATACAAGAGCTTAAAATAAAGCCGGGACCGAAGATCGGTGCTATTTTGGATGTACTGCTGGCCGAAGTGATCGAAGACGCCGCCAAGAACAGCCGGGAATATCTTCTGGAAAAGGCCGAGAAGCTTGATGGGGAGGACCTGGATAAACTCCGCTCCATGGCAAAAGCAAGGATAGAAGAGAAAAAGGAGGAGGATGACAAGGAGATAAAGGGCAAGCACTGGGTCAAATGAACTTTTTTGGGCCTTGCGCATTTGATCGCAGCGAGAATGAGTATTTGCGCTTTACGCATAGAGGCTCGTTCGAGCAAGAGCAAACGCACAAGGCTCAATAAATCCTACTACTTGCCAAAATCAACAAGCAGAAAGAAAAAGTGACGAAAGAAGTGAAGCGTCACGAGAAGGATACCGGTTCTCCGGAATATCAGATCTCTCTTTTCACAGAGAAGATCAAGAGACTTACCTCTCATCTTAAGAAAAACAAGCATGATTTCCATTCCAGAAGGGGACTTCTGAAAATGGTAGCGAAGAGAAGGAGCTTGATGGGATATCTTTTGAAGAAGGACGAGAAATCTTACAAGAAACTTATCAAAAAACTTGGATTAAAAGGATAGACTTTTTCAAAAAGCAGCTCTAAAAGGCTGCTCTTTTGTTACATTTATAAAAATATTATGAACATCGTATCTAAAATGAAGGAGCAACGCGTAGGAGTTTTGGTTGATATCCAGAATCTTTATTACAGCGCCAAGGCTCTCTATGGAAAGAAGGTTAATTTTCAAAAAGTGCTAGAAGAAGCGGTTTCCGGCAGAAAGCTAATCCGCGCCATCGCCTATGGAATCAAAACCGTCGAAGGACAGGAGGAAAAATTCTTCGACGCTCTGGAAAAACAAGGCTTTGAAGTGAAGACCAAGGACTTACAGATCTTCCCTGGCGGAGTCAAAAAAGGGGATTGGGACGTCGGAATCGCGGTCGACGCCATCAAGCTTTCCAAAAACCTTGATGCTATCATCCTAGTTTCCGGGGACGGGGACTACATTCCTTTGGTGGAATATATCCAAAGCACGACGGGAAGCCGAGTGGAAGCCATCGCTTTCGCCGAATCAGCCAGCGGACGCCTCATTGAGAAAGTGGACGACTTCGTCAATCTTTCGGAAAACAAGAAGAAGTTTCTCCTATAAAAACATACCGGCTTTCAAAAACCGCTTTCGGGCGGTTTTTTTCTTTTTCATTGACTTTTAGGCCTAAGTGGGCTATTGTTCAGCCAGTAAGTAATTAAAAAATAAACAGCGTTTGTCAGGGACTGGTAGACACACTCATGGCGTCGATAAAGAAAAAATCGACACTGCGCGCGTGTTGTGGCAGCTCTTGGCAAAAAGGCTGCCATTTTCTATGGAGCAGAAGAAGTGGTCCCTCCAAATCGGGGGAAGGGTTTTGGAAATCGAAACCGGACTGTTGGCTGGACAGGCTAACGGAGCAGTTACCGTGCGCTATGGCGACACGGTCGTTTTGGCGACAGCGGTTATGAGCAAGGGGGCTTCGCGAATCAGCGGATATTTCCCGCTCATGGTTGATTACGAGGAGCGCTATTACGCCGCAGGAAAAATCAAAGGATCCCGCTTCATTAAAAGAGAAGGAAGGCCTTCCGATGACGCAATCCTGACCGGAAGAGTCGTGGATAGGACCATCCGCCCGCTTTTTGACGCCAGAATGCGAAACGAGGTGCAGGTAGTCGTCACCGTGCTTTCAATCGACGGGGAAAATGACCCGGATATCGTTTCCATGATCGCCGCATCCGCAGCCTTGACCCTTTCCGACATTCCTTGGAACGGTCCTATCGGAGCCGTCAGAGTCGGAAGACTAAAAGGTGATCTTATCCTGAATCCGGTCAACGGGGAACTTGCTGACGGGGACATGGACCTTATCCTTTCCGGAACGAAGGAAAAGATCAATATGATCGAAGCTGGAATAAAGGAAATTTCTGAAGAAGAAGTCGCTCAGGCTTTTGAATTCGGATTTGACGCTATCAAAAAAATCTCCTCCTTTATTGAAGACATCCAAAAAGAAATCGGAAAAGAAAAATCAGCTCCTGCTCTTTTGGCTGGAGAGCCTGAATTCGAGGCCAAGGTAAAAGAAATCCTTTTGGCCAACAACCTAGGAGAGGCCCTTTATGACAAAAACAAGCAAGTCATTGAGGAAAAGCTCAAGGCTATCAAGGAGGTTGTCAATTCATATATCAAAGAAACTTACACAGAAGGAATTGATCGCTTAAAGGAAGTGGCCGAACAAGTATTTGAAGAAGTTTCCGATGAAATCGTACATGAAAACGTTCTCAGTAGCGGTCAGAGACCGGACGGAAGACAGCTGGACGAGATCAGACACATCGATTGTAAGGTAGGAATCCTGCCAAGAACCCATGGAACCGGTCTTTTTACCAGAGGTGAAACGCAAGCCCTGACCGTCACAACGCTGGGATCGCCTGGAGACGAGCAGATCATCGACACGATGGAAATAGATACTAAGAAAAGATACATCCATCATTACAACTTCCCTCCGTTCTCAGTCGGGGAAGTCAGGCCGATGAGAGGACCAGGAAGAAGGGAAATCGGACACGGCGCGCTGGCTGAAAGGGCTTTGATACCGGTTCTTCCTCCGAAGGAAGAATTCCCATACACGATCCTTTTGGTTTCCGAGATACTTTCCTCCAATGGATCCTCTTCCATGGCTTCAACCTGCGGATCAACTCTTTCCCTGATGGACGCCGGCGTTCCGATTAAGAGACCGGTCAGTGGAATCGCCATGGGAATAATAATCGGAAAAGACGGATCTTATAAGGTTCTTACCGATATCCAGGGACTTGAGGACCACTATGGAGACATGGATTTCAAGGTTGCGGGAACGGAAAACGGAATCACAGCCCTTCAGATGGATGTTAAGGTTGACGGAATCACAGTTGAAATGCTCCGCGACGTCCTTGCCCAATCCAAGGGAAACAGAAAAACCATTTTAGAAAAAATGTTGGCAGTTATCCCTGAAACCAGAAAAGAAATGTCCCAATATGCACCGAGAATTATCACGATGCATATCAACCCTGAAAAGATCAGAAACGTCATCGGAACCGGAGGTAAAATCATCAATGAGATCATCGATTCGACAGGCGTTGAAATCGACATCGAGGATGACGGCTCCATTTTCATCACCTCTCCCGACCAGCAGTCCGCTGCCAAAGCCCAGGAGTGGATCAATAACCTGACCCATGAAGTAAAAGCAGGGGAAACTTTCAATGCCAAGATCACAAGACTCATGAACTTCGGGGCCTTCGCTGAAATTCTTCCGGGACAAGAAGGACTCATTCACATCTCACAGCTTGCCGATCACAGGGTTGAAAAAGTTGAAGATGTAGTCAAGATTGGAGATGTCGTGCCTGTGAAGGTCATCGAGATCGACAGCCAAGGAAGAATTAATCTTTCCGTAAAAGCAGCAGCAAAAATTATGCAATAAATTTTTGTTGGCAACAAATCGCTTTCATTGTAAAATAGAAGTGCCTTAGGGCGCTTCTATTTTTTTCATACAAAAACAAAAATATGTTCAGCTCCAGCAACAAAATAAAAACAATCAACACTGCTCCTCCGCTTGATTCCAATTTCGGAAGTGAATTCATACACACCATGCAAGATGATCTTAATCCCACAGCCGCTGCTCAAAAGAAAACTATCACCCCCCAAGAAAGCGTACCGGCGAGGAAAAATATAAATCCTAGCCCCGTTCTCGCGTCCACTAGTCCATTTCTCAGTCAAACGGAAAGCGGTCCTACTGCAAAGATGCATTCGGAAAACGCACCATCTCCGATCAATGCGACCCTTTCCGATACCAAGCCTTTTGAGGGAGCAACCAATGAAAGGAATTTTTCCTCAAATAACACTTCTCCCTTTCCGGTGCAGGCCGCTCCTAAAAAATCCTCGGTCCTGTGGAAGATGCTTACCACCCTGATAGTCATCCTTATTATTGGAGTGCTTGCGGCTGGGGCATATTATTTCTTCGTAGTAAAAAACGCTCCCGCTTCGAAAACCTCCTCACCGGAAAATGAGCCTATTGAAAATTCTACTCCCACTCCTTCGGAAGAGCAGGTTCTCATCACTCCGGTTTCGGAAAAATATTCCTATGAAAAACCAAACTACCTTCCTATAAATATCGAGCTCTCCTCCTCTGAAGAAATCCAGAAAATAGTTTCCACGACGGCGGAAGAGATAAGCAATATCCAAACGAAAGTTCCTTTCGAATTCATAGTGACCGATTCCAATAACACCCCAATCGCATTCCCGATATTCTCCGTAGCCTCTAATTTGAACCTATCCTCCGAGCTTCTGGCTAACCTGGAGGAATCTTTTTCCTTTTTTATCCACAACGAACAGGGTAAAACCCGCACAGGTATAGCCATAGAATTAAAAAACAAAAATAATGTTTTAGCCGAAATGCTCAATCAAGAATCCACGTTGACGGAAAATCTCTCTTTTCTTTTTCTATCCAAGCCTATTATCAATGAGAAGATAGTTTTCAAGTCGGGAGAATACAACGGGGTAAAAGTGAGATTCTTCAATCTAGCGGCAAACGACGATTCCACTTCTATCGATTACGGTATTTATGATAATAAATTGATCATTGCTACTAGCAAAAACGCGATGTGGGCAATTATAGACAAAATAGTCGCACAAAAAACCCAATCCCAGCCAGGGCTCCAAGGGACCAGCGACTTAAACATAAAAACTCTACTGGAAAACTCACCTGTACAGGCGCCTGTCCTTACGGAAAACGGATCCAGTCAGCCGCAAGCAGTCCCGCCTATAGCCAATTAATAAGTCGGTAGGCTGTGGATAACTTGTGCAAAAGTGCGGTTATCTGAACCTTGAGGCTTAAATAAGCCCTTAAAATAAAGTTTTTTACTTAGATTTCCTATATAAAAAGCCCATAGCAAGTAAACGAGTAATTTATAGCGATAAACACCCTAAATAAGCCATTATTATAACATACCTTTGACCTGAACCTATTTTTCTGCTATAATTGGTATATAAGAACATTAAAAACTAAACAAACGGACACGGTAGGAGTGCTCCAATCACAATTTCCCCCTATTTGTGATTGGAACTCTCTTACTGCTCAAGCGTTTTGATCAAAGCATCAAAGCCGCCTCCAATTCTGACTGGAGGACCCAAACAAAACAAAAACAAAAACTTTTTCAAAAACAAATAAAAAAAGAAAAAGACAGTTCTTTCAAACAAAGGTCTAAAAGACCAGAGAGTGGTAAAGAGAAATGCTTAAAATAAAAGGTCAGAATTAAGCAAAACGAACATGTACACAAAATACATGTTATCAATAATTTTCGAACATGCCTTCACCCGGGCTATAAAAATTCACGATCAACATGTTGGTACATGACAAACACCTGGCGCTGCCGCCATATATTATATATTTTGGGCGCTGTCAGCGCCGGGTTTCCCCTAAAAAAGAAATTCGGAACGGATAATTGGGTAAAAACCATTTATTTTACAAAGCTATGCGGATCGAATTGCAAAACGGAGCCCCTTTATGGGCTTTTTTGGTTTCTCTCTACGAATTACGAATTGTACGAATATACGAATATGGGATATAAACAAAGACTCGCTTACTGCTTACTGACCGTGATTTTCCTGAAAGACCGTTCGTAGTTTCGTACAATTCGTAATTCATAGGAAAATATGAAATTATTCGGCCCTAAAAGCACTAATACCATAGGACAAAGAGGGGAAAATATTGCCGTCAATCACCTTAAAAAACAAGGTTATGCTATAGTGGCGACCAATTTTAAAAACGATCATGGCCGGCGCCTCGGAGAAATAGACATAATTGCTAAAGAAAAAGATTGCTTGGTCTTTATCGAGGTTAAAACAAGAATAGCTTCCCGGGACTGCCTTGTGATTCCGGAAGAAAACATAAACAAAAGCAAGCTGCACAAGTTGAATAAGATAATCTCTTTTTATTTAAAAAAACATAACCTTTGGAGCGAACCCCACAGAATAGATGCCATTTCCATACTTATAAACAAGGAAACTGGTAAATTCAAACTAAGCCACCTGGAAAACATATTTATTTAACCCCATATACCCTCGGTATTTCCAGGCCTTGTACCTAAAACACAAAACCTTTATAATTATTTCAGCAGCCTCATATAATCAACTATCGAAAAACATATGACATTGGATGCAAAATTCCTATCCGAAGCCAAAAACAGACTGTTGGAAGAGCAAAAAAGAATCCAGGAGGAATTGGAAAGATTTGCCAAACCCACGGACGCTCCAGGAGAATATGAAACCACTTTTAATAATCTAGGTACCGATGAAGATGAGAACGCGTCTGAAGTGGAGGAATATGCCGACAATTTAGCCCTTGAAAACAATCTTGAAGGCCAACTCAGGGACATAAAAGAGGCTTTGGAAAAAATAAACGCCGGCACCTATGGATATTGCAACAATTGCCAAGAAGAAATAGGGATTGATAGACTCCTAGCGTATCCTGCGGCCAAAACATGTCTTAATTGTAAGTAAAAATGTCTCATTTTGCTTTAAATAACATAAAAAAGGCTGCCATATTGTCAGCCTTTTTTATTTTTCTAGTCGCCCTTGACCAGTATTCAAAAGCTTATTTCTCACAAAAAAGCTCTTTTTTTACTTGTAATAAAAATCTTTCCCTTGGAATAGGCGCCCCTATACCATTTTTTTGGCTTATATGGCTTGTATTAGTCCTTGTTTTAGTTCGCTTATATATAAAAATGGGGAATAAGACCTACTTAGAATATTTTTTTTGGGTATTTATCTTTTCAGGAGCTCTTTCCAATGCCGCTGATCGCTTAATACTGGGCTGTGTTCGTGACTTCATACCATTTATAAGTGCCAACTTTTTCATATTTAATATTGCGGATTTTTTAATAAGCCTGGGGATAGGCGGTCTGATTTATTCTCTTTTTTCAAAAAAGTGAACAAGGTGTGCATAACTATGTTAATTACTTTAATTATTTGTGCACAACCCTACCTATATTTGTGTGTATAAACACCTATCCCTTGTGTACATCTTCCAAAAATAATCTTTTTTAGTTTTTTACCAACTTATGCCCACCCCCTTATACAGTTATCTTCCCGGTTATCAACAGTCATTTTTAACAATTAACAGCTTATTAGAGATACTAGTCACCCTTATTAACATATTTCATCCCTATAATAATCATAACGATATTTAAATATTTATATATTAATTAAATACTTATATAGGCAATGGGTTATGGGAAGTTATATTTTAAAAAATATTTGAAGAGTACAAATAAAGAGATTTATTCGAAACCCCCTTAGATTTTCATTTAAGGATCTTGTTGGAGAGTAAGGTGGTTAAGTTTGGATATAATATAAAAATATTGTATTATATAAGAGAAGAATTTTACCTAGAGAATATTTGGATAAAATAAAAATGGAAGATAGGCAAAATAAAATAAAAGTGGTCACTATGGCATTGTTCATAGTGGCTAATCTTATTGCTTTTAAGTTATTTCCCACAGAAGGGAGATTTCAGGATATTTCAGCCCTAATAGTCTTTTTTGTTATAACCCCGGTTCTTTTTAATAAATTCATATTAAAGAAGGATTTTTCCCTCTTCGGTTTGGTTGTCGGTGATTGGAAAAATGGATTAGTGTGGGCAGGGTTATCCCTCCTGATGTCGTTTCTGATTTTTTACATAATTTTCCATTACACTTCATTTTTGGATAATTATATTATTTCACGTAGGATAGCGGAAGATTTCCTTTATTTTGTTTACTACGAGTTAGTTTTGGTTTTAAGTCTGAGTTTTATATATGAATTCTTTTTCAGGGGCTTTGTAATGTTTCAGTTTTTAAGGTTTTTGGGGTATGGTGCTGTTTTATTGCAATTTTTAATTTTTGTGGTCTTAATTTGGTTTAGTCCTGATTTTAGTTGGAATTTCATCCCCTATATAATATTTTTTCCTTTTGCGGGCCTGGTAGCTTTTAAGAGTAATTCGATTATATATTCCTTGGTGGCCCAATCATTTTTCATATTCATAGTGGATGTGATATTTATAAGGTTCGCATTTTAACACTAATTCTAATAGATATGTTGAAGCCCAGAAAAAATATCAAAAGAAAGCTTTTGATAGGATTGATTTTTTTACAGATAGTTTTTTTGTCAAACGGTCAATATTCTTTAGTAAGAGGAGCAGACCTTAAGATAATTTTGGAGGGACTGGAAAAATGAATGCTCAGGCTATAACAGCCGGCTTTGGAGATGATGATAAAGAGCTTTATTTTACTTGGTATTTAAAGAAAACTAATGGACTGGATTTGGATGAGGATGGTGATTATGATGAAAACGATTGGAAGATAGAAGCAGCCCGTATTATTGCGGCGAACGGTTATGACGGGGAAAGTAATGGCAATACGGAGAGCGATGGGAATGGCGACGGCTATAAAGCCCTGCCGGATTGGGATGGAAGAAATGATAATGATGACCCCAATTGTTATGTGCAAAACTTCGATGACGGCAGGATATATGAGCTCAAGGAAACCACGGAATCTTTTAGTTGTGCTAATGCGGTTTGTGCTTCAACAAGAACGCCTCTTACTTGTGAATATGAGGACCTTCCGGATAACCCGGGAACTTTCATAACTGAAAGTGGAAAGAGTGCTTGTCAACTGGAAACATCAACACCGAAATGTGAAGTGATTGATGCGGAAAACTTTACCGCAGGAGCGACTTGTGAGAGCGGAGAACCTCTTTGTCTTTCAAGCGCTTTCGCTTCCAGCTTTACCACGGAACAAATGTGCTCGGAAATAGGAAGAGGGGAGCTCGGATCAAGCTGTTCCTCTTTAGGCGCACCTGCGCCAACCTGTAGTTTCAAGGAGAAGAGTGAGGGGAATATATGCAAACATTTATTTCCTAAACCCAAGGGAATTGGAGAGGAGTCTGGAGACGATGAATTCGGCGACGAAGAGGAACAATTTTGGGGAACTGATAATAGAAATATTTCTACCGCTGGAAATGGTAATTTGGATGAAGCCAATGTGATCGGACTTGGAATAACAACTTTTGAGTGGCGATATGAAGATGGTGACAAGGTCGGTGTAGTGGTTGAGGGGGATTCCATAATGAATACCAAGCACAATGACGGAGAGAGGATGCGGATGTGGGCCTTTTCTAAAAATACTTGCGATGCGATAAGCGATGCGGCTGAAGAAAGAAGGTTTTATTTGGAAAACAATTATGGACTACCATCGGGAATTTTGACTATAGGAGAAATTGACCTTGATGATTGTTTGGAGGAGAACCTTCTTAACCCAAAGGGAGTCAATGAGAGCGGTTATCTGGATGTGAATGTGGCCGTTTCGCCGTCGGAGCCTATAAATGATCCTCTAGGCGTGGGATCATTGAATAGGGGTAGCGTTATTACGGCAACTGCTGTCATAAACAATAGCGATCCGTCAAGACTTCTTTACGAGTGGGATGTTGAAATCAGTAGTGATGGGACATCTAATCCTCCGCTTTGGAAAAATATAACGGACAATATTACGGAGCATAGTTATTTTTCCGGGCTTGGAAATTCGGAATTAAAATTTAAGCTCAATTTTTCCTATGAGGACGGCATTTTTCCAAACAGAAACGAAGAGCAATATTTGAGAATAAAAGCATTTGTTTCTGAAGGTGACGGTGTGGGTAAAAACGGTAAAGGCATGTCAATTGTCAAAATTGGACAACTGGGTCCGGAGATCACTCCCTATAAAGCGGTATATTCGGAGACTGCGGGTAAATTATCATTGGGAGGACAAATATGCAGCAGCGCCAATCCTGAAAATATAGGAAAAATCTGTTTCGTCTCCAATAATGAGGTAATCGGAGCTTCTATTCCTGATGAGGATGGCAATCTGAGCGGCTTTAATTGGAAGTTAAATGGGGCTCCCTTGAGCTGCGATAGCAATATATCAAATGGATGTCTGGATGGATCTGCGGCTAACCTAGCCTTTTTTCCGGTAATAGGTATGGAAGGAGACGTGATCGAGATTTCGGCGGAGGCTTTTGATGCGGATAGCGGTTTGACGAAAAATTTCAGCAAAAAGTTTCAGATTATTAAGCCCTATGTTAGAATAACATCAGCGGATACAAACCAGACTTGGCCTAAGCAACTCGGATATTATAAAAATCTGGATGGAACTTTTTCGATGGATGTGAGTGAAAATCTTTTCCAGGCCGTGGAAGGTTTGCAGGTCAGGCTGAACGCCTCTTTTTTTCCGGATTTTATTGCCAATCCTGAAACTACCCAAGTGACGTGGATGGTCAACGGGGAAAGTTTCTCCGGCACCGACAAAGCCTCATTCACCGTCACGGAGCGTCCGGGAAGATCCTATAATGTGAGCATCAACGCCACTTATAGTCAACCCATCTCAACAAGGAAGGCGCTGGAGAAAATATGGGGAGTTTCACAAATGCAAACAGCTGAAGAAAATTTGGAGCATGCCATACAGATAGAGGTCATAGAAAGCGAATATGATGAAACTGTCGCGCTGAAAAACGGAACCAAGAAATTTTTGGCAAACATAGCCTCCAATATGCCGCAACAAGCGTTATTCCTGTTGAAAATAATATTGACTGGAGCTATGTTGATAGGAATTTCAGGCCTGGTTTTCTCGATTGCTCCAAGTATCGGAAAAAAGGAATAAATACAAAAAAATGATTAAGAAAACAAAAATAACATCGGTGCTAGTATTTGGCATTATCGCATTTTTTAATTGCGTTTTATCTGCAGAGGTTATTTTAGCAGCCGCACCAACCGTTGATGATCTTCAAAAAGCGATAGAAAGCGGACAAATCGACGCTTCTTTCGAGCAGTGGGAGGCGATGAGATTTGATCCGGATAATCCTGGCAAGATCATAGGTTGCGATACGAGGACTCATTCCGGGGACAGCTGCGTGCCGATAGATCCAGCCACTGTTCCTGGCGGTGTCGGAGCGTTGGCCGTACCGAACAGTTCCCCAGGAGTCAACTATAAGATAATGGAGGCCATTCCGGGCTTTTTCAATGCCGGATCTTCCATTTCTTTTCCTGATCTTATTTCGGCTATCTATAAATTTGGCATCTGGACAGTAGGAATAGCGGCCCTGTTCATGATAACCGTGGGCGGATTCATGTATGCGACCAGCGCGGGCAACACTTCGACCGCAGGGAGCGCTAAAAGCATTATTTCTGACGCCTTATTGGGTCTTGTGGTAGCTATGACGGCCTATCTTATTTTGAACGTAATCAATCCGGACCTCGTCAGGACAGACGCCTTCAAACAAGGCTTCCAATTGACGTCGCCGACAGGTTCTTCCTCGGCTCCAGTTTCAACTGAAACAGCTGAAATAATTGCAAAAACAGGAATGCAGGATTTAGCTGTAAGCATCCTAAACAATGGAAACATAAAGCTTCAAGGGAAAGAAAATGCGGATTGCGTTGATAAGGAAGGTGTTCCGGTCAGTCCGGATAGAAACATTAGGGAGATTTCCCAGGGAAAACCCATGACGACTTGCAATTCGACGTGCAAGAGCCAGGAAACCCCTTGCGAGGGGTCGGAGTTACCTTCGGTGGCGATGCTGAGAGCCATGCTTACCGTGGCCCAAAACAAGAGTTACACGGTGACCAGTATCGCGGGAGGACAGCACAGCAAAAGTGGCTCTGCCCATTACAAAGGACTCGGACTTGATATAGTTCCGCTGACAGGCGGGAGCTGGACCGATTTTGTGAAGGCTTTCCGGGACAACGGCTCCAACACGGACCAGACGTTTTGTGAAAATCCTGTGGGGAATCAAAGAAGCCTCACCTGCACCAATAGCAACCACATACATATAATGTATAACAATTAGGCATTTTTCGGATGAAAAAACTTTTTATCATATCAAGTTCTCTTTTGGTGTTGTTTTCGATATTTCTGTTGGCCTATAACATCGCTTTTAGGAAAAGCCCGGAGATTAAGACGAACAGTATCGTTTCGGAAGGAAACGGAAAAGAGCCAAATGGTTCAATTTATGGGAAAATAAAGCCCGTGGTCAATGAATCAGTGATCGGATTTTTTTTAGACAAGAAAAACGAGGAAATTTTCTTTTATTCCTCTTCGGACGGAAAGGCGTGGCGGACGGACCTGGATGGAGGAAGAAAGAACAATTTTTCAAGCGAAGAGTCGATAGGGTTGGTGGACGCGTTGTGGTCGCCTGGAGGAGAAAAAGCGATCGCGGTATTCAGTCAGGGCGGATGGCATAAAAATTTCTTTCTGCATGAGGACGGAGGGAAAAAAATAACAAAACTCAGTGATGGCACGGACACGGTGGCATGGGATAATTTAGGAACGAAGATAATTTATAAATATTTTGATGAGAACACGAAAGCCCAGAGTATAAATATCGCGAATCCTGACGGAAGCGACTGGAAAAAAATAGCGGACACGAGGTTTGCAGATGTCGCGATAGCTCCGATCCCCAAGACGTCACTGGTTTCTTTTTGGAACAAGGGAAAGGCGCAAGAGCCAACGGAACTGTCAGTCGTCGGCATGAACGGCGGGGAGGCCAAGATCATTTTTTCCGGAAAAACGGGGGTTGACTATGAATGGTCACCGAACGGGGAAAGAGCTATCGTAAGCCACTTGAAGGATCAGGGCAGCGGCGGCATGACAACCGGAATTATCGATATAAATGGGTCTTATGTGGAATTGGGTATTCCGACGATAGTTTCCAAAATGGAGTGGTCTCTTGACAGTAAGCACGTTTATTACGTTCTCCCGTCAATTCCGGATGGAGCGGTAATGCCCGATGATTACGACTTGGGAAAATTCAAGTCGACGGATACTTTTTGGAAGATAAACACCCAAAGCGGGGAAAAAACAAGGCTGATTGATTTAGAGGAGATCAAAGGTGCATATGATGCTGGCAGCTTAACGCTTTCCCCTTCGGAAGACGCCCTCTACTTCGTGAACAAAGTCGACGGAAAAATCTACACCTTGGATTTTTGAGAAAGCTTTTGCTCTTTGGCGAAAGCTATGGTTAAGAAAAACATTATCCAAAAGGAAAAAGCCAGGTCGTTTTTCCAATAGGGAGTATCAAGCAGCCCGTGGATAAGGATATAAAACAATATCCCCAGAGATGCCGCAGAAAAAGCGGCGTTTTTTTGTTTTAATCCAAAAGCAAGCCATTTGTAGCAGAGCAGTAAAAATCCGATAAGTCCGAGAAGGCCGGCCTGCAGGTAATAGGCCAGATAAAGATTGTGCGGTTGGGGAACAGCCCACTCCAGGTAAGGGGGAAAGTATTTTTGGTAATCCAGATAGCGGGTTTGGAAATTTCCGGGTCCTATGCCAAGGGCGGGATTGTCTCGTATCAGCTCAACGCTGGTGCGCCAAATCATCAAGCGAGACGAAAAGGATGAGCGGGAATCCGCTATGTTTTTCAATTTGGGCTCGTCATATTGGAAAGCGAAAAAGGTCGCGGAAAGAAGCATCGCTCCTAAGACAAAAAGCGAAGTTTTCTTGGAGAAGGAGTTATTTATGAAAAGTAGCGACAGGAAGGATAAGAATACCGCTAGCCATGAGGCATATGAAAAGGTCAAATAAGAAGCCAGTGCTATAACCAACAAAGAGCACGGGAGCAGATATCTTCCGAAGACTCCCTTTTCCTTGAAATACAGATAGGGGAAAAGGAAGAATCCCAGGGAAAGAAACATCGCCAGATGGTTGGGGGAAAGATAAAAGGCGCTCAATCTCTGGTCATAGGTCAAAATCCCCATATAGCTATAAATCAGGGCCAAGAAGGAAACAGAAAAAATGGAAATATAGAGAGTATTGAGGGCGAGTCTGATGCGCTTGTCGCTATTGAAAACCAGGGGGAGTGACAGAGAAAAGAGAAAAGGAATTATAAACCAACTCTTTATTATGCCCAGTCCTTGGAGAGTCCAGGGGTTTGCCAGAAAAGAAAGCAATAGGCCTGAAAAAAGAATAACGGAGGGTGTCAATATCGGCTTAAGCGTGCCCAGCCACTCTTTAAGCAGCGCTTGTTTTTTACTGAGAAGGAGAAAGGCGATTGAAGCAAGGGCTAATATTTCCAGGAGGTTTGTGGGTATGTGAAAAAGCGTGAATCTTAAAAGATACAAGGGGAGCGAGAATATGGTCAGCAGAAAGAAAAAATCAATAATTTTTTGAAAATTCATGGGAATTTGAAAAGGATAGTAAAATGAGGAGCAATGATAAGACATGTACGGAATATAGCGGGGTTTCCACGAGCGAGTATGTCGCGAAGAATGAGAGAGAGGCGAGTAACCCCAGAAAGGCGGGGGAGGTTCGCGATAACCTTAAAATGTTTTGAAAGGATGTGAACAGGAGGGCCAGGAAAACCAGCAAAACCGGGATTCCCAATTCCACCGCGATATCTAAATATAGACTATGGGCATAAATAGGATCGCGATAAGAGGCCGTGGGCACGAAAGCCAAGGACAAATTTCCGATTCCTACTCCGAAGGGCTGTTCGCTTATGGTTTGGACCGCTTTCGTCCATAATTCAATTCTGCCACGATTAGATCCTTCTTGAAAGTCGAATGAGGCAAAAAAACGGGTTCTCAGTGGCTCAATGGCATAAAGCGAGCTAAGCAGCAAAAGAACACCTAAGAGGGCTCTGATGAGAAAGTGTGGGTTCAGGCGCACGTTCCTGAGGAGATGCGTGAAGACAAAAACGCCTTAGAACTAAAATGGATAATCAGGGCTAGGGGCGCAGTCATGCCTAGGTAAAAAGCGAGCATGTGAGGATCGGGAAAAACCGATATGGCCCGAAAAACTGTTTTGCCGCCGATATTCACCAGCCAACTCGGATGTTCCAGGACAGCCGAGGAGAAAGCGTTTCCTAGAAACAAGGGGGTGATATAATGCCCCCAAAAAGCATAGACTTTTTCTATTCCGAAGACGAATTGGGAAAAAAATTGCAAAATCGCAACGATTGAAACCGCGAAGGAGCCATAAGTAAGCCCCCGAAATAGCTTCAATGTGCGGTTTTTCTTGCCAGCATCAAAAAATAGGAAATATAGGGGAAAGATGGAAAGCAGGAAAAGAAGCTTCCTGGCCCCCCAGGAAAAATTTTCAGCAAAGAAGAGGGAAAAAGCCGCCAGGAAAATGAATGAATAAAGCAAGACGGATCCTCGATCAACGGGGAGGGTAAGATTTTTTTTCAATAAGCCGGAGGAAAGCCAAAAAAGGAAAAGAAGAATAATAAGGACACGCACAGAAGCCAAATCCACGGAGGCGGAAGGATTAAGGGCGATTTGGAAGGGAAGATAAAGGGAAAAAAGAAAAAGGATTTTTTCCGACATAGGTGTATTTTATGAATGACTTGGCTAGTGGAACAATCTCAAAAATCTGAGCAGGAGGAGGGATGAAACCCCAAAATGCTTCAGGAAATATTTGTCCTGGGATTCATAGTAATAATCCTCCTGGATTTTTTTATCTTCAAAGCTTTTTCCTCCGAAATGGACTACATGGAAGTCGGAATAGAGAAGTACATCAAAAGAAGCCGCCCTCGCTCTTTTGCAAAGGTCGACGTCTTCGAAATACATGAAAAAATCCTCATCGAATCCGCCCAGTTTCTCAAATAATTCTTTTCT
>LCKI01000023.1 GCA_001001345.1 Parcubacteria group bacterium GW2011_GWC1_45_14 | reverse complement strand
TGTGGCTCACCCCGAATGTTTCAGTGAAGGTTCCTACGGGGGTCCCGGTGAGCTGGTCGTTGTCATATACCTCGACTGTGGCGCTGGTAGGCAACGGGTTGTCGGAATGATTGGCGTCGACGGTCCTGAAGGAGACGGTCGCGGAGCTGTTGGTCTCGGCTCCGATCGAGATGTCCTGGATTTCCACTGCCGTTCCCGAAAGGACCGTTCCTTCGCTAGGGCGCACGCAGGTGGTTTCAGAGAAAGCCGAATAGTTGCCAAACACGTCTTGAACCCTCAATTTATAGCAATATTTACTGTCCTCGCTCAACTCTTGATGCAGGAAGTAGTTCGTTTCAATAGCTACTCCCGAATCAAAGTCATCTTTATCTATCCTCTTAAGCGTCGCGCTCGGATCGCAGACGGAACCCGTGTCGGTCTCGCAAGACTTAAGATCATAAGCCTCGAAGTTTGCCAGGTCGTTGTCCTGCATGATAGTCGGCTTCGGCCAGAGGATGAATACTCCTTTGAACGGAGGAGTGATGTCCAAATTGGTTATGTCGGAGTAAGAAATGTTTTCGGGGGTTTCCGGAGCGACCGCAATGTAAGTGTTGGCGGATTCGTTTCCAACCGCGTCACGGAATCTGATACATACTTTTTTGGACGCGGAGTCGTTGTCAGCCAGGTCAATATCCTGTCCAGACTCCCCTCCCGTGTAGCTGTCCGCGTAAGCTCCAGGCAATCCACAAGAGGTGCCAAGGTCGTCCACGGCCGCCATTTCATATTTCATCCCGTCTGCATTCTCATCGTCCGCTTCCACATGCACCTGTCCGGAATTCTTTGACCTATCGAAGACTATTGATCCCTCCGGTCCGGTGGTGTCGATTTCTATTGCGGAAATATTGATCGACGGAACATCGGAATTATTCCTTCCATTCGCGGGCGAAGAGGTGTCAAACACAGATTCTTCCGTTATTCCGGTGACCTTGAGACCATCGCTTGAAGTAGTATCCTGTCCGCTTCCGGTGGCACCGACTTCATATGTTCCGGTTATCCTGTCTCCGGACACATTATCAAGAAGGACGGTGACGCCGTTGTTCAGATTGACTTTCAGGCTTCCGGACGAGAGCGTCTCATGGTATTTGGCTTCGATCGTGAAAACGCTTTGCGGTCCGTAAATCCCGGACGCGTTGGCGGTTTCCGGATTGGCCGTTACCGATTCGAGGAAGGGCTGTTCTTTGTCAAAAAACACGGTGGCGCTTCCGGTAGCCGAAACGTTTCCGGCCGCATCGAGAAAGCGGGCTGTCACGGTTTTATCCCCGATACTGTCAGTTCCTCCCCCGCAAGCCGCGGTGATATCAAACGATTTCGGATCTTCATAGGTAACAGGATCGCACCAGCTGTCGTTATTCTCATTTCCGTCATCGGAATAATCCAAAGAGAATTGGACGGAGGTGAGGTTGAAATTGTCCGTGGCATCCAAGTCAATCGGAATCACGTTATCGGAGGTCCTGCCTCCAGCTATGTTGATCGCGACCGGGGAAGCTCCGAGCTGGGGAGCATCGGTGTCAACCTGAACGTTGTCAATATTGTCTGCCGGCAGATTTTCCGTATCCAGGTAGTTTCCGATCAGATCCAACGCGTATTGGTCGTGCAAAGAGGTCACTTGGAGGTTTTGCGCCTTATGCCCCAATTCTACAGTGTATGTCCCGGTCAATTTGTCCCCGCTTATGGATCTTAATTCTACCTTCTGATCCCTTTCGGCACCATCATTCGTATTCAACTTCACATCCAAAACGCTTCCCACTCCCAAATCCTCGCTGTAATCGGCTGTTATGGTGACAGTTTCCCCTTCCTTATAAGCCCCAGCAGGAGCCGACAGTGATTCGAGCGAAGGAGGACCGGTGTCCACGATCAATCTCTTGTATCCGCCAAGTATGTTATTGTCTAGGGCGACACTGGAAGACTGCTGCGGGTTTCCAGCGATATCATAAACGTTCTCATTTCCGATTCTCTCTATGTTCAAAGGATTCACGTCATGTCCAAGATAAGGTCCCTGCACAGTATACGTTCCCTCAATAATATTTCCTGAGACGCTTCTGAGTTCGACGACGGTGTCTTCAACCGCGGTATTCCTCAAAACGACATCGACGGCGGAATCCCCTCTGAGATCCTCATCATAAACCATCTGTATGTTTATCTGGTTGTTCGTCAAAGAATATATGTTGGTGGTTGGGGAAACCGACTCTAGACTTGAAGTGGTGAAAGTACTAAACGACGGAGATACCGTATCAATGGCTATTCCTGAAGGAAGGTTGGTTCCGATGGTGAAGTCAGAAAGCGCGTTCCCTGCCCTATCGGCGACCGTACCGGAAACATTGGAAACGGACAGATTATCCAAATTAGTGTCAGATCCCTGGACAGTATAGGTGCAGTCCGCGGAAAGCAAATTCGAAACGGCTTCCGTCTGGCAGGATCCGCCACTGTTAAGTGCGACGATCACTCCATCCTGGGAATTCACATTCTCGGAAAAGTTTACAGTGATGATGATTTCCGTTCCGGCTTTATACTTCCCGGTCCCCTTGTCGGCGGAAACGCCGTCTATCGTCGGAGCGGTCGTGTCCAAAGTCACCGCGGCTTGGTATGCTTGTGAAACGTTTTGTGCTCCGTCGCGGAGCTCCACATAAACGGTCTTACTTCCGTCTCCTGAGGAAAGCGTCCAGCTCTCCTTGGTAGCCGCATAACCTTCCCAATCAGACCAGATTGAATTGTCATTGGAGAATCTCATATCGGAAACTCCCGATCCGGCTCCGTCATCCGCCGTAATCGAAAGAGTCACGCTCGAAGTGGTCGAATATTCTCCTCCTTCTCCGATGGTCAACGATCCGTTCGGGGCCTGCGTATCCCAGGAAAGATTCAGGGTCTTGTCCGTCGTGTTTCCAGCTTCGTCAGTGATCGTCGCCGTGATGACATATGTTCCGTCAGCGTCGGCCGAGATGGTTGTCGATGACTGGGTAGGGGTTCCAAAGGTTATGTTTCCTGTTCCGGAAGTCTTAGTCCATTGGTATGAAGCGATTCCCGATCCCGAGTCGGCGGCATTGGAGAGGGACTGGGTGAATTCTTCTTTCTTGATCAGATCGGACATGTCGTCGGCGGTAGGGGCTTCATTATCTATAGTGATTTGCGAAGAATCGGAAAGTTCGCCCTCGACCGGGATTGAAAAATTATCCATCTGATTACTCTTTCCATCCTTAATGATTCCGGAAACCCCGGTCACTTCAAGAAATTGGCCTTCCGGCGTATTTTCATCCGATCCGACCGAATATTGGCAGGTGGCGGAAGTGCCATTCGTCACCGTAGCCGTACAAGGATATCCGGTGTTGAGGGTGAATTCAATGTCTCCGGTCGATGTGACAGACTCGCTGAAATTGATCGTCACCGGAATCGTCAAGCCGGAGCCCGTCCTATATTCGTCCGGCTCTTGGGTGGTGGTGACCGAAGTTATGGTCGGCTTCTGGAGATCAAGCGTCTGCCCTTCCACCTTGGCCCCGGTTTCCAAACTGATATTGTTGACGTTGGTCGTGTTAGCGTCGTTCGCTACAACTTTGAAAATCATTGAAGCGTCGAGTTTTTTCGAGTTGAGTCCGAGGTATTGCTCGCCTCTCGGATTCCAACTGAAAGTCATTTCCCCAGTAGAAGCGGTCGCCCCCTCGGTTCCGTTTTCAGCCAAGGCGTTGCATCCTCCGTCCGAGCATCCTCCGATCGTCTGATATAGGTCGCTTCCAATCGTGCTGAGCGTGGCCATGAAAAACACCTCTTTTCCGGCGATGTGGATGGCCGGTGTCGTATAGAAATCCGTTCCGTTCGAAGGATCGTCGAAAGACAATCCCCTTCCGGTGATATTCATGGAAGTGGCCGTACCGCTGTCGAAAGAGACAAGCTCGTTTTCAATCAAAGCATACCCCTGGCTTGGAACAGGAATATTGTCCGGATCAGGATTATCCAAGGTGACGGGACCGGTGTAATCTGACGCGAGCGTGCTTCCGGATGCCTGGAGTTTTATTCCGGCATGGGGTTGATAGAAAAGCCTTGTCCTGATCGCGTTGCTTGTCGTTCCGCTCGTGATCGCTCCGTCGTCGTCATAAGTCTGGCTGAGCGTATATGGCACGGAAACCGATCCGTCGGAATTCTGAGTATATCCGGACACACTTATGGCAGGAGGCACGTTATATGAATAGGCGATCGACACGTCCTGAAGCACGGGAGCGGTAGTCCCCTCGTTTCCTTCATTCGATTTAATGAAAGCGGCGTATTGCAGCCATTGGTTGCCCGCGTTGTCGGTCTGGGCTCCGTTTATCGAGTTGCCCTCTTTCGTCGTATAAAAATTGCCATCTCCGCCCTCTCCCGGATTAGCCGAACATGAAAGCGGTCCGCACCATCCGCTGGCGCTCGGACTTGCCCAATCAGCTTCTCCCGAACCGTTATCGGGAGCTGTCCTGATTTGAAAGCCGACCACTCCCTCATTAGCTCCGGTTCCGGTTCCGGTCTCGTTCCAAGTTATATCAGAAACCGCGTTGTTCGGGTCGGTCGTGTTAAAAACCGATGAAATTATTTTTTGCCAAAAAGTCGGATGGGTCGCCTGCGTGCTGATCGTCACAGAAGAAAGCGTCGGGACTTCGGTATTCGTGCTTGAAAAAACAGCTTGGTATTGCACGTAGCGATGCCCGTCGATCACACATTCACTGACAGTCGAAATATCCGTCCCGCTCGAAGGGACATTGCAAGCGTCGCCCCAAACATGGGCTCCGCCCATCCCCGAATCATTGCTGGTCCTTGCTCTCATCGTCAATGTCGTCCCAGTCGGCACGTTTGAAACCCAGTCCATCTCCCCATATACCGGTTCGGTTACGCCTGAAAATTCCTTGATCGTCGAAGTATAGGAATTTTCCCATGACAAAATCACCGAACCGTTTCCTCCGTTATTTTGCCCGGTAGATCCGTGCGCTCCGACCGTAAAGGAAAGGGTTTGGCCCGGAACCACGGCCAAAAGTCCGGTGACTTTCGCTCCGCCTCCTCCGCCTCCTCCATTTCCATAAATACCTCCATTACCTCCCGCCCCTCCATTGGGCGATCCGCCGGTCATTCCGACTCCGTTCGAACCGTTCGTTACGGACTGGGAAAGTAAGCTTCCGCTTCCGGTTCCTCCTGCTCCTCCGAAACCATCGGTTCCGGCGCATCCGTAGCCTCCCCCGGCTCCTCCGTTGGCCGTCGCCTTCGTCGTCCCTCCATATGATACCGTGGAATTTCCTCCGCTTGACCCACCCGATGCCGAAAAACAGCTCTCCTCTTCATCATCCTCAGAGCCCCCGCTCCCCCCCGCTCCGCGGACTTCCAGACTTATATATGAAATCCCCGCCGGTACGGTCCAGCTATAATTTCCGGCATATTGGCAAGCAACGCCGGATCGGGGATTCAAACAGTCATTGACATCTCCTTCCGCGCAGGAAACGGTTATATTAGTGACGTCCCCGGTCGCCGTCCCGGAACCGCTCGAAACCGAACAAGTGTATCCGCTCGGCTGGGTCAGGATGGTCGCGTTATATGCCACGCCGTAGGCGATTTCCGTCGAAAAAGAAAATGCGCCGTTGGCCGAGATCGAAAGGTCGTTCCCTCCGTTGTTTTGAAGCACTATGGTTCCCGAAAGACCGCTCACCGCCCCTCCTATGGAATATGGTCCTGGATCTATCGTATAAATCTGCCCCCGTATAACCTCGGTATTGTTTGAAGCGTCCACAGAATAATATCTCAACGTCGTCGTGGTCGAAATACTTATCGGTGCGGAATAAACAATGGATGGATTAGAACCGTCAGTGGAATAATAAGTAGTCGCCGTTTCATTGGGCGTCAGCGTCACCGAAATGGAAGAAGGGTACGATCCCGTCCAATGACTAGGCGTCGTAAGGGGTGGCGTGGTATCAACATTAGCCTCTGCCGACCCGAAAAAGAAAGCCGAAGAAAAAACGGAAATGGAAAAAATCGTCACCGCGAAAACGGCTGCCGATCTCCTTCTTTTTGCAGATAACAGAAATTCATCCCCTTCCCTCTTTTTTTCCGCCGACCTCCGACCGATGGCCGACAATTTCTCTTTTATTCTTCCAAGCATTTTGTTTATATTTTATTTTCTTTAACGACAAATAGCCTATATTGGCATTAATCCTTAAGGCAACGAACGAAATTAACCAACGTTTTGTTAACAGCGGTACTTGTGACCGTAGCTTGAGCATAGCTTAAGCTACGATAATATGCATACGAAGCTGTGGAGTATTGGGTCGCTGACCATATACGAGCGGACTGTCCATAACCAAGATATGACCCACTGGTGTTGCGGTAGCCACCGGCAAGCAAAGAAAATCCGGAGGTGTCATTGATCGCTTGGTTGTTTCCGACGGCGCATGCAGTGGCACTGGAATTCCAACTTGATGTTTTGGCGAGCGCCTTGGCGATATTCGCGCTGGCTCCTCCGCACCAATAACTGCTATTGGCGCTTAGGTAATTGGTCAATGACGTCAACTCACTGTCCGTTGGAATATGCCAACCGCTTGGACAAATTCCCCTGTTAGGAGAGGAGACTGAACAAGAACCGGCGTTGCAAGAACTAGCCAATCCGTTCGCTTCCGCCCAAGAATAAAGACCTCCTCCTCCCGTAGCAGTACCGGTATTGCAACCCCCGGAACCGTTGTTCGTGTCGTTGTTTCCGTAGCACAATTTTTCGATATTATTATAATCAAACGGATCTGATGGCAAACCTCCGGCCAACTTAGTTCCAACGTTAAGATTTTCCTTGAACCAGCATTGGGTGCCGATTGTGACAGAATTGTATACAACCCCGCCATAGGAGCATGCCGTGCCGCAAGCGGTACTCGAGCTGCAAGCAGCAAGGCAAGTACCGCCTAAGCATGCTCCGCTCTGGCAATCTGAATTCGTCCCATCACAAGACCCGCCGTCTACGATTTTTCCACATGTGAGCGTATTACTTGGACAAACACCACTCGTACAATCAGACTCCTCAGTTGCGATGCATGTAGCCCCATCGGCAATCTTTCCGCAAGTATTAGATGCGCTCGGACACAGACCCAAGAGGCACTCCCCATCAGTCGAACATGATGCGGTTTCGTTTTTTTTCAAAGAGAGAGTACTGGATGCTTTATATATAGTCGTACTGTTATATGTCCCCGCGGCGGTTCCGGTTCCCGCGGCGGCGGAAGCATAACCAGAAGCGTCCCCTGTGGAAACCGGGGTCGGGGTTTTGAGCGTCACGTCCGTTCCGGCCACCAAACCGGAATCGATCGATTCATATGAAGTCCAACCGTTTTTCGTCGCATCCTCCCCGCTCACCTCCCCGCTCCAGTCCGTCTGCGCCCATTGGAAATTCGAAGCCTGGGAACCGCTCGGGTTGAAAATCAAAGGGGAAACCAAAAGCGCCACGACGACCATCGCCACCGCGCTTCCCAATCCGACCGTGTACTGCCTGAGTTTTTTCTGGAATTTTTTGAGATCCGAATAGGAGGAAAAGGAGACGGAGCAGACGATCTTCCCGCTCTTGTCAGCCTGGCATTGCTGGATGCGCAGATGGTTGTCCGCAGCGGGCTTGAAAACGAGATGGAAATAATCGATGAAGATTATTTTTGATTTGTGAAGGAAATTTTTAAGTTTTGTTTTTATTTCTTGCGACATTTTTTTGAAAATTTAAAAGACTCAGCGTCAAAGATTACATATGTAAATATTTTAGCATAAGTTTGCCGAATCTCCCAATAGCCGAAGGCGCGATCCATGGATAAAAAACAGGCGGGGTCATTCACCGCCCTCATTGAAATTCCCATTGATCAAGATTCTCCATTCTTGAAGTTTTTCCTTGCCGTATAGGCCTACAGCTTCCTGATGGGTTATCACGGGCATCCCCTCGATCCCCTTTTCTTCAACTATCTTGTCCCGCTCCTCTCTTGAAACCTGCTCCATGTACCGGGGGCTGTCGCCGATCATCCAAACGAAAGGCGAGAAATTCAAAAAAGTCACGGAATAGGCGGAACGGGCAGCGAATATATATTCCGGCACCTGAGCGGAAAAATATTCCCTGTCTTTCTCGAAAAGATATTCATCACTTTCCTCATCGCAAATCTCTTCCTGCGCCAATGTCGTGCCACTTCCGGTATTTTCAGCCGAGTCGGTCTTTGGGGCTTTTTTAGCTTCCTGCTTAAAAACATAGCTCTTGAGCGAATAAGCTGCTCCGATAGCCAGCACGAAAACAAAAGTTGCGGACAGGAATATTTTTTTTGTTTTTCTTGAAATGGAAGACATTTTGTTTGTATTCTTCTTATGCCTAAAGTATAGCATATTTTAAAAAGCAAGTCTAAATACTAGTCTCTATCCTTCCCGTTTTTTCCCATCTTATGTAAGAACCAATTGACCAAGGAAAGCACCAACGAGAAAGCCAAGGCCCAAAGGAAACCGTCCACATGGAACCCTTCCACGATTTTGGAGGCCAGCATGATAAGCCCGGCATTGATGACCAAAGTGAAAAGCCCCAGCGTGAGGATCGAAATCGGCAAAGTCAGAATAACCAGGACAGGCTTAATGAAAGCGTTGAGAATCCCGATAATAAGCGCCGCGACCAAGGCCGCAAAAAGCCCTTCCACGAAAACTCCTGGGAGAAGGTATGCAGTGATAAAGACGGCGAGTGCCGAGGCGAGCCAATGGAGAATAATTTTCATATGCTTGGGTTCTAGATTATAGGGGTTAGGTTATAGGGCAAGTATAGCATGGAATACGAAGTTATCGATCACTGGTTATCAGTTATCGAATACAAAGATTTCCCGGAAATACCCTGTCCGCACATTGCGAAGCGCGTTTCCGGATTCCAGCGCACGAGCGTTAAAAAATTTGAAACGCAGCGCAGCGGAGTGTAAATTTTAATTGACTTTCAAAATCTTTGATTTTGTCCAGACAATATATACCCGCAGGGTGAAGCGAGTGAGCGCCAGAATGCGGCCAGCGCGAGCACGTGCGGCGCTTCTTTTGTAACTTTTCTTGGCGCCAAGAAAAGTTAATTCTATTGAATTTCTGAAAGGTATTCCTTAACGATATTTCTTACTTCGCTTGCGCTCTCCGCCTCCATAAGTTTCACCCTCAGCTCTTTCGCTCCGGAAAAGCCGCTGACGTACGCCTTATAATGCTTTTTCATCACATGAAAGCCTTTGACGCCCACCATCTCCTTTTCGAAAAGCTCCGTGTGTTCGAGCATTATCTCCAACCTCTTTTCCAAGGAAATTTCTTTCTGCTCGCGATTAAAAAACCAAGGCTTGCCGAAAATTCCCCGTCCGACCATAATTCCGTCCAGACCGAACTGCTCGGCTTTTCCAATCCCTTCCTCCAAGCTTTTCAAGTCGCCGTTACCGACCACGGTTATCCCTGCTTCGCGCGCGATCTCGGCGGCTTTGGCGATTTCATCCCAATGCGCGTCCACTTCCGACATCTCTTTCTTGGTCCGCCCGTGCACGATGAGACAATCCGGCTTTTCCGCCACTATCTGAGAAATCCATTGCTCCGTCTCGATCTTATTGAAGCCGATCCTGGTTTTGACCGAAACCGGGATGTTCGGCGCGCCTTCCTTGGCCGCCCGGATAACTTCCCTCGCCAACTCCGGCGTGCGGATAAGCGCCGCACCGGCTCCCTGCTTGATGACCGCTTTGTCTGGGCATCCCATGTTGATATCCAAGCCGTCGAATCCCAAATCCGCGACCAACTTGGCCGCGATTTTTATGTTCTCAGGATGCGCTCCGAAAATCTGCGCCACGATCGGGCGCTCATTCTCGGAAAATCTCAATTCTTTGCTTAGGAATTTCCTCCCCTCTTCGCTAGCCAAACCGTCAGCCGAAACGAATTCAGTATAAAAGACGTCCGGAGCTCCGTATTTGGCGAACATCTGCCGGAACGCGAAATCAGTGACGTCCGCCATCGGCGCCATCACGAAAAAAGGCTTTTTTAATTTCTTCCAAAAATTTTTCTTCATATCCTAAATATAATACCTCAAAAAAAACTATGAATCAATAAAAAAGCCGGTGCCTCCCATTCGGGTGGCACCGGCACGATATGACATGTCCGCTTCCGGATCAGATCTTCACGCTGGCATAAGCCTTGGCGAAGAGACTGTACCGCCGACTGATCTCGGCGATCACTTCTTCGGAAAGTTGCGGATACGGCGGATCAGGCAGGCGAGCGGCGCGGGCCTTGTCGACCTCATCCTTATATCCCATCTCGATGTAGATCTGCCGAACGTATTCCTTGGAATGATGCTCGATTTTTCCGTTCTTGAGTAGGGAAAGGGGAACCGGCCGATCCTCGTCGGGCGTACCAAACACGTCGCCGAATTCCTTTTGGCTGCCAGTCCGCTTGATCATCTCCAGCTTTCCGTCGAGCATCGCGTAGCCGCATTTGGCCAAATGGTACGACAACGCACCCGTATAGCGGTCGATCATAGACCAGTAGTGGTCACGGTCTTTGACGGTCATGCCGCAAAGATGGAGCTGTTCCTCCTCGGAGAGCTCCCTGTCTTGGGCTTCCCATTTGGTCGTGAGCATATGGATCGGATATGGGAAAGGCGTTCCCACTCGACATGGAGCCGATAAATCCACTCCGCCGGAACCAGGCAGTTCTCGTCTGTCGCGGTCAGTGGCCGATCGGTGATGAGGGTGGCTTCCCTGATTCGCACCATCGTATCGCTGACCTGCTCAATGAAGCAGGTCGGGATGCCGACGGATTCCGCGATCAGATAGGACTGCACGGCGCAGGCACAGATCGCCTCCCCTTTACCGGGAATCGGAAACGGCGAGCGACCGACATCGAACACGGAAAAGTTATCGGTGAACTTGAAAACCAGCGACTCCTTGTCGGCTCTGTAGATGTTCTTGGAACTTCCTTTGCGCAAAAGCTCGAGTTCGTTCATCTCTCTTCTCCTCCTTGAAAAAAGGTTAATTGCCCTGCCGGGGTTCTCCCCACTTCATACGAAGATTCTCTCTTTTTTCCTCGACCTTCTTTCTCATCGCGATCCTGTCATCGACGACTTTTTGCTCGAGACCGTCGAGCACTCCGGCGGCGGCAAACATTTGTACAACGAACCGCGCCGCGTTCTCCGCTCCCGCCTTGTCGAGACCCATGGTCGCGACCGGAATTCCTGGCGGCATGTTGAACATCGAAAGTAAAGCGTCGAGACCGTTCAAGGCCGACTGATTTTCAACAGTCAGGGGAACCGCAATAACAGGCTTGATGGTTTCGGCGGCGACAACCCCCGCCAAATGGGCCGACATGCCGGCGGCGCAGATAAAAACCATGCATCCGCGCCTTATGCATTCAGCGATGAATTCTTCGACATCCTCCGGGGTGCGGTGTGCGGAAGCCACGGTGTAGTCCCATGACACCCCGAACTGCTCGAAAATTTTCTTGACCGGTTCCAGTTTGGGAGCGTCTGAATCGCTTCCCATTATTAGTGCCGCCAAAATCTTGTCTCTCTGCATCTTTTTGTCCTCCTTCTCCAGGGTTGGTGTTAGACTTGGAAACCAAGCCGGCTAAATTGCCTCCTACTGCCAAAAACTTTTTTAAAAAACAAAAAACCAAACT
Source organism: Parcubacteria group bacterium GW2011_GWC1_45_14 (assembly GCA_001001345.1). Taxonomy (GTDB): domain Bacteria; phylum Patescibacteriota; class Minisyncoccia; order Moranbacterales; family GWC2-37-73; genus UBA12053. Next base: position 12,642 of record LCKI01000023.1, on the reverse strand, counting down.
CTTTGAGCTTGATCCTCATGCCGCAAATATAGCAGATATTCCCAAAAAAGCAAGAAAAAAGGGCCTTACGGCCCTTCCTGACATTTCGCTATATTATTCTTCGCTCGTTTGCCCATCCTCGGCTTTCTTGAAGTTCACCTTGAAGACCGGCTCGTATGGGTTCTCGTATTCGTCCTTCACCTCCACCCTCTCCCCTTTCATCAGAGTCGTCATCGCGATGTCGGTCATCATTTCTTTCTGGGTCTCCATCTCGAACTTGATGTCGTCCAGTTTTTCCCAAGCCTTTCCCATCTCAGCCTGGATGCGCGTCTCGATCTGCTTTTTCTTCTCGCGGAGCTGTTTCATCTGCTCGACGATCTCCTCATATTCGTCGGCCTGCGCCAAAGCGTCCTTGTACATTTCCTTAAGATCCTTCTGTTCCTTCTTCATCTCCCTCATCTTGATGAAAATCTCCTGGATGTTCTGCATATGTTTTTGTTTGGGGTTAATTTTTTAATACCTACCCAGTCTAGCACAATCCGACAAATCCAAAAAGGGTCCCCTGAAAAGAAAAGCAAAAAAGCAACCTTATTTTTATTACGGTCGCTTTCTTGCCTATCTTTTTTTATTCGTGCGATTTCCCTTGGGAAATCTTTGTTTCGATTTTTTTCTTAACGCTTTTTCGGCGTTATTATTTTTACTATTAATTTTTATTTATCTCTTTTAATCCATTTACTTGTTTTATATTCTCCCAAGAACCAATAAATCCACGAGGAACTTTTTATCCGCTTCGGTCAATGGTCCTGCTTCGGTCAATGGACCACCATTGGTTTCTTTTGTTCTTTCAGCTAAAGAATCAATTATGCGCTTTGCGACTTCTAAAGCATTGCCTGTTTTTTCCGGAGAATTGCTAGCATGTATGAATTCTTTCATTGATTCTTCACCGATTTCGAATATATCAAATAAATCCATCAGACTTTTTTCCTTTCTTCCGACAAACCTTCTTGTTCTGTCTTTTTTACTTCCTCTGTCAATGGCATTTTTGGTTCTCCTATCATATTTTTGTTTTTTGCGAAATCACTCTCGCATTATTAATTTATATTTGATTACATAAACCTCATCACGCATTTTCCTAAAACCTACAACCTACCACCTGAAACCTAGTTGAGAATTTTTCCCGCATACATATCCACATCCCTTATCCACTTGTCCACGCTTTCGGGATTGTGGGCGGCGCAGGAGGAACCGCATTTCCAAACGATCATGCTTTTAGCGGATTCGACGTCGTTTCTTCTGATGATCTGGTCGATCCTCCTGGCCACAACATCGACCGCTTCCTCGGGCGAATCGAAACAGGTGTGTCCTCCGCTGCCCATCGTGTCGCTTTTTCCGCGGTAGCCCCAGTAATTGAAACAATCTTTCCCATCAAGCACCGGCCTTCTTTTTCCCCAATTGCTTTCCTTTCTGGCGATACCGATCAGGAAAGCGGCGGTTTTGTTGTTCTTCTCGGCAATATAGGGAGCCATGACCTCGATCGGCGTCCCTTTGACCAGCTCTTTTATTTTATATTCCAAATTTTCCTTCCTGGCCTCCTCCAAAGTTTTGGGAGCCGGAATGTTCTCCACGAGCTTGTCATAATAATATTTTCCCATCAAAGCGGAGTAACTGACAAAAACGACGATGACAGCCAAGACGGCGATTTTCGCCTGACGGGCTGACATGCTCCCAAAATTAAAGCTTTTTCGGATTTCCGCCCCCAGAAATCCGGTTTCTTGGGAAATATTCTTAATATAAGCCCTTTTTACTACTTTGGCTTTTCTTGATACCTTATTTGATTTTTTGGATATTTTTTTCATNNCGTATTCTTTATCCTATATACCCATTATACACCCTTTTGAGCCAAAAGTCAATCCGCAGCATTATTTTTCCATCAAATCCTTTTTCATCTGCTCGAACTGCTCTTTGGAAATTTCACTCTTAGCATATCGCTCTTTCAAAATCCTCATGGCGCTATCCTCACCGCCGATTTTGAATTTTCCTTGTTCATTGAACCATTTGATGAGCGTATAAATTCCCCAGATGATCAGCGCCCAAAAAATGAGCATGAAAATCCAGCCGAAACCGAAGCCGAACCAGCCCATCATATCACCAACCCTGCCCGCTCCTGGGCCACAAGAATAATTTCCCCACATAATTTTTTGTGGTTAATTGTTAGATGAATATAGTACGACTGGGAAAATAAAAAATTGCATTTTCATTTCATCCCGAAAACCGCCATCATCGCTTCCAGTTTTTCCGGCTGTCCATATGAATCCCTCCTGTAGGAAAAATATTTTTCCTTCTCGCGAAATGTGCAGTCAGGACTCGTCTCGATATTCCCCGCGGAAATCCCCTCTTCCAGGAGCTGGTACTTGGCGATGGCCTTCGTGTCCAAAAAAAGCTTTCCGTTGCGCTCCTCATGGGATCCAGGAATGTGCGCAAATTTTTCCGCCAGCTCTTTTCCTATTTCATAATGGCATTTTTCCATCCCGGGACCGATAGCTGCCAAAATGTCTTTCGGGGAAGCTCCCAGTTTCTTCATTTTTCCGATCGCTTCCGGGATTATGCTCTTCTCCAGCCCTCCCCACCCGGCGTGCGCCAAAGCGATCACCTCGGCCTTGGGATCAAAAAGGAAAACCGGCAGGCAATCGGAAACCGTCACGGTCAGGAAAATATTTTTTTCTTTCGTGACGAATCCGTCCGTCGCATCGAAAAATTTTTCCCTGTCTTCCTTTTCCACCAAGGTGATGCTATTTCCATGGGTAAGGTACGCCGCAACCGAATCCCCCATCTCCACGCCCAAGCCCTGCAAGAATTTCCGCCTGTTTTCCCTGACACTTTCCGCCTCCGATTTGTCCGCGTAAACCTTCATCGAACCGTCCTTTCTTTCGGAAACCGCGGCAATAACGTTATGTTTTTTGAATATGTCGAACATATGTTTGTATTACATTCGAAAGAGTAAACATTTATTCAAACCTATGGATAAGATACAAAAAAACTATTCGGGGCATTTCATTTCGATGCTTGCCTACGGCGCACTGGTCTTTATTGCAATATCAATATTATACAGCCTTGGCAAGATCGGAACAAAAATTCCCTCTTTCGATCTTGTGATTTTGGGCTTGGCGACCTTCCGCCTGACGCATCTTTTCGTCTATGACATGGTGACCGATTATATCAGGGATTACTTCGGGAAATTCGAACGCGGAGCAGGCAAAACCCTGTCAGAACTTTTGAATTGCCCTTGGTGCACGGGGGTGTGGGCGGCGCTTTTTATAGGTTTTTTCTATCTGCTGACGCCACTGGCCTTCTATCCGATTTTTTTCGTAGCCCTAGCCGGCATCGGCTCGATTTTCCAGATAATCAGCATCTACATCGTACGCCTTACTCCTTCGCAATATAAAAAAGAGATCGAAGGATAAAAATTTCTTTCATTTGAAGATATCCATCGGAAAAGATAATCGCCGACACATCGTCGGCGATTATTCCAAACAGTCCCTTTTTCTTTTTTCCATCAGGACATCATCGTCTTTTCCTTCATGAGGGAATATCTTCCGCTTCCCGCGAAAGCTATCGCCAAGGAAATCAGAAGCAGAGTCAGCTCAAATTCATAACCGCCAGAAAATCCCTGGGAAAATTTCACCAGATAGATCGCGAAAAGCATATTGATCGCGAGCAGCCAGCCGAATATCCTCGAGAAAATTCCCAAAAGCATGGCGAATCCTCCGAAAAATTCTACGAACGTGACGAGATATACGAAAAAAACAGGGAGGCCGAGTCTGCCGAAAAACGCTTCCGTTCCGGCCAGTCCGGTCAGCTTCGCGTATCCATGGACGATAAACACGAGGGCCAAGGCCACCCTGACAAGGAGGAGACCCAGATCCGGATTGTTAATTTTTTCCAAATACTTCATACTTTTTTTCAGGTTACGGGGCTTTGGATTTCCCAAGCTTCCGGACCTGATCTTTTTATAAATTAGTATTTACAAATTTCTTGTCATCACTCGCTCGGAAATGAAAATTATTATTTCGCCCACCCTTCGCTATTTCGAAAAACACGGCGATTGATGCTTCAAATTTATTACAAAGTTGGGCTTTTTTTATTGCTATAAAGGAAGGGCTTGCTTTTGCACCGTGGCCTTCCTTTCAAATTTGTTCCAACCCACGAGCCTGCCCATTATGGCGGCAATAAAGGTCTTTATAGCCACGTAATACATCAATTGGCGGTAATAAAATCTTTGAAGCGGCAACCAGAAAAGCAAAGACCATTTTTCCTTGTGCTCGAGAAAAAACGGGATTGTGCCGGTCAGGAAGTCTATAAACAGGAAGAATAAATAGAAAACGAGGATCTGTTGGAAGGCCAGGGAGGATGAAAAAGACAGCGGGTGGCTATACTTCTGCCAACCGACCCAGAAAAGGGACAGGATGATTGTCAGATCCATGAACGGAGATACCAAGGGAAAGAATACCTGAAAAATGAACACGTTGGGGACCGCGAAAAAACCCAGGCCCTTGTATTTGGGCTTAAACATGGTGTCCCTGTGCTTCCAAGCCGTCTGAAGCGTTCCGTACATCCAGCGGAACCGTTGTTTGAGGAAATTTTTCGTCGTATCCGGGGCCTCAGTGAACCCGACCGCCTCATCATCGAAAATCACCATTTTTCCGGTCCTCAAGATCGAGAAAGTCAGATCGGCATCCTCAGCCAAGGTGTCATTGGAAAACCCTCCTGCCTCCAAAACCGAACTCCTCCGCCAAGCCCCGACAGCCCCGGGCACGACCGTTATGCAATTCATCACTTCAAAAGCCCTCCTTTCGATGTTCTGACTGGTTATGTATTCCAGGGCTTGCCATTTAGTAAGGATATTGATGCGGTTCCCCACCTTGGAGTTTCCCGCCACGGCTCCCACCCTGACATCGACAAAAGCCCTCACCAACTTGCCGATCGTGTCTGGACGGAACAAGGTGTCCGCGTCCAGGGTCACGACTATCTCGGATTGGGTCTTGTCTATTCCGAAATTTAGCGCGCTGGATTTGCCACCGTTCTCCTTGGTGTAAAGTTCCACCTTGCCGTTGTCCTTGTATTTTTCCAGCACTTTCTCGTAAGTCGAATCGACGGAACCGTCATCCACAACGATGATATTGAAGTTCGAATAGGCCGATTCCAAAATAGCGTCGATCGTTTTGATTATAACTTTTTCCTCGTTGAAAGCGGGTATGATCACACTGACCGAAGGCGCATAGAAACCGGCGTATTTTTTATAAGGCGCGTTTTTCGAATGGACGCGTTGCACGATAGCCAAAATAGAAAGATAGAGAAATCTCAACGTTCCTAAAAATATTCCGACCATGAACATGGTCCGCATGAAACTGCTAAGATATGAAACCGCAAGAAACGCGGCGTTGTTTATTCTTCCCAAAAACATTTCCCTTGTCGAAACTATAGGCATGGCCCCGTCCCTGCCTATGCCCATGAGCTCCGATACGGTCACCAACTGGTATCCCTCCCCCTGCAGGCTTTCAATTATCCTGGGCAAGGCCTCGACTGTCTGGGATCTGTCTCCGCCGCTATCGTGCAAAAGCACAATGTTTCCCGCTCCCGCTTTGATATCCCCCACGGTCTTATTGACGATCTCATCAGTTCCTGGCCTGCTCCAATCCTTCGGGTCGATATGCATCCCTATCGTGTAGTATCCGAGCTCATTGGCTGAAATCAGGGGCTTTACCTGGTCAGGGGTCGCCGGCTCTACATCCTCCGCATAGGGCGGACGGAAAAGCAGTGATTTCCTTCCCAGCACGCTTTCAATAAGTCTTTGGGAGGTGTCCAGCTCGATCCTGAACTGTCCTTGGGTGATAGCGGAAATGTCTGGGTGGGTATATGTGTGGATTCCGACCTCATTCCCTTCCCTGTGAATCCTTTTCAAAATGTCGGTGTTTATATTGGCGTTCACGCCGACGACGAAAAACGTCGCCGGAACTTCATATTTTTTCAATATATCCAAGATCTTCGGAGTGTAAGCCCGGTCCGGTCCGTCATCGAACGTGATCGCGACTTTCTTTTTGTCCTCCCCTCCCCATCTGGTTATCACGAAGGAGGATGGATATTCCAACACCGCTTCCTTGGTTATAAGACCCGATTGTGCGTTATAGGTCAATTTCCGGAGGCCGTCATTGGGAGAAGATGCTACTTTCAAAATCTCCCCGTCCCCTTCATAAACCAAATCGAAACCGTATTTCATAATGTCCAGTTTCCTCACCGTCGAAAGATCCAGTTTCTCCCTATCTTCAAAAACGCTCCAAACACTCGGATCCTCAGAGCCCATTCTCCAAAACGCGTAACCATGGGGGTTTCCGAATTGCTTGCCCACGATCATTTCATTGAAAGTTGTCAGCGCGTCGAGATACCAAACCCGATGAAGCTTGTCATTTTCGTCATAATATTCATAGGAAGGATTGAGGGAGTCCTGTTCCAATTTTATTTCAGCTTGGGATTCTTTCGCTATCCTGATCGCGTCTTGAAAACTTACCGCTGTCGCGGGATTTCCTCCTTCCGCCCAATCATAACCATAACCTCCCAAAGCCACGATGAATTTATTCGGCGGAACCTGGGAAAAAACCCGAGTAAGCGCCCCCAAATACCAAGCATTGGAAGCCACCGGTCCAGGTTCACCTCCGCCAAAATGTTCGTCGTACGCCATCAAAACCATAAAGTCCGTCACCGTGGAAAATTTTTTCAAATCGAAAGAATCGTCGTCCAGGGGAATATCCTGCGTGACCACCAACCCTTCCGGATGGAATTTTCCATAAAGTTCCTGCATGAACAGGAAAAGGTCGCTTTGACTGGTATCGGGAACGCCCTCAAAATCGATGTTTATTCCGGAAAGATCGTAGTTTTTCACGAATCCATAGATATTTTCCACCGCCCTTTTTCTGGAATCAGTGTTCGACAGCATGCCGACGAGCCTGTCAGTATCCCATTGCTGTGTATTCCCATTGAAATTATTAATAAGCGGAATTACGCGCAGTTCGCTCCTGTTTTGCCGTATGAATTCAAGGGTCTCCTTCTGGCGCTGTAAGTTATTTATGATTATGTCCCCGTTCGCTTCCCCCAAATGGAGCCATTCCGGCATGAGCTCATCAATCTTCCCTATGTTGTTTTTGAGCGAGGTGAAACTGTTGTCATCCCAATTCACATAAAATCCGATCACTTTCGGACGAGCCGTCAGCGAACCGCTTTTTTCAACCTCGAGTTTTATTTGATCTGCCGTTTTCAGCGCCGTGCCCGCGGGAAGCTGCCTGCTGACGGTGACAGCCGACGGATTAGCTTTCGCGCCGTTCGAAGCCCCCCTGTATTGGGGCGCCGGGTCTTCCAATTTGAGTCCAGGCAAAACGGGAGTCTTGATAATGCTCGCGAACGCGACGAGAAAGATACTCAGAAAAAAAGCTCCGAACGATACCATGGTCCTCCGGCTATAGCGCGATCTTATTTTTTTTCTGTCATAGAAAATCTGATTGATATTCAGTGGAGCCATAATTTTTATCCGTTGCCATTATGGAAAATATTACTTATATAAATGCCCGGTGAGCATTCAATTCTTAATACAAAGCATCCTTTTAATTCATTCGGGCATAAAAAAACGCGCTTTTTGAGAAGCGCGTTTTAAGTTTCATTTTTTCTAATTCCAGTAAACTTGGCTTTTGGTCACGATCTTCTTCCAGGGACCATTTGGAACGTCTTTTTCCGAAACGAATTTCCAATCGACCTTGTCTATGTCGCCAAGCCTTAAGTAATCACGGACAGCCGGAGAAACGTCGAGACCCGCATTTTTGTTTATCTTACTTTTGGGAGCGGCGTTGCCGAAGACATAATCCTTGTCATCCTCCTTGAACGGACCCACGTCCTGCCATTGGGCATAAGCAGTCTTGCCGCCTTTACTGATAGCTATCCATTGGTTCTTGCAGACCGACTCGTCACTTCCCCATTTCTTCTCCCTGGCCCAATCGGCCAATTCGAAAATCTCCTTTTTCCTTTTTCCGTCCTCATCAAAATCGTTATAGGGGAGCGCGAAATAGAAGGGGTTTTCTTTCGGTGTGAATTTGGCTGGAAAATAACCATCCCTTTTCTTGGGATCATCCACTCCGCCGAAGCGTTTTACCCATTTCTCGTCCCAGGCACTTGGAAGATTGGAAATGTTTTCATTGTCTTCTCCCGCTTCCTCGCCTGCCCAAAAGAAAGTGACCGTTATGTTTTTATGCCAGGGATATTTGTCCTGGAGCTGCTTCTCCTCTTTCTCGCTCTCATCAGCCGATTGAGTTGGATTTTTGACCATTTCAACGGTGGCTTCCCCTTCCCCCCTGTTTTCAATATCCTCAACTGCCGCTTCCACAGACACTTCGACACCGGCAGCCTCCTCTTCTCCTATCGCCACATTTTCATTGGAAAAATTAGCTACTGCCTCTTTCGCGCTTTTGATCTTTCCCGCATAGCCGCTGGCTAACCCTACCAAGGCAAGAATGGATACCAGGGGTAAAAAGTAAATGTAATTCCTTTTCATATTTTTTAATGGTAAATTTTTCTTTTTATTTTTTATCCTTACCTTTTTCAGTACCGGAAAACTAGCACTGAAAACAAACTCCGAACGGAACCGAGAAGGCCCGGCACCAAACCCACACTTCGTCGAAGTTTGAAATATCCATCTCGGAAGGAATCTCGTAATTCTGACTCCCCTCGTTTCCTTTGAGCGCTCCCAGCAGTGCTCCGGCCGCATATTTCCCGTCCTTTCCGAAATGCACGAAAAGATCCGGACCGTTGGTGATTTTGAAATCGCTTTCGAATCTGACATATTTTTTTCCTTCCGCCTCGATTATTTTTACGGTTCCACTGGCGCTGTGTCCGGCTCTTCCTTCAAAATTTCCTTGTAAAATCTCCTGGGAAGGCGCGTCTTTCTGCTGATCCGCAGAGTCTTCCCCGAAACCATCCTGAGCCACATCGGCGGATTCGAAAGGAATTTCTTCATTAACGGTTCTAGTTATGAACAAAGGGGAAATGAGCCAATAGGCCACGCCTAGAGCGATAACAGCTGAAAATATCAATATAATATTTTTCATCATTGTTTCCTTGTTTAATGTTTGCTTTAATTAATACATTGATTATAAGCTTTTATTTGGCAAAATGACAGAAGCGGAATGACTTCCTGTTCTCCCGCGTATTAATAGGAAGCGCTAATTTTATCGCATTTTTATTATGACCAAAAAAACCATATATTCCCTATCGGGGATAATCCTTTTATCCGCAGCCTTCTTTGGGACTTATTACCTGCTGAACCGAAAAGAACCTGAAACGAAGACGTTTCCAGCGCCAATCAGCATCGAGGATGAGATCGAAGGCGAAGAGGTCAAAAAGCCCCATCCCGATACGATTCCTGCGATGTCCCAAAAAGAATTCCAAGGAAACGATCTGAAACTGGGAAGGATCCTGGATGAAAATGAATCCTATACCCGCTACCATATCACTTATAAAAGTGAGGGTTTCACCATTTCCGGAATCATGAACGTGCCCAAGGGAGAAGGACCCTTCCCCACGCTTGTCTTGAACCACGGATACATCGATCCGAAAGTTTATACCAACGGACAAGGACTCAAACGCGAACAGGATTTCTTCGCCAGAAACGGATATGTGGTCCTGCATAGCGATTACAGAAGCCACGCCCAGTCCGATTTCGATCCGGCCAATGAGGTCAGGCCCCGCAGCGGTTATGTCGAAGACGTACTAAACGCGGTCAGCGCCCTTGAAAAATCAAACCTTGAATTCATAGACAAGGAAAACATCGGGATGCTAGGCCACTCCATGGGAGGAGGGATCACCACGAATGTCATGGTTACCAAGCCGGACGCCGCCAAGGCGTTTGTCCTGTTGGCCCCTATCCATGCTGATTACGAAAAGAATTTCGACCGCTGGGTGAAAACGACCTGGCCCGAAACCGCACAAGAATTCTATGACACCTATGGAACCAAGGAGGATAATCCTGATTTTTGGAGGGATATTTCCGCCATCAATTTCATTTCAAACGTAAAAGCTCCCGTAATGCTGCATCAAGGGACCGCGGATGCGGAATTCCCCTATACCTGGGCGCATGACCTGGTCGACGCTTTCGAGAAAAATTCCCGGGAAATCACCTATCACGAATATCCTGGCGAAGGGCATATCTTCTATGGAGCCCAGCCAATCGCGATGCAAAGGACCTTGGAATTTTTCGATGATAACCTGAAAAAATAAATCTCTCAAAAGTTGACACCCCGCCCGTTCCTGCTATCCTGGAAGTCCGTATCGCCTTTTAGGTGCGGACTTTTTTTATCCAAACGACAAATCAGAAGAATATGAATCAGAAAAATAATCTTAAAAAATTTAAAGTGAAAAGGTCGTCGGCAGGACTCGGTCTATTCGCGACGGAGAGTATCTCCAAAGGAGATTTCGTCATCGAGTATACGGGGGAAAAGATAACCCACACCGAAGCGAACGAGCGCCGAGGAAAATATCTTTTCACCCTCAATTCCCGCTACGTGATCTTCCCGCTACGTGATCGACGGCAGAGGGCGGGAGAACCTCGCAAGATATATCAATCATTCATGCGAACCTAACTGCGAAGCCGTCATAGACAAAGGCAGGGCGAAAATAAATGCGGTAAGGGATATCCAGGCCGGAGAAGAGCTTTCCTATGACTACGGCAAAGAATATACCGACGAATATATCAAGCCGCATGGATGCAGATGTGAGAAATGCCAAAAATAAACTCCACTAAAAAACTCCCCTGCCCCGGGGAGTTTTTTGTTTGGGCGGAAAGTTATTCCGTCGTCACTCCGTCAAAATCCGCTTCGTTTTCTTCAGCTTCTTTTTTCGTCTCGCGCACTATTTGATCCTTATGATGCGCCGGAGAATAAATCGTGTACATTTTGAGGGGTTCGCTATCGGAAACGTTGATGATGTTGTGCTCCGCTCCGGCAGGCACCACCACAGCTACTCCATCTGAAAGGTCATATTCGTTGCCGTCGATCACGCATTTCCCTTGCCCGCTCTCAAAACGGAAGAATTGGTCGTTTTCATTATGAACCTCCATGCCGATGTCCTCGCCGGGAGCCAAACTCATCAAAACTAACTGGCTGTTTTTCCCGGTGTAAAGAACCTTTCGGAAATTGCCGTTTTCCAAAGTGTCCTTTTCGATGTTTGAGCAGAATCCTTTCATGTTTTTATGTTTAAAAAATTATTAAAGCGCACGAAAACTATTACCATTATAACATGCCGCTTATTTCCGCTTTCCTTGCTTATTTATCGCAGACAAAAAGACATGGATCAATCCAAGAAGAAAGCTGGGATTCGCTTTGCACATACCCCAAAATATTAATCTCGCTTCCTTTGTGTATTCCCAGATGAAGATGCTTCCGCTCTCCGTCGGTCTCCACGCTATATCCGTTCCCCAAAACCCCTATTTCCTCACCTGCTCCGATTTCATCGCCGATATTATTGGCGACGCTCGATAACTTCAAATGCCCGTAAACCACCGTTACGGCTTGGTTTTCTATCTCGCATTCTTGCACCGCTAAGCCTCCATAACCGCTGGCGCTCCTTTTCGAAAGGAGCCTACCGGAACAGATCGCGCGGACAGGAACCAGTTTTTCCGCTTCCAGTTCCTCAGGGAAAACCTCCAAATCTATCGCAGTGTGGTATCCGGAAAATCTCTCTGGGCTCACCGGAGAATTCTGCGGGGAGACTAATTTGCCGAAAGGCTTCTTGGAAATCCTTTCCGCTACCCTGTCCAAGGGGGGTTGCTGTCCATTTTCATTTCCATCTTCAGCAGTGGGAATTCCCATTCCGCTATTTTCCAAAAAGGGTTCTTGGTTATCCTCTATTTTCGCACCATCTTCCCAATCGCTGTCATCCCTTTTTTCTTGAAAAAAAATACCTAAATACAAAACAAGCGAAAATATGATCGCCAAAAACAATACCGTAGCTGATGATATTTTGAAAAATTTTTCCATACATTATTTATACAACCTTTCGAATTTCTTTCTGAATTTGGACAGTTTCGGCGCCACGACAGCTTGGCAATAAGCTTTTTCCGGATTTTTCTCAAAATAGCGCTGGTGATATTCTTCCGCCGGATAAAATTTTTCCAAGGGAGCCAATTCCGTCACTATCGGGCTCCCATATATCACCTGGTCGGTGAATTCGTTCCTGACCAAGTCCGCGGAATTCCTTTGATCCTCGTCGACATAGAGGATTATCGATCGGTATTGCGTTCCGACGTCGCCTCCCTGTCGATTCGGCGTGGTCGGATCATGGACGGAAAAAAATATGCGCAAAATATCTTCATAGGAAATCTTCTCCGGATCGAATCCTATTTTCACGACCTCGGCGTGCCCCGTTTCCCCGCTGGAAACTTCTTCGTAGGTCGGGTTCTCCCTCTGTCCTCCGGCATAACCCGAAACTACGGATTCTACTCCCTTAACATGGAGATAGACCGCTTCCAAGCACCAGAAGCATCCTCCTCCCAAAAACGCGGTTTCCAATTTTTTATCCACATCCTTCATATTTGCAATACGGAGTCCGACTCCGATATCGGAGTCGGACTCC
>LCKI01000022.1 GCA_001001345.1 Parcubacteria group bacterium GW2011_GWC1_45_14 | reverse complement strand
TGCTCGCTTCTGCTTATTTTCTCGATCATAAGTTTGAAATCTCTTAAATATAAAAATTTTCATCTATCCTCTTTTATATTACACACCTGCTTTTCCGTTCTTGCATAAAAATGGAAGATAATCCGAGGAAATATTGAAAAAACAGCTGTATTATTACATGTTAAGTTTCGGTCATTTCGCTCTCTTCGCTTGATAATAAAAACGAAATAATATCCCCCGGTCGCGATGTAGTAACTTACGATTAAATAAACTTCAATAAACATCGAGTCGAAAAACATATGCGCAGCTTTCGAGACACGACAAAAAAATATGCGTTACCGGGAATTATCCGCGCATCTTTTCTTTTGTCAGTATTGGTCTTAATAGCATCCGGATATCAGACTTCCTGCGCCCAGGGCTCCGGGCCGGCAGAAAACATAAACGCACCGGCAAAAAATATTTTGGAAAAAATATTTACGGCCGACATTTTCAAAACCGAAGAAGCTCCCGCTATTTGCATGATCCCCCAAGAAGTAATCTATGAAAAAACCGAAACTGCGACAGTCGCGATTTCTCCCGAAGAAAACGGGTTATCAAAAAGCGGAACCGTACAGGGAGAAGTTTCTCCGACGGCGAATATCGGGAACAACAAAACCGCCGCCACGGTGAAAAAAATTCCCGCCCCCGTGAAAAAAATCACCGCCCCTTTCCCGCATATGTACAAAAAAGACGCGGCCGGAAGATTGGTCTGCCCGAAGGACCATGATAAGCCTCGGAAAAGCAAGAAGGGCAAAGGCGTCCATATGGATATGGAATGCTGCCTTGATCCTGACGAAACGCCGAACCCCCACTGTTACTATCCTGTGGAAAAATACGGAAAATATCTGAAAAATCCTCCAAAATAAATTAAAAGCGCGGCTTTGCAAAGCCGCGCTTTTAAAAATTGTTCCAAAATAACTTGCCGGTCACATCGATTTTTCTTTTCTCCAGAAAAAATAAATTGGTATTTACCTCCAGCGCAAACCCTGGATCCTTCGGGTTCCGCGGGGTATTGACCAATTCGCTGTCATCACTTGCTCGCCTGCCTGCCGGTAGACAGGGACATGAAAACTCGTTTTCATTTCTCTCGCTTTGTTCGACAATAAAGATAGGCTAAATATATCAAAATTCCGAATTTAAGCAGATAAAGCGGAAACCAGATACTCCCGCCGCATCGGTCATATCGCAACCAGAGAACAAGGAAAAACGCAGTATAAAGCGATTCCCAAACCCAACGTACCTTTCTGTCTTTACTTGATCCATAGGAAAGATTGAAGACCAAAAGGAAAATATAGGCGACCAACATCAATACCCAGATTTGCGAGGGCATATCCCTACATGCCGAACCTTCGATTGGAACCGTGCAACGGACTTCCTCCTTCTTGGAATCGAAAGCCGCTTCGCCATCGATCATGGGTCCTGATATGTCCGATATCCTAAGGCTGGGTTCTTCATATTCAGGGAGTGCGCTTTCCCACATTTCAAAATTTGCAGCCCCACCCCTCTCCAATGCGAGCGGTAACAGCAACAACAAATCCGCCAGAAAAAAAGCGCATATCAGAAAAACGGCGGCAATGAATATCCTCTTTTGAATTTTTCCTTCTACCATAGGACGATCTCTTGTTTAAATCTGCTCAGCGATCACTACCAGTCTCTTTAGCGTAGTCCCGGCCGGCCAACAGGTCATAAGCGTCAAGGTTTTTTCTTGTGGATCCCCTTTCAGGTATCCGACCTCGTCGGCGTTTACTATTTTCTTTTCACTGACAGCATATTCAAACCTCTTTCCTTCATAAAAGATGGTTATGTTGTCCCTTTCTTCCAATTTTCCCAAAAGATAGAATACCGCGTTATAACGCAAGGCCTCGGGAAAGTCTACGCCGGAGTGGGCGAAGATGAAAACGTTTCCTTCCTCTCCAGGATAGGAGGTTCCGTCCGCGTGAGCAACCCCTCTCGTGAGCGCTCTTTGATAGATTGCCGGGTCATTCGGATCCACATCGGCAATGACATTAGCATTCGCTGAGATCCTAGGGATCACGATTCCGAATTCTTCATCGACCGGATAGATGATTTCCTGCTCATCCGCTGGAACGATCCCCTCCATCCTCTCCCTGTCCGTAACCGAAATGACTTTTTTTATATCGGCGGAGAAAAAACGGTATCTGAACTCCTCTTTGAGCAAAGGTGAATATATGGAAACCAGCATCGCAAATCCGACCAAAACCAAGAAAATTCCTATAGTCTCGGGCTGCAGAATCCTATCCTTAAGCCTCGATATCATTCTTTTTCCTTCTTGATATTCCATACCCTATTAACATTAAACCTGAAATTATCAGCAGCAGCCATTCCCAGTTGGTTTTCCAAAATGACCTTGCACTCGCATCTTCTCCATCTTTTGAAGTTTCCTCTCCCAAAACTCCTTGGCCGCTTCCCTCTCCTTCGCCGTCTATATTTTCCGTCTCCTCACCGGCCACAGCTCCTTCGCTTGCGCCAAACAACCCTCCGGCTCCGGTCGCAGGGATTGCGCCGCCTGCGCCACCTGAAGAATCAGGATAAATCGTGACCGTCCTTGTCCTAGTCCTTGTCCTAGTCTCAGTTTCGGTATTCACCGTGACATTTTCATCACCGACGAAAGCCGATCCGTTTCCGGACGAGTCCACGGCGCGGACGGCGTAATAATATCCAGCTCCACAATCCGCACTGGGGTCACCCAATAATCCCGCAGTGTTCGGACCCGTCGCCAAGTCATTTGCAAAAGTTGAAGAATTGGCTACAAAATTCGAGGATGTCGAGCGATAAAGCTCCACTTCCACTGTCTGCCCATCGTCAGCTGTCTTGAAGCTGACGGAGCAACTTCCGCCTGCCCGACCATAATCAAGCGGTGTGTCTGGTCCGACTGAATCCAGGATAACGGTTTCATGCGGAGCGCTCTCGATGTCGTCGCTGCCAGCCTCAGCCGTCACATAGAAATTATATGCCCCATCGGAAGGCATCACGCTCGAATTTACCACACAGTTCCCCGATGATCCCCCATTGATCAAATTGTGGATCTGATATGGGACAACTGAGCCCTCTTCGAAGCATTTGACAGTTACCGGCCTTCCGAGAATATCCAGCGCTACGAAGCCAATCTTAAAGTCGGATGAATTCACGTTCGACTTGGGGTCTTCCATTTTCACTGAAAGTTCTGCAGCGCTTGCCGATCCTCCTCCTACCAGCAATCCTCCTAAAGCGATACTTGCGACAAGGATAGCGATTCCATTTCCCTTTCTCATTTTCCTTTTCTTGAATATCAGCAAAGCCGCTCCGGCAGTTATCAACGCGATTCCCAACAACGTTCCAAGACCATTCGCTCCCGTGTCGGGAAGGGACGCCCCAAAAACATATTTCGTCTTCCTCTTTGTCTTAGTTTTGGTGTCGGTTTCCGTTATAATTTCATTTCTGAGAGTCACGCTTTCCTGATCAGGAATAACGACCGCAACTTTCGTCCCGACGAAGTTGGCATCCACTATGCCGTCGTCATCAGGATTGGATCCTGCTGCTGAATCAGCCAATACGTCGCTATTGATTTCTGATTTTCCTGCGGCGAATGCCAAATCGTTATACAATCCTTCATCTTGTGATCCGTTTATAACAGTCTTGTATTTCAATTCGATCGTTTCTCCCGCTGCCATATCGCCAAGATTCCAGACTCCGGGAGATGCATATACGTGCTCCAAGAATCCGCTACTGGCCTCTTCCGTTCCCGGAATGAATTCGAATCCGGCCGGAGGAAGATCCGTCACCTTCACTCCCAACACATCGTTATCATTAGCCTTCACGGTTATGGTGTATTCCACCTCACTTCCCGGCGTTTGCGGAACCGGGAATTTGTTGTTGGATTTGGTTATCGTAAGAGATGGCTCAATGAAATGGTTTCCAACAAAGCAAGTTACCTGCTCTTCTTGTCCCACGAAAACCGGATGCTGGTTGTCGCTTGGCTGGTCGAGCTCTCCGTTTTCCCTGGAATCGTTAGTGCAATATATATCGGTCAATACCCATCCGGTCTGCTCCGTTTCTCCCAAGACATAGCTTCCAGGAACAAGCAGGTCATAGACAACCTGCCCGTTTTGATCGGTTGTTTTTTTAACCCCGGAAAGGTCGATTTCCCAGCCGGGAAGAACCGGCTCATTTTGACCCTTGAGGCCGTCCTGATCCTCATCGCTGAATTTGGTCACGGTCACGGTTCCATAATTATCATCATTCGTGATCGTGCATGTCTTGTCGTCTCCAGGAGAGAGCGTGACGGTTCCGTCCGTAGCGCAGTCTCCACCCCAGGCCGAAGCCGCATATCCAGGATCGGTAGTTTCCGTAGCGGTATAAGGAACATTGGCAGATAGCGCATTGGCTGCTCCGCTGACTACCGGATTTCCATTGATGAATAACGGGAAATCAATTGCCGCTTTCGTTCCTCCGTTGTCATTCACGACTGTTTTCACCAAGGTCAAAGCCGGGGCGACATCATTATTGGTCAGCGTACATGTCTTGGATTCCCCAAGAGCCACAGCTACGTCTCCATCGCCGTCACAGTCTCCGCTAAATCCTTCGAATGAATAACCGTTAAGTAGCGTCTCGCCTGCGGTATATGTTCCTGGATCGACCGGAACGGCGACGCCTGAGGTTACCGGGTTTCCTTCCAAGGTAAGTTCGAAATCATCCGGAAGAGCGTTTCCGCCGTCGTCGTTAATGATATTTTTAACTACGGTAACGTACGCCTGCCGGTCGTCGTTGGTTATGGTGCAGGTCACGTTTTCTCCCTCATCCAAAGTGACCGTTTCGCCCAAAGCATCGGGGCATTTGTCATCCCCTGTAATTTCAACGAAACCGTATCCTGCCAATCCTGCTTCATTCAGGGATATAGGCAAGTTCGAAGCGACACCCAGCGTGTCTCCTGAATTTACTCCGACTCCTCCTGCCGTCAGTCCGAACTCATTGACTCCCGCATTTCCGCCGTCATCATTGATAACATTTTTTATCAAGGTCACGCTGGCACCGGCATCATCATTCGTGATCGTGCATGCAATATCATCGCCCTCATCCAAAGTGACCGTTCCTCCCAAAACCGCAGGACATTTAACGTTTCCGGTAATTGAAGCGAAGCTATATCCAGGCAGCACCGTTTCGTTTATGTCCAAAGGGTCGTTCGCATTGTATTCGTTCTGAGCTCCCGAAAGAACTCCGATTCCATCGACTGTCAGATTGAAATCATCAGACTGGGCGTTTCCTCCGTTATCATTGATAACTGCCTTAACCAAAGTAAGCTTCGGGGCGACATCATTATTGGTCAGCGTACAAGTCTTGGATTCCCCGAGGGCCACGGTTACGTCTCCGTTGCTATCGCAGTTTCCACTGAATCCCGTGAAAGTATAACCAGGAAGCGAAGTTTCTCCTGCCGTATACATTCCTGGGTTGACCGGAACGGCTACGCCGGAGATTACCGGATTTCCTTCCAAGGTCAGATTAAAATCGTCAGGGAGAGCGTTTCCTCCATTATCGTTCGTTACGGTTTTTACTACGGTAATATATGCCTGCTGATCATCGTTGGTTATAGTGCAAGTAGCGACATCGCCCAACGCGAGCGTTATATATGAACCTAAAACCGCATTTCCTCCGTTCTTCACGCAAGACCAATCGGAAGCGGTATATCCGGAAGGACCGGCCGATTCAGAAAGTTCATATGTTCCTGCTTTAAAACCAGTTCCACTGATAACATCAGCGCTTCCATCGGTTCCTGGTCCAGAAAGGATTCCTGCCGATCCGCCGTTGGCGGTAAGCGTCCACTCCGACTCGGAAGCACTTCCTCCATTGTTATTGGCGACTATCTTATCAAGTATAAGCCTAGGCGCATCGTCATCGTTGGTTATCGAACAAGTAACGCTCTCCCCCAGACCTATCGCGACTACATTGCTTCCGGTCTGGTTTCCACCGTTACAAATCCAGTTATTGGATGGCGTATATCCTAACGGCCCCGTTTCCGTAAGGGTATATGTGCCAGCATCAAAGGATGGTCCGTTGCTGACGCTCGGACCCGCTCCGCTGAAACCGGTCGGTCCTGTCGCTGTCAGAGTCCAGGAACTTCCCCCAAGGACTCCTCCGTTATCATTGGTGACGTATTTTATCAAAGTCAGCGACGGAGCATCGTCATCATTGGTTATCGTGCAAGTAGCCGTCTCGCCGTTAGAAATCACGACGCCTGAACAATTATCGTAAGTCGTCGAATAACCGGCGACGGCAGACTCGACCACGTCGTATGTTCCGGCGTTTACGGTCAAATCGTTTTGCCCGTCCGCTTCGAATGCCATGACTGTTCCGCTATTTACCGAAAAAGTAAAGTCTTCAGCCTCAAGCGTTCCACCATTGTCGTTCACCACCACCTTTTTAACGATCAGTGTCGATGATCGGTCATTGTTTGTTATCGTGCAGGTCTCCGTTTCCCCGGGGGCGACCTCGACGTCGGAGCAATTGTCATATGTCGTGGAATACCCGGAAACGGCTGGCTCCGTTATATTGAATGTTCCGACATCCATAATCAACTCATTGTCTCCGTCTGCTTCGAACGACACTGGCGCTTCTCCGTTTATCGAAAACGAGAAATCATCGGCTTCAAGCGTTCCTCCGTCGTCGTTGATGACGACCTTTTGAACTATGAGTGTTCCTTTTTGAAGAGTGTTCGTGAACGTGCAGGTCACATTCTCACCTTCCTCAAGATCAATTTCAACCCCGGGCAAGCTTACATTCTGCTCTCCCCCATTCGGACTTGTGACATCGCACACGATCCCCTCAAGGGACCACCCAGAAAGAGCGTTTTCATCGACCTGAAAAGTAGTGAAAATCGTAATGTTGCCAAATACCTTCGTATTAGCAGAGGTTCCGTCATTGACCAAAGAAAAACCTTCCAAGGGAGATGGCGAAGCCGTGAATTGAAACGAGACGGGACCTCCAGGAGAGGCTTCTTTGATTATAGTTATGGAAGCCGGGAAAATAACCGCTGCCGCTGAAAGAGAGCGATCCTGGTTGCCTCCGCTACCGTCAAGATCAATCAGGCGGGTGTGATATGGAGATCCGGGAATCGCGACGGCTGAATTATCAGCACCCCAATCAAAGCGGTCAGAAATATGGCCACCCCATGCTAAAACCGGATTCACCTGGTCAGCCGTGAAAGTTATCATTATGCTTACTGATTTATCCCCGATAAAACCCGCCCCGTCTGGATACGAATAGGCGCTTACGCCCGTGATCGTTCCGCCGAAAAGGGTGAAGCTTCCAGCAATAGGGGTCACTCCCGCACCTGTTACTTGCGGATCGGCCGGTATCGGGAAAGTCGTGAATGAACCGCATCCGACTATCCCCTCACAAGGATCAGGGGACGCTGTTTGGTCGAAACTGGTTATGTAATCGAGCGCGTGCTTATCGCTCTTCGTGGTGTCCCATTTTATGGTGACCGTATGGGTCGACAAGGAGAGATTGTCGAATTTCAACCTATAAGGAACCGAGTCTCCCTCATAATAGGCAGAGTTATTGGTTCCTAAATTTCCATTTACCCAATCATCGCCTAGGTTTGCATATTGATCCAAGTCAGCCGAAGGATTTCCAGGGTCCTTGAATGTCGTCGAAGCCAAAACCACATCGCCCATCAAGGCCTCCACCAAATACCCCCCCTTGATTCCGGTGACGACATAATCATATTCGAAATTCCCGTCCTCATCCGATGCGACATGGACATTGATCCAAAATCCATCGGGGTCTGTTATATTCAACACGATATTCCCATTTTCAGTAAAATTTTCTCCGCTTATCTTCGCATTTTCTCCTGGCTTGTAACTATTCTTGTCTGTTGAGATTTCCTCCTTGTCCTTTTTGTTATTTGAAGTAGCTGCAAAAACGGTAAAATGGTCCAATCTCACTTCCACTTTATTGCCACGCACCTCAAGCTTATCTTCCTCTACGTCTTCTCCCCTCACCAGTCCTTCAATGTCATCCGCAAATCTCACATCCACATTATCACTATCGATATTATCGGGCAGCGGCAAACTCAGTTCATATTCGAATGAACCGTTCTCCATATCCGAAGTTATATCATAGGCCGTTTTTGAAAACGCCCCAAGTGCCACCACTTGCTCATCTGAAAGCTCCGCTTCCGCAATCGACAGCTTTCCGATATTTTCCGGAAGTTTGGTGAATTTAACGACCACCTTCTCGTTACTCGGAAATTTGTATTCCCTATCCAATTCCACAACCCCCTTCATTTCGGCTTTTTTTCCATCCTCACTTATATTCCATATGGAATCCCCGGCCTCAACACTTTCCTCATCTTTAGTAACTTGCGCATCACTTGTACTTTCTATAACCTGGACATTTTCAATGGCATCCTTCGCCGTCTCGGCCGTTTCTTCCGCAACCTCCTCGATCTGTTCGACCGTTTCACCCACTCCCTCTTCCAAATCTACGATAGGATTTGTCACCTCCGCAGGTTCTTCCATAACGCTTTCTGCACCATCCTTTTCTTCAACAACCGGCTCTTCGACTACAGGTTCTTGATCCGGCACGGCTTCTTCATCGGGTGTCTCTTCTTTAGCCTCTTCTTCAGCCTCTTCTTCAGCCTCTTCTTCAATTACGGATTCCTCCCCTTCCGCAGATTCCTCTTCAGGCTCTTCGTCCGCCGGTTTCTCTTCAGGCTCTTCCGCTTCCTCCTCCTTCGAAGATTCGGAAACTGCCGGATCGGCGTCCGCCGCTATAACCAGCAAAGCTCCCGGCGCCCCGACGGGCTGAAGCAGCATCACGAAAATTATCCATACGTTGAAAATCTTTTTTGCCCACAGGGCGAAGCTTTTGCTAAATCTCATATGATTTTGTTATTTATTACTAAGAAAAATTAAAAAACCGGCTTATATTTCCTGCTTAAAAGCAGCTAATGTAAGCCGGTTCTTCACCGATGCGCCATTGTCCCTCCACGCCAAAAAATATTTCACCCGCATTTTATTAAGTTTTATCGATAAAAAACAAAAACCGGCCCCAACTAACAAACGCTTTCGCGCTTATCAGCTCAGGCCGGTTTTGCCATTGGACTCCCCGCATCGCACTGGCAACCATCATTTCTTTCTTTTCCAATCATCTCAGGATGCGGTTCACAGTCTTCCCAAACTATCTTATTGTTCCTAATACATACCCCTGAAAGCCCCCTTTATTTCATATCAGCCGAGGCTTCCTTTTTTTATCCTAGACCGGTATCCCATTTTTGTCAAAAAACCTAGGAAAAACAAAAAAGCGCCCAGGGACGCCTGTCTGAAATCATAAGGACTTTTTTCCTATCCCGGTCTGCCTCTGATGCGCTTGATGATATCGAACGATTTCAAATGCTGCTCTATTTTTTCCAATATCTCTTCTTTCAATAACATAGGATTTTTCGCTTCCTCCGATTCCACGGAAGCGGTAACGATTGAAACCGGAATCTTCTCCTGCTCTTTTACCTGATGTTTCCCGAAGAATATCCCAAGAACCGCGACTATCAACAGCAACGGCGCTACAAAAATTCCTGTCCGCAAAAAGTTCTGTCCATAGGGAAGCGTTTCTGGAATAACTTTCGTATTTTCAATCTTGTTGTCCGCTAGAGGTATTTGAAAATCAGAAACAGCTTCTTTGGGAAGGGATGTTTCCGCCGGCAATACTTCCGCTACTTTTTCCGCTTGAACCGGGATTTGCTCCATAGCCTCAACCGGATCTTCCTTTTGTAAAGGAGCGGCAACTGCCGGCGTTGCGAAAAGCTGGACAGCAATAATCACTTCATCGCCGTCAATTTTCCCTTTCATGACCGCCACTCCGGTTTGGGTATAATTTCCGTTTAGAATATTTTTTTTATGCGAGGCACTCTTCATCCAGGCTGTGTGCTGTTCCTTGGCGCTCGAATAATTTATCGCTAAATTCTCCCCGGCATATTTATAGTCATAGCCCGCTTTTCCGAACCAATACCATGGATCTTTTCCCTCCGGAGAAGTGTGGGCGAAATAATCATCTTTAAGCATGTCATCCGCCTTGTTTTTGGCGGCTTTATTGAGAACCGAATTTTCCGAAAGGGGGTTGAGTCCTTCGGCGAACCTGGACTTATTCACAAGCTTGATGACTTCGCTCGCGCTTATGTCGGAAGCCTGGGCTTTTCCGAAAGATGGGATCGCCAAAAACAAGCCGATGGTCGATATCCAGATTAATCCTATTATTGTTTTTTTATTTTTATTTTTCATAATCCGCCTTCTAAAACACAAAAAACGGGCTTCACCCGTTTCATTATGCCTTGTTTCAGCCCCGAAGGGGCCGAGCTCTCATTTCCTAAGTCCATTATAGCATATTTTAAGCCCTTTGTCCATCTTTTGCATGGCCCTAAAATCCTACGCTTAAAAATCAGTTGCGATAAACCTGTGACTTGGTAATGATTTTCTTCCAAGGACCATCCGGAACGTCCTCCTCTTCCACGAACTGCCAATCAACGGTTTCCACTCCGCCGATACCCAGGTAATCCCTGACTGCCGGAGAAACATCCAGTCCGGCTCTTTTCCCTTCGGTGTTTTTTGGAGGATCTCCGCCGAACACGTAATCGGCGTCGTCCTCTTCGAAAGGACCTATGTCCTCCCATTGGGCAAAGGCGGATCTTCCGTTTTTTTCTATACGTATCCAGCGGTTTTTAAGCAAGGACTCGCCGTCGGAAAATTCCGCGCCATCTGTCCAGCCAGCCAAAGAAAAGACTTCCGTCTTCCTTTTCCCTTCATCCGTAAAGTCGTTATAGGGCAGGGCGAAATAAAAAGGGTTCTCATCAGGAGTAAAAGCGTCCGGCAAAAGACCCTCTCTTTCCTCTGGATCGTCGACCCCTCCGAAATGCTCCTCCCATTTCGAATCCCAAGCGCTCATTGAATTGGCGATATGCCCGTTGTCCTCATCAGCCTTCTCCCCCACCCAAACTCTCCCTCACCCCTGTTATAAAGATAGCTATTGATTTCATTTCGAAACGCGACATCTTTTTTTCTTTCTTCATATTTCCGCACCGACAAAAAAACGAGCGCAGCTACGCAAAAAAAGAAAATGATAAAAAATAAAATTTTTTTCATTCCGATATATCCCCATTTAATATTCATGTCTATTAATACTGCTGCACTGGGTCGTTTGTCCCAAGTAAAAACCCCACCGGAGTGGGGCTAGTCAGCTTATCCATATGCCCATGATTTTTCCTAGGGTTTTTTCGCAGAAAACAAATCCACGATAGTTGAGAGTCTCGAGGAAATTTCACGCACCTGCTGTTTCAATTTTCCGGTTTCTTCGATTTCCTTGATGACTTCCATTTCAGTCTTTTCGGCGATCTTTTTTTCTCCCTTAAGTCCGGTGATAATGATCTCATTTCCGATAAAGCTCGAGACGAAGGCGCCGGTCATAAGCAGCATTACCGAGCCGATAACCAGAGAGGAGGCCCCGTCCCACCACGGCATACCTTCCAGATTAAGCGAAGAATTGCCGGAGGACGCCCTAAAAATTTCACTCATGATAAAATCCGTAGTATGCCAGACTCCCCTCCAAAAAAGAACCGCTCCCACGCCTCCTATGAATGCGTACAAAAGCGGCTTACGGCTCAATTTCCGTCTTATTCGATCTTCCAGCTTGTCGAAATAATCAATTATTCTTTTGAACATATTTTTTTATAAAAAATAAAAGGCGGGCATCACCCGTCTTCAGTAAACTTTCGACGACCTTGCCTCGCCGGCAGGCGGGGGCAAGCCCGTCTTTTCAAGGCTCTCTAAAGCCTCATATGTTCCATTATAGCATATTTTTAACCATTTGTCCAGTGCAACAAAAAAGACCCTCCGAAGAGGGTCTTTTGCAAATTTCCGAAGATTATATCTTGGAAACGTTGATTGCGTTTGGTCCTTTTGGGCTTTCGCTTACTTCGAACTCAACTGCGTCTCCTTCGCGAAGGTCGTTGTATTCAGTTCCCTGAAGTTCCTTTGCGTGGAAGAAAAGG
>LCKI01000021.1 GCA_001001345.1 Parcubacteria group bacterium GW2011_GWC1_45_14 | reverse complement strand
ATGCCAGTGGAAACCCCAGACAAAAAGAAAAACAGAAATACAACACTCAATGAATGCTTCCGGGTTCGTCAATCCGGTCGTGGTTGTGGTTGTTTTTGCCGTATTCGCGGCACTTTTATATATATATTCGATCAATCAGAGCGCGGTTAAAGGATTGCAGATAAGGAAGATTGAAAAGGAGATCTCTCAGATGAAAAAAGAAAACGAGTCTTTGAAGATCAAAGAAGCTGAGCTTAAATCTCTCTATAAAATAGAGCAATTCAGCAAGGACTTAAACATGTCGGAGGCGGCCGAGGTCACTTTCTTGGATGAGTCGAATCCGTTGGCACTCCATTCTGCGGCTAAGGAGAAAATAAGATAAACCGAAAAAAGCGTGGGGGCGCTCATATATGAGAGGGATCAGAAAAGTCCACAATAACAAGGTTCAAGGTGAAATATCCGGAAAATACTGGAGGATATACGTATTGGTATTCTCCGTTTTTTTTGGCGCGCTTCTGATCGTCGGCAGGTTGTTTTCATTGCAGGTTGCCGGGAACGAGACATATCGGGCCCTGGCTGACAACCAGCACAAGGTTATCGCCGAGATCGAAGCGAACAGGGGTGAAATTTTCCTCAAAGAAGAAAAGGAGAGTTATCCCTTGGCTGTAAATAAACAGTTCCAGATGCTTTATGCCGTTCCCAAAGAGATGATTGAGAGGGAAGAAAGCGCGAAAAAAATCGCTTCGACTCTGGGTCTGGATGAGAATATGCTTAGGGAAAAATTTTCAGATGAAGAAGACCCTTTCGAGATAATAAAGAAAAAACTTTCAGATGACGAGGTTGCACGCGTGAAAGAATTGAATCTTAAGGGCATCCATTTTTCTCCCGAGGTTTACAGGTATTACCCTGGAGACGAGCTGGCTTCACAGGTCGTCGGTTTCGTGGGCTCGAACGGAGAGAGTACCAGGGGGGTGTATGGCGTGGAGTCTTTCTGGGAGAAAAATCTCAAGGGGGAGGCGGGGAGAATAAGTCAGGAAAGGGATTCTGGGGGAAGATGGATTTCCGTTTCCGATCGCGATCTTGACCCTGCTAAAAACGGGGCGAATCTTGTTCTGACTATAGACCACACTGTCCAATATGAGGTGGAGAAAATTCTTAAGGAAACGGTGGAAAAGCACGGAGCGGATAACGGCAATATTTTAGTAATGGAGCCTGAGACCGGAAAAATCTTGGCAATGGCTAATTTTCCAAATTTCAATCCTAATGATTATACGAAAACGGAGGACATCTCACTTTTCAATAATTCCTCTGTGCACACGCCTTATGAATCAGGATCTGTTTTTAAGCCGATAACGATGGCGATCGGCATAGATGATGGGAAAATTTCCCCCAATACTGAATATGTCGATACGGGTTTCGTTTCTGAGGCTGGCTATAGGCTGAAGAATTCGGAAGAGAAGGTTTATGGCAAACAGACAATGACCCGGGTCCTCGAGGAATCCATAAATACCGGAGTGATTTATGTGGAAAAATTAGTGGGCAATGGAAAGTTTTTGGAATATGTGAAGAATTTCGGTTTCGGAGAAAAGACTGGGGTCGCTTTGCCCGCGGAGTCTGCCGGGAACATTTCCAATATAGAGAAAACGAATCGAGACATCAATTTCTTCACGGCCTCTTTTGGGCAGGGTATTTCCGTGACTCCGATCCAGCTCATAAGCGCTTTTTCTGCGATAGCTAACGGCGGAAGACTTATGCAGCCGCAAATCGTCGATAGGATGGTGTATTCGGACGGACGCGAAGAAAATATCGAGCCGGTAGAAGTCAGAAGGGTCATTTCCGAGAGCACCTCCAAGGCGGTCGGGGAGATGCTGAGGTCGGTCGTCATCAATGGCCACGGAAAAAAAGCCGACGTGCCGGGTTATCTTGTCGGGGGAAAAACAGGAACGGCGCAGGTCGCCAAGGCTGGATCCAGGGGTTATGAAGAGGGGTTGACCATAGGTTCGTTTATCGGGTATGCTCCTTTGAATGACCCGCGGTTCGTGGTTTTGGTAAAGATATCCAATCCGAAAGACGTGCAATGGGCAGAATCCACGGCCGCTCCGGCGTTTGGAAAAGTCATGAAATTTCTTCTTGAATACGGAAAGGTGAAGCCGACGGAGGATCCGACCATAAGCCCCATGTACAAGAGTTTATATCAAAATACCGTGCAGCAGACTCCTGTTGATGAAAAGGAAACAGTTTTGGGGGCTGAAAGCAAGAAAGATGAAGATAAGAAGAAAAAGAAGAAAGATTGAGCACCTGTAAAATGCTCCGTGATTGTAGTAATAAAAACAAGTAAATTCGATATATAAGCCAATATGAATCAGGGTATGAAATCAAGAAAACTGAAAATTCTGGAATCGGTCTTAAGACTCATGGCCACAGTGGTCCTCAAAAGACATAACCCGATAGTTATCGGCATAACTGGGTCAGTCGGCAAAACGTCCGCCAAAGAAGCGATTCATCTTGTTTTGTCGAAGAAATTCAAGGTCAGAAAAAGCGAAAAGAATTATAATAATGAAATCGGCATTCCGTTGACGATTATTGGCGCGGAGACCGGAGGAAGGTCGCTGTTTCTTTGGGCGGGGGTATTTTTGAAGTGGCTTTATGTCATAATTTTCCATGTGAAATATCCCCAGGTGATCATCTTGGAACTGGGGATTGATCGTCCCGGAGATATGAAATATCTGGCATCTTTCGTGAGACCCTCGATCGGAGTGGTTACGAACGTGTCCTCGAGCCATATCGAATTTTTCGGAAGCTTGGAGAAAATCGCCAGAGAAAAAGGAGTTCTGGTTGAAAACTTGCCAAGCAATAGTTTCGCTATCCTTAATGCCGATGATCCGAATGTTATGGAGATGGAAAAAAGGACCAGGGCCAATGTGCTCACCTATGGGTTTTCCGAAGCCGCCATGTTTCGGGCCGATGTGATCGTTTATAATTATGACGACAATCAGAAGCCTGACGGAATCAGCTTCAAATTGGACCATGAAGGAAGTAATATACCGGTACGCCTGAGGCATATATTGGCGCCCCATCAGATCTACTCCGCCCTGTCCGCCATCGCCTTGGGAACTACTTTTAAGATAAACATTTTGGATGCGGCGATTGCCCTGGAAGAATTCCGTTCTCCGCAAGGAAGGATGAATTTGCTCCCGGGTATCAAAAACACCCATCTCATAGACGATACTTATAACGCTTCGCCGGTTTCGACTTTGGCGGCATTGGAGGTTTTGGATAAACTTGGAGCTAAGCGCAAAATCGCGGTTTTGGGTGATATGTTGGAACTCGGGGAGGAGGCGGAAAACGGACATAGGCAGGTGTGTAAAAAAGTGGCGGAGATCGACGCGGACATATTCGTAGTAGTCGGAAAGAGGATGAAAAAAGCAGCTAAGGAAGTTTCCAACTTCGGATTTCCGGAAAAGAAGGTTTTTGTTTTCGACGATCCGGAAAGTGCCGGCAGGAAAGTGCAGGAAATTATGCACGAAGGGGATTTGGTACTGGTCAAGGGTTCACAGGGTATGAGGATGGAAAAAATCGTTGAGGAAATTATGGCTGAACCGCTGAGGGCACAGAAGCTTCTTTGCAGGCAAAGCAAGGATTGGAAAAAGATCGGTTTTGCCAAACCCTAGATTGGGGAGTTTAGGGATTTCGCGATACCGCGCAGCGTGGAAAATTTTCATAAAAATTTTCTTTACGCTGTGGATAATTTTTTGTTTTTACAATGTGAAAGTGCTATAATAAAAATAACAAAAAATACAATTTCACCCAGTTAAATGTTGCTTTGCAATAATTTGCCCAAGGCAAATTATTTAACAGGGTAAATAGGGGGAGCTCGAAAAACATAAGTTTTGTGGGCAGTTCAAGGCTGAGGGGCCTTGTAAAACGAAGACAGTTCCTTTGAGGGGGTTATCTTCGTTTTGTTTTCAAAGTAGTTCTTTCCGATTATCGACATTCCTCTAACTGTGGGAGGCGGCCATGGTAATTCCCGGCGAACTCATACAAAACAGGATAATTGAAGTGGAACAGGTCAGAGGAGGCGAGGATATTGAAGAACTGTTAAAATCCCTTAAGGCTTTCGGGCGTGAAGTTACTGCGCGAGTCGTAGCTCACTCGAAGGAGATGGAGGATTGTTGAAACCCCGACGTATCGGACTCCGATGCAATTCAAATGGAAAAACTCCAGCCGGGGTTTTTCTTTTTGTTTCTCGTCAAAATCTTCGATTTTGCCACAAGAAACAAACCCCGGACCGATTCTTTTGCCGATCTTAATCCTTTCTTTTTCCGAGCCGAAGGCGTTTCCGTGTGGAAACTTTATTTATTAGTCAATTTATTTTCGGAATCCGGTTTGGGGTAAGAATACTTTTCCCCGGTTGTATTATAAATATAAGACGAAGTATGGTTCATTTTATCCATGGATATATGCTCAACGCAGCAGACCTTGATGCTACGCTATTGAAAAAAGCTATGTTCCCACCGGGAACGCCGTCAAGGTCTTTAATTTTGTCAAAAAACCCCTTTTCAGGTCAGGGGCCTTTTAATTATTTTGTAGCGCTACGGGGAATTTATCGCGTCGCAAATTCGCCGTCGCTCATTTACTCCTTGTCCTCGACAGCGGAAAATCCTCGCTCGCTCGAATTTTCCGGCGTTCGTCGCTGAATTTTTCTGCTGAAAAATTCATAGCTCACTGCTGTCGGGTTCGATTCCCTCGTATCCCTAGACAAACAAAAAAATCCCAGCAAAAGCTGAGATTTCCTTTGTTTGTAGCGCTACGGGGAATCGAACCCCGGTTTCCAGGATGAGAACCTGATGTCCTAACCACTAGACGATAGCGCCATAAAACAGGTTATAGGTTTTAGGTCATAGCTTGTTAGGAAAATGCAAATGCAAATTCCGAGTAACGGAGCTCGCCCAACAACAATACCGATTATATCAGGAATGAAAAAATAATCAAGGGTCTTCCGCGGTAGGGAAATTTTTGGATCAGGGTTGACCCTGGGGCTTATTTGTGGCTATAATTAGGCAGTTTTTGGATTTCCCAATGGTTGGGATAATCGAATTCAAAGAAGGGGTGCGAAATGAAGATTGATGAACAAACGATCAATGCAGTGGATTTTGCCAGTCTTATCAAGGCGATTTGCAATGCCAAGGGCGACACGATCATCCATTTCGGAAAAAAGGAGATATACGGCACGACTTGTGAGCCCGACAAATATGCCGTGGTTATGGGTCCGGAGAAAATGGGCGAGGGCGAAGGTCCTCTGTTTATCATCGGGATCATCACCCAATTGGTCGAGGAGGGCAAGGGCTTCATTTCCAAGAGCTCGTTCAAGGCCAATCCGATCAGGTGGTCGCTGAAGGGATGCGATGGGGATTTCAGATCCTCTTGCTGACAACAAAGTTTGCGCCGGCATGTCATCGCGTGTGCCGGCGCCTTTTATTGACTTATTCGGCGGTTTGGCCTTATAATTAGGCAGTTTTTGTGTTCTTTAAAGGAATAGCCAAATACGGAGTCCATCGGATTCCGAAACGACTGAAAGGAGGAATGGATAAAGAGGCAAGAGGCGAAGAAGTTTTGCAGTTAACCTTTTGGAAACGGAGGAATTAATGCAGGATCCCAAGGAGAAGATTATTTTGGCGGCGGACGTGTCTTCGCTCGAGGAGCTTGATTTGCTTATCGCGCCCCTCAAGGGCGCCATAGGGTTGGTCAAGATCGGCAAACAACTTTTCACCCGGTGCGGTCCGGCCGCTATCCGGATGGCGCAGGAATACGGATTCGAAGTGTTTCTCGATCTCAAGTACCACGACATTCCCAATACCGTCGCCCAGGCGACACTTTCAGCCGCTTGCCACAAGGGGGTGAAGATCATCAACCTTCACGCTCTGGGCGGTCGGGAGATGATGGAAGTTACGGCGGCGGCGCTCAGGAAGGAGTTTCCTGAAGAGCTTCGGCCGAAGCTGATCGCGGTGACCATCTTGACCTCTTCGACCGAAGAAACGTTGGGGGAAGTCGGAATTTTCTTGCCAGTCAAGGAGATGGTCATCAAGCTCGCCGAACTGGCGAAGAAATCCGGCATGGATGGCGTCGTCGCCTCTCCGCAGGAAGCCGTGTTCATACGCGAAGCTTGCGGTCCGGATTTCCTGATCGTCACTCCGGGGGTTCGCCCCGCGGACGCTTCGCTTGATGACCAGAAAAGGGTGGCGACCACCAGTGGTGCCATCAAAGCCGGTGCGGACTATCTCGTCATCGGCCGGCCGATTACAGCAGCGCCCGATCGGGTCAAGGCCGCTCAGGCGATCGCGGAGGAAATCTATCTCGCTCAGCGCAAGTCGAGCATTCCCGCCGGCCAAGCCAGCCCGCTGTGAAACCATCAACCAGTACAGGGAGGCGTAAATCATGTACCATGATATCAGGACATTGAACGCGAATCAGTTGCTGGCTCTTGATCCAAGGGAAGTCACGAGAATTTTTACCCCGCAGGAGATACTCCATATCTTCTATGCTTTGGACGGATTCTGGTCCTATGACTATGAGGCCGTCGGGCTGGCGCGCGTGGGTTTCCATGCCAAGCTCAATTCTGGGAATTGCAGCGACGGATTCTTCTTTGCAGAGATCGTTCTGCGGCATCCCAATTTGCGGATGATTCTGGCCAAACAGATGGCCTGGAGATTTCTGGAGAGGGGCATTCCGAAACCGGACTACGTCATCGGCATACCCAATGGCGCCAAAAAGCTCGGTGAGGATTTTGGAAATCTTCTCGATATTCCACTCGCCGAGATGGTAAAGGAGGATGGCAAACTCAGACTGGTGACCAAGCTCGGTGAGTATAAAAGACTCTTGTTCGTTGAGGATCTTTGCACTCGTGGTACCAGATTTATCGAAGCAGGGGGTGTGGTCCTGGACGCCGAGCCGACCACTATAATCATTCCGGAAGAGGAGGTCATTCTCAATCGCGGCGGTCTCAAGTGTATCGAAGCGCGTGGTGTAAGTTGTCATATTAACGCCGCCGTCGTACATCGTATCAATGACTGGGCTCCCGGTCCGGATACCTGCCCGCTTTGCAAGCTTGGTTCGACTCCCATGAAGCCGAAGGAAAGCGACGAAAGCTGGCGGATCATTACTACCGCCCAGGCCGCCTGAACCAGACTGGCTGAAAAAGTTTCCGTTTTATAAATACCGCGGTTCCCAAATGGGAATCGCGGTTTTTTCTTGTCTTTTTCGCTTCAGATGATACAATTCAGTCAAATAGGGGATTTTTTAATATTTTCAAAAATATGGATTTCAAGAGCTCCCTGGGAAATTTCAAGGAAAAGATCGACAAGGAAATCGAGGTTTTTTTGGACGGGAAGATTCTGGAAATATCCAAGGACGACGAATGGGTAGCCGAAGGAATGAAATATGTCAAAGATCTGGTTTTGGCCGGAGGGAAAAGGATAAGGCCGGCGCTGATGTATTGGGGATACAAGGCCGCGGGAGGAGAAGATGAGGAGAAAATCATGAAGGCTTGCGTGGGGATAGAGTTGGTGCACATCTTCTTGCTGATCCATGACGACATTATCGACCGCTCGGAAAGAAGGCACGGCCTGGAGACGGTCAATCTTTGGGGCGAGAGGAAGGGAAGGAAAATGTTCGAACGCGGGGACATCCGCAGGTTCGGTTATTCCATGGCGACGATTTTGGGGGATTGCGTCTATGCTTGGGCGAACCAAGCGATCCTTGAAGCGAAACTCGATCCTCAGAACACTTTGAAGGCGATGAGCTATCTCCAGGACATAGTTTCGTTGACGGTGGTCGGACAATCGCAGGATTTGGTAATCGAATATAAACTCGAAGCCAATGAGGACGAGATTTCCCAGATGTACCGTAACAAGACTGCCAAGTATACATTCGAAGGGCCGCTCCATCTCGGAGCGCTTCTGGCAGGAGCGGATAAGAAGGTTTTGAAATCGTTCAGTAGTTACGGAGTTCCGATCGGAATCGCTTTTCAAATTCAAGATGATATCCTAGGGGTTTTTGGAAGTGAGGAGAAATTGGGAAAATCAACAGCTTCGGATATCATGGAGGGAAAAAAGACGATCCTGACGGCTAAGGTTTTTTCCGATGGAAGTATTTTTCAACAGGAAAGGCTCCAATATCTCCTAGGCAGGAAAGATATCAATAGTGAGGAAATAAACGAGTTCCAGGAAATCGTGATGGATAGCGGAGCGCTCAAATATGCCAAACAGAAAGCCGAAAAATATGCCGAGCAAGGAAAAAGTGAAATTGAAAAAGCTCCGATCGACGAGGAGGCCAGACAGTTTCTTATCGGCGCCGCGAATTACATCATAAACAGGGAAATTTAAATCAGGTTTTAGTTTGTAGTTTCTAGGTTTTAGGGGGAAGTTAAAATTAATCTTCCATGATCTAGTCGCCTATAACCCAGTACCTATAACCCATTCCATGATAAAAAGGAAAAAAACTAGGAAAATAAAAGTCGGAGATATTTTCATCGGAGGCAACGTACCCGTGGTCGTGCAGTCGATGTGCAACACGGACACGCGCGACGTGAAGGCGACGGTAGCCCAGATTAAGGCTCTTCAAAAAGCTGGTTGCGAGATGGTGCGTTTGGCCGTACTCGACATGGACGCGGCTAAGGCGATCGGGAAAATCAAGAAGCAGGTGAGGATCCCATTGGTTGCTGACATCCATTTTTCGGCGGATTTCGCGATGGAGGCCATGAGACAAGGAATCGACAAGCTCCGGATTAATCCTGGCAACATCGGAAGCGAGGAGAAGATAAAGATGGTGGTGTTGGAAGCGAAAAAGAGGAAAATCCCGATCCGCATCGGAGTCAATGCCGGTTCGCTGGAAAAAGATATTTTGGAAAAATATAAAGGCAAAGTGACAGCGGCGGCGATGGTGGAATCCGCGATGAGGCACATCGGAATTTTGGAAAAATACGGATTTAAAAATATTTTGGTCTCCATGAAGGCTTCGGACGTGGAAAGGACGGTGGAAGCGTACCGGATGCTTTCGGAAAAAGTCGATTATCCTCTCCATATCGGAATTACCGAAGCGGGAACGATCTTTCGTGGAACGGTGATGAGTTCGATCGGGCTTGGGGTGCTTCTTTATCAGGGAATCGGCGACACCATGAGGGTTTCGCTGACGGCCGATCCCATTGAAGAAATCAGGGTGGCCTGGGAAATTTTGAAATCATTGGGATTGAGGAAAAGAGGAATCACCGTGACGAGCTGCCCGACTTGCGGCAGGACGCAGATAAACCTGATCCGGTTGGCGGAGAAAGTTGAAAAAGAATTGGTCGGGGTAGACAAGGATATCCATGTGGCCGTGATGGGATGCGTGGTGAACGGCCCAGGGGAAGCGCGCGAAGCTGACTTGGCGATCGTGGGCGGAGTTGGCGTGGGGCTCATCATGAAAAACGGTCAGGTCCTTCGCAAAGTTGAAGAGGAAAAATTGCTGAAAGAATTTATCAAGGAAGTGAAGAAATATTAATTTAAATTCGCAATGGAAAAATTACCTATACATATCGCCATAATCCCAGATGGCAATCGCCGCTGGGCCAAGGAAAAGGGATTGGATCCTTGGGTGGGCCACGAGGAGGGAGCCAAAAACATCGAAGCTCTGGTGCGCAAAGGTTTCGAGTTGGGAATCAGGAACATGTCTTTTTGGGGATCTTCCCGGGAGAATCTGGCCAAGCGCCCGCTGGCGGAAAAGAAGGAGCTCCTCAGGGTTTATGAGGAATATTTCAAAAGGCTCATCGTGAACGAAGATGTTTTTAAACATCAAGCCAAAATAAACATCATCGGAAGGTGGAAGGAACAGCTCCCCTCATCGCTGGTCGATATTTTGGAAGACGGGATGGAGAAGACCAAAGAACATTCCAAATACACGTTGAATTTCTTTCTGGCTTACAGTGGGGACGACGAGATGATTGAAACGGTCAAGGAAATTGTGCACAGCGGCATTCCCTATGAGGAAATAACGGGAAGTACCATCAAGGCTCATCTGATGACCAAGGATCTTCCGGCTGTGGACTACCTAATCAGGACAGGAGGGGAGCCGCACTTAAGCGTGGGATTTATGATGTGGGATATCGCCAATGCGGAATTATATTTCGCCGACGAGTATTTCCCGGATTTCGGACCGGAACAATTAGAGGAGGCCATTGAGGAATACGAGGAAAGAGGCAGGAGAAAGGGAGCCTAGACCGACGAGGAAAATTGATGTATTATGAATCATGCGGAAAAATAATTCAAAAAATAAAATTATGAAAAAGATATTGTTCGTACTTTCGATATTGTTCGCGCTCTCGCCTTTCGTTTCATTTGCCCAAGAAGATGCTGTCCAAGAAGGCGTCGTTATCCAAGAAACGAAGAAGGAAGCCGTCTATTTTTATTCCGATAGTTGCCAGCATTGCCGTAATGTTGATAAATTCTTCACGGACAAGGGATTTTACGACAAATATGACATCAAGAAATACAGTTTTGATGAACTGCAGAATAAAACTTTGCTTTCCAAGATTCTCCGCGACAAGGGCGTCCAGAACGTGGGAATCCCCGCATTGATCATTGATGAGGAGATTTTTCTGGGGGATACGCCTATCATCAAGGATTTTGAGAGAAAAATGGAAGCTTCGCAGGGAACCGCTTCGGAGTTTGTGGCTAAATTCGGAAAAGGAAGAATAGATAAGCCGGCTGAACCCAAGGTGAGTTTCAAAGAAAAATACGGCATAAGTCTTTCGGTTTTGACCGGGGCGGCTCTGGTGGACGCTATTAATCCTTGTGCTTTCGCGGTGCTGATCCTTTTGATAGCGACCGTGCTCAATGCCCAAGGGAAAAAGAAGGCCCTTTATTCAGGATTACTTTTCTCCTTGGCGATTTTCGTTTCGTATATCCTGATGGGACTGGGGGTTTATAGTGCGATTACGGCTTTCAATCTCCCGCAAATAATTTCACTTGTCGTGGGAATGCTGGCAGTCATTATCGGATTGGCGAATCTCAAGGATTTTTTCTGGTACGGAAAGTTCTTTATTATGGAAGTGCCTTTTTCTTGGAGGCCGAAGATGCAGACGATTTTGAAACACGTTACCAGTCCTTTCGGAGCTTTGACTGCCGGATTCTTTGCCGGATTCTTGGTCAGTCTTTTCCTTTTGCCTTGCACGAGCGGACCGTATGTCGTGGTGCTCGGGCTTCTGGCTGAAAAAGTGGAATTCGCCAAGACGTTCACATTGTTGGTTTACTACAATCTTATTTTCGTCGCACCGATGATAGCCATCACTTTGGCGGTGTCATACTTCGGAGTAAAGGCTGGGAAATTGGAAAATTGGAGACAGCAAAATCTTAAGTTGCTCCATCTTCTCGCCGGGGTTATAATGACTGGGATAGGAATATATCTTATCGCGACGCACATATAATAAATAATTTCTAAAAAAATATGAGTATGGAAATCGAATTCACGGACGATAATTTCGAAAAGGAAGTCCTTAACAGCGATAAGCCGGTGCTGGTTGATTTCTGGGCGCCATGGTGCGGACCGTGCCAAATGATGGGACCGATTGTTGAGGAATTGGCCAAGGCCATGGGAGACAAGGCCAAAGTCGGAAAACTCAATGTTGATGAAAATGGTGAGACCGCGCAAAAGTTCGCCATCATGTCCATCCCAGCCCTCAAGATTTTCAAAGGCGGAAAAGTCGTGAAGGAGTTTGTGGGAGTGCAGGCGATGGAGTCGCTTAAGGGGGAGTTAGAGGCATTGGCTTAAGGAAATTTTTCGAATATATTTTTAAAAGCGGTCCGAAAGGGCCGCTTTTTTTGCAAAGAAAAACCCCCGGAATTGATCCTCCGGGGGTTGACTGTGGCGTCGTTTTGGTGCCGCTATTTCATGATCCTGCTTCTGTCGAGATAGCTGTTGAGTCTCGACTTGAGCCGGTTGAAGCGATACGATGTCGTTTCGGTGCGGCTGCATTCGGGACAAATAAGCTGGACGAAATGCGTGCCTTTCGGATTGACCTGCTCGTCCATTTTCTGTTTGGGGTAATGATACACCCCGCACCTTCCGCACGGCTTGATGTCATCCATCAGGTCGAGGAGCGCTTCGATTTTTCCCTTGGTGACGTCCTGCCATTTTTCCTTGGCGACCGAGTCCTTAAGGATGAGGCATTCTTTGCCCTCGAAGAGGAC
Source organism: Parcubacteria group bacterium GW2011_GWC1_45_14 (assembly GCA_001001345.1). Lineage (GTDB taxonomy): Bacteria > Patescibacteriota > Minisyncoccia > Moranbacterales > GWC2-37-73 > UBA12053. Next base: position 442 of record LCKI01000021.1, on the reverse strand, counting down.
TGAAAAACGGATCCTTCTTCCCTTGACGACCTTCATGGGGCCGCCATGCCAGCTGGCGAGCGGGACAGCGATCCTGATCGCGAGGTTCTTTTCCGGGAAGGTACGCAAGAACGCTACCTGCGCCTTGTATCCCTTTGTTTCACTGAAGCCGTCGAAGTTGACGAAAAAAAACTTGCGGAACTGTTCGAGCAGGTCGAGCGGGTCGAGCACTTTTGCCTTGGCCATGGTTTCCTCCTGTCGGCTGTTTTGCCTTTTTTGGGTCTCTTATGGAATCGTGCCTGTTATTACTGGTTGTAAGAACGACATTTTATAATAACCGTAAAAAGACAGGGTGTCAAGGTCTACGTAATAGCCCAATAGCTTGGAAACGTTTTGGTATACTAAACAGTCACCAAATTAACGTTTCAAACATATGGCATATACAACCAATCCCAAAATTCCC
>LCKI01000020.1 GCA_001001345.1 Parcubacteria group bacterium GW2011_GWC1_45_14 | reverse complement strand
ATCCGGGAAATAAACCCCGAGGCTGCTTTCGACGTCGTTTCGAACCCTGAATTTCTTCGCGAGGGTTCGGCTATCGGGGATTTCGAAAGACCGGACCGCATCGTGGTCGGAGCGCATTCGGAAAAAGCCAAGGAGATTTTGAGGGAGGTGTATAATCCTCTCAATATTTCCAAGGACCAGATCGTTTTTATGGATCCGAAGACCGCGGAGTTGGTGAAGCTTATTTCCAATGCATTCCTGGCGGTCAAGATCACGTTCGCCAATGAAGTTGCGGATCTGGCTGAAAGGATCGGAGCGGACGGCATCAAGGCGTTGATGGCTATGGGTCTGGATGGGCGCGTCGGGGGAAAATTCTTACATCCCGGTCCCGGTTACGGCGGCTCATGTTTTCCTAAGGACACCAAGAGTTTGGAAAAAACCGGGCAACAAGCTGGTTCCAATCTCACGCTTGTCGAGGCCGCCATCAAGGCCAACTCCGGCAGGAAAGCCAGAATGGTCAGTAAGATTTCCAAGGCTTTGGGCGGTAAGGTTTCCGGCAAGAATATCGCTTGTCTGGGTTTGACTTTCAAATCGAACACCGACGATATGCGTGAATCGCCTGCGCTCGTAATTCTGCCGACTTTGGCCGAGAAAGGAGCCCGGGTAGTCGCTTATGACCCCAAGGGCATGGAGGAAGCGAAAAGGGCCATGGATGAAATCGACGGTCTTTCCTATGCTGACTCTTCCTATGCGGCGGCGGAAGGAGCGGACTGCCTGGTAATCATGACCGAATGGGACGAATTTCGGGGTCTCGATTTGGAGAAAATCAAGGGTCTCATGAAGGGCAACGTGATTGTGGATCTCCGCAATATCTTCTACAAGGAGCGTGGAAAGATCCGGGAGCTGGGATTTCAATATACCGGTATCGGAGTTTCCGATTAATGAAGATTGAGCAGTTCTCGAAGGACGATGGAAACATCGTCCTTTTTTTGTTTTGAAATTCGGAAAACTGGGAGAGTGTACTATCTTCGTGGTCGATACTTTTTAATAAATAGTTTAATTCTAGGAAAGGGGGTGTGATTTTATGATGAAATTATCTTGCGCGGACATGGGAAAACCCGAATGTCATTTCGTGGCCGAAGGGGAGACGGCTGAGGATGTGAAGATGAAGCTGATGGACCACGTCAGGGAGATGCATCCTGATGCGCTGGAAGGCACGAGTGAGGATGAAATGATGAAGATGATGGATGAGAAGATGATGTAATCATTAACGGGAGGGATATGCATGAGTTGAGGTGAGCAGGCTCTTTTTTGAGGGAGCCTGCTTTTGATTGATTTGTTGAATTTATGATAGTCATCCGAATGCAATGTTTAAGTATAATACTAAATTTCTAAAACAAATTTCCTGATCGCTTTTACTTTTCTTCGCATGAAGAAAAGTAACAAAAGAAATGCCGAACGTGCTCGCGCTGGCCGAATTACGGCGCTTTTTTCCTAAAGCTTCTGGCTCCATTTCATTGCGCAACGAAGCTTTTTAACGCCAAAAAGCTGGAATTCGGAAACGCCCTTCGCAATGTGCGGGTAGAAATCCGGAATGTAAAGCACTTGCGGTAATAATATAAAAATATATGCGAAATTGAAAATGTTCTTCTTGGCTAGGATTTGGTTGTAATAAGGATGTAAGTCCATAATGATTTTCCATATGTTTCAAAAAATAAAAATAAGCGATGCTGGCATTCCCGAATGTGACGTGATTATCGAGGCCCATTCCAAGACCAGTGCCGTGCATAAAGCCATCCGGCACATCGAAAGGGATCACGGCGACGTATATGGCAATCTGTCGGATGAACAAAGGTTGATTTTGAGAAAAAAACTCGAAAAGTTGGCCGGGCTTTTGCCGTGAAAGATCCGAGTCCCAAGGCCGTTTTTTTGTTGTTTAAAAGGATAGAATGATATAAAATAAAGGAAAAGATAATTGATAACCAGTAACTGGTAACTGATTTTCCATGCGAATTCTTTTTTTCAATTACGAATATCCTCCGCTCGGGGGAGGGGCGGCGAATGCTACGGAATATGTTTTGCGGGAATATGCCAAGTTGCCTGATTTGGAGGTGGATTTGGTGACTTCTTCGATAGATTCCCAATATCATCTCGATAGGATAGGAGAGAACGTGAGAATCCATCGGTTGCCAATCGGAAAAAACAAGAAAAATCTCCATTACCAGTCCCAGAAGGATCTTGTGGTTTATGCTTGGAAAGCGTATTGGTTTTCCAAAAAGCTTTTTGAGGAAAACACATATGATCTGACCCATTCTTTTTTTACCGTTCCCTGTGGGGCTATTTCTCTCGCTTTCCAACTGACCAGGAAGGTTCCATATGTCATTTCGCTTCGAGGCAGCGACGTGCCGGGGTACAGCGAGAGGTTTTCCGCCCTTTATTGGATATTGAAGCCTTTGATAAGGGTTATCTGGTCCAGGGCTGCTTTCGTGGTCGCAAACAGCGAGGATCTGCGGGAATTGGCTCTCGAGACTGACAAGAAAAAAGAAATCAAGGTCATATATAACGGGGTTGATATTTTGAAGTTTTCTCCGAAAAAGGAATCGCGTCCTTCTGATAAGTTTATTATAACTCTTGGGGGCACAAGAATAACGGCCAGGAAGGGGATAAGCTATCTCATCGAAGCCGTAGAAAAGATCCAAGGGAAGTATCCTCAAATCTTCGTCAAGATCCTAGGTGACGGAAGCGACCGCGAAGATCTAGAAAAAATGGTCAAGGACTTGAAGCTGGACGACAGGATCGTTTTCATTGGGAGGGTGCCAAGCGAAGAAATCCCGCCGTATTACCAAGAGGCAAGCCTCTTTGTTCTGCCGTCGCTCAATGAAGGCATGAGTAATGCCATGCTGGAAGCGTTGGCCAGCGGTCTCCCGATCATATCCACCGATACCGGTGGGGCGAACGAACTCGTCGAAGAGGGAAAGAACGGCTTTTTGGTGAAAATGAAAGACAGTGACGATATCGCTGAGAAAATATGCAAAATTGTCGGCGATAGGGAGTTGGTGGAAAATATGGGGGAGGAGAGCAGGAGGTTGGCGGAAAAGATGAGCTGGGAGAAGGTGGCGGGACGATATGTGGAGTTGTATGGAAATATTTTAAATAATTCCTAATTAAGAATTCAACGATCGTATGTTCAAAGATAAGAAAAAAATAATAAAATTTCTGATAAAGTCGGTCGTGAGTCTCGGTTTTGTTGCGTGGCTCGTCGCGAGCACGAATTGGTCGGACGTTTTTCAATTGATCGGGAAAGTCAATCCCCGATACGTTTTTCTTTATGTAGTTTTGCTGGTTCTTGGAATCCTGGTTTCGTCTTACAAATGGAAGTCGCTCTCTGTTTATAAGGGGGTAAGCGCGCCCTTGGCGGTATTTTTCAAATATTATCTGGCGGGAATTTTCGTGAACAATTTCATGCCTTCCTTTATAGGGGGAGACGCCTTCAAGGCCTATAGTCTCGGCAGGCCGGAAGGAAAATACAAGGAATCCTCGTCAGCCGTCATTGTCGACAGGATAACTGGTCTCGTCGGCGCCCTTATGCTCGCCCTTGTTTTCGCGACGCTGAACCGCTCAGTTTTCGCTTCCAGCGAAATTTTGACCGCGGTATATTTTTCAATCCTGTCGGCGTTTCTTGCGTTCGTATTTTATCTGTTCGCAAGGAAGATGAGATTGTGGGGGATGATCAAGGAAAAATTCCCCCCGAAAGTGGGAGAATATCTATCCATACTTAATAGTTATGCAGACGCCAAGATCCTCAGTTTGTCTCTTGTTTATTCCGTATTTTTCTCATTAGTCGGTATCGCGCTGGCTAACTACGTTCTGTTCATGTCTTTTGGCGTGCGGATGGGAGTCGTGGATTATCTTTCTGTCATATTCCTTATAAGTATCGTTTCCTCAATTCCGGTCAGTATTAATAATATCGGTATCAAGGAATGGGCCTATGTGACTTTTTTCGGAATCTTCGGAATTCCCGGCGCGACTGTCGTGGCGGTCGCGATCCTAAGCAGATTCATTCAGATGATCGTGAGCTTTTTTGCTTTGCCGGTTTATTTGAAAGGAAGAAAATAAAAAACCGGCTCTTGCCGGTTTCATTTCTCTTCAACTTTTATTATTTTAACGAAGTTATCTTCTCTTCCGCCGACGTAGACCGCCCATTCGAATCCGTCTGGGATTTTCCCGTAGTAATAGGAAGTGCTGTTTTTGGCAAGTTCCGGTTTTTCCCAAACGAACGGATGCCTTATGGCGCCTCTTCTTGAAAAGACGAAATAGTCCGGAGCCGTCTTGGAGAGATCTATTTTGTAACTTTTCAAACATTTCCCTTTGAAGAATTGGCAGATTCCACTGAGGTCGGACCAGATAACGATATTTTCCGCCTCAGGGAGGGAATTCAGGTATTGCGCCGCCTCATATTCCCCATATCCCCAGGAATCGGTGATCACCTGGTTTTTTGGAAGGAAAAAATTGGCGTAGGCGAAAGGAAAGGGTTTCACAAGCCACAGGGAGACGGAACCCGATATGATCACCAGTAAGGACATGGATATGAAAAATTTTTTCTTATTTTTGAAATAAACGGAAATCCCATGGATGGTAATCGCTGAAAACAAGGCATAGAGGGGATAGAGCATTATACTGTACCGGGGATTAAGAAAGACGTCAGACACCAAAGCCCCAAAGACGTAGACAAAAGTGAACATGAGAAGAAAAAAGGTGAACGATTTGAATTTATAAAATTTCCCCGCGATTATTCCCAAGAGCATCGCCACTAATAATATCAACTGGAGAGGAAGCAGGGAAAAGGTCAGCGGATAAAGCTGGGCCGCGAATTTTTTCACAAAAACGGTCAATCCGTTTCGGCCTTCGATCATGGGGAACAGAAGCTCATCATCGACATAGGCTTCTTCCTTGATGTTTTCCAGCGGTATTATCCGTTCCCCTGTCCAGGAATTGAGCGACAGGAGCAAAATGATTCCCAGAAACGAAGCCGCCAAAATTCTCAAGATAGTGTTTTGATTGGCATTCAGGAAGAGGGAAACGGACTTGGTCACGTTCGCTTTCATCAGCTTGGCGTCGGCAAGAAGAAGCAAGAGGAACGCCGTAAAGGGAAGCGAGAAGGATTTCAGCGTGGGGGATCCGATAGTCCCTTCGTATAGGTACTCCAACTTCACGAAGACGGCCGGAAGAAAAAGCGCATAAATCGCCAGCGAGCCCAGAAAAATAATCGCGAAACGGGAAAGATTTCCGGTTATATACTTGGAAACGCCCTCTCCTTTTTCGATTTCCTCCGAGTTGAAAATCAGATGGGATAGGAAAATGAAAGGATAGAAAAGGAACAGTAGATTGGCTGTGTATTTGGAAAGTATGCTAAGTCCCGTGAAAAGGGTCGTCAAGAAGAGAAATTTCCTCTCACCGGTTTTTAGGAGAGTGAAATAGGAGAAAAACGCGGCCGAGGAAAATGTCCAAAGGAGCGTGTCCGGGTTTATTATTTGCGATATACCGACCAATATCGGGGAAAGAGCGATGAATATGGATGCCAAAAGGGCGATCCATTTTTCGCCGGTCATTTTTTCGATTATCCAATAAAAAAAGAAAATAAAAAATGCATTGATGAGCAGCAAGGGCAGCCTTAGGGATAAATTGATTTTTTCCGTCTGGTCGACGTCGTAGATCGTATAGAGATCATTTTTGGTAATTTTTTCGTCCCTTATCCTGTGCTCGAGGGGATCGGGGGAGAACAATAATCCCGCGCCCGAAACAATCGCCGTAGTCACCCCGGGCTTGTCGTTGATGTACGTTTTCTTGAGATTGCCCCCCAATATGCCATCTTTCCAATAGCGGCTGATCCTTTCATATTTCCAGAAATGCTCATCTACCGTTTCGAATTTGGAGATATGGTAACTTCCGAATCCCAGAAAAAGAAAAACTGAAGAAACGAGCAGAATTTTTAGTAGAAAACCTTCGGTCATCTGGGGAAACTTCATAAAAATGTTTTTTATAGATTGAAAAATTCCTCCTCAATTTTAATCACCTTGACGAAATTCCTCGGACGGTCGTTTATTTCCAATTTGAAAACCACTTCGCCGTCATTTTTCCGGTAAAGCGAGTCGAATCTCAGGACGCCTTTTTTGCCCGAGGATACGTGTGCGCCGACGAGCTTACTTGTTCTTGACTCTCGTCCGGCTGAAACGACGGCGTAATCGAAGCCTTCTTCCCTAAGCTTCGGATAGGTGAATCCGGAAAGACACTTCGCTTCAAGAAACGAGCAGACGCCTCTTTTGTCGCTCCAGACTTTCAATTTATCGGCATCTGGAAGTGAATTGATGAATTCAGCGGCCTCATAGCTTCCGGTGCCCATATCCTTCAGATCCGTGTAATACCTGTTCGGAAGAAGGGAGGAATCGTAGCTGATATAGAAAGGTTTGGAGAAGTAAGGAGATGACATGGCGATGATGAAAACTGCGATGTACGGCAGGAATTCCGGAAGGGATTTCCATTTTTTCGCGGCCAGGGAGTGCGCCAGCCCAAGTCCGACACCTCCCAGGATCATCGCCAGGGGAAATATCATGATTTGGTAGCGATTCATGGCGGCGACTTTATTGACGGTAGTGGCTAGGTAATAAAGCAGGATGAATAGGGTTATTGAAAATACCGCCGACGATATCCTGTTTTCGGATTTTTCTTTTTTGCTTTTCATGTTCAGGATGCTGACAAAGACAAGTGAGACGAGGGCTAACGGGGTGATGGTGAAAACCAAAGGGAAAAAATTGGCAAGGAAGAGCCCGTCATAACCTCCGGCCAGATAGGCGGATTTAGGCGAGGCGATGATGCTTTCGAAGTCGTACCATCGCATGTCCGCATAGACATTGGCGAAGGCGAAAGCTACGCAAAGCAGGAAGATCGAGGATAAGGAGATAGTCAGGACTTTTTTGTATTTAGCGAGAAAGTCCAAGATGGCGGAAAATACCCTGCTTTTGATCATGATCATGTCCAGTAGCAACAGGGCGAAGAAAGCGACGAAGATGGGCCAGGTGCTCGTGAAGGCTTGGCTCAGGATGGTCCCGCTGAAAAGACGCTCTGGTTTTACCCATACTGCGGGATAGAGGACATAGAAGGTCGTCAGGGATGTGAATATCAAAATCAGATAGTCGGTCAGGGATTCTTTTAGGTATCTTCGGGTCGTCAGCTTCTTATAGTCTTCCTTGTGGAAAATATATTCGATGAATATATATCCCAGAAAGAAGATGAACAGGATGTTGGCGACGTATTTGGTCAGAAGGGAAAGCCCCAGGAATATCCCGGCAAGATAGAGATATGCAGGCCTCCTTTTTTTTGCATACGCGAGAAGAGACAAAAAAGAAAGCGGGGCGAAAACCCACAGGATGGAATCGGGGTTTATGATGCTTGCCATGCCGATCAGGATCGGGGATAAGCCTATCAGGGTGAATGAATACAGGGCGATGGATTTCCCCAGGATCCTTTCGAGGAGAAAATAGAAAAAAGGAAGCATCAGTACCGTGAAAAGAAGTATGGGGAGTCTTAGGGCTAGGTTCATATCCTCGATATTATATGGGTTCGAGCCTATTTCTCCGTTTTTGTAGTATTTTTTGTATATTTTGGGGTTTTCAAAGAGGAGTCCGGCCCCTGAGATTATCACCACTGTAACGCCAGGCTTATCGCTTACACGAGTCCCGTTCCAATCATGTTCGGAAAAATTGTTCCAGAAGCGCGGGATGCGCTCGAAAGTCCAAAGCGGTTCATCGACCGCGCCGAATTTGGCCAGATGATATGACCCGAAAGACAGGTTGGCAGTCATAACGGCGAATATGACAAGAAAAACGAGCTTCCCTTGGGTCTTGGACCAGTCAAATGTCGATTTCAAAAAGGCCGTCTTTGTCCCTGGGTTTGTGTTCCATCGGAATTTTCTTAGGCCTATCAGGAACACGCCCAAGGCTATCACGTACATTCCGGTGGCGATATCGAAGATGTAGTGGAAATGCTTGGATTGCTCAAGTCCATACAGGAGGATTATTTCGACGGGGAGATATACGACGAATATTTTTTTTAATAAGTTCCTCCAATCGGTTTTGTCCTTTTGAAAAAAGAAAAGTGTCCCGAAAACCAAGGAAGTCAGGATAAAAAAGGCAAAATAATTGACATCGGGCTTTTCGGTGAATTTAGCGAACGAGAGCTCTTCGACCTCCCGGGCTATGAAAAATAGGGAATTTAGGGTCAGGGCCAGGGTCAGGGCTGAGAGGAGGCAAGTTTCTTTATTTTTTTTGAGAAAATCCGCTAGTCTTTTCATGTTTTTGGGTTTGATTAAGATGCGGATTTATTATATAATCCAAACATCGCTAGTCTGCTTATGATTAGTATTTTACATCAAATATATAAAAAAATAAACACTTAACTGTTTGTTGTCGGCACTCGCTCGGAAATGAAATCCAGCTTTCATTTCTCTCGCTTCGTTTGACAATAAAGGCTTATCAATGAGGAAATTTAAAAATAAAAAAACCATATTGATAGTCGGGACCATATTGCTAGTGGGGATATTCCTGCGGTCCTATAATTTTTCCGATTGGATCCATTTTGAGCTCGATCAGGCGCGCGACGCCAAGATCGCGGTCAAGGCCGCGGAAGACGGTATCGGAAATCTTCCGCTCCAGGGTCCACGTGCGGCGGGGTCATTTTTGCGTCTGGGACCGGCTTTTTATTATATAGAATATTTGGGGGCGAAATTTTTCTCAGCCACCCCCGCCGGCATCGCTTCGGGGGTGCTGATTTTGTCCATCCTGACGTTGCCACTTTTCTACTTTTTCGCGAGAAGATATTTCAACACTAGGATTTCAATGGGACTTCTGGCGGTTTTCTCGGTTTCGCTTTTCATGGTGATGTATTCGCGTTTTGCCTGGAATCCCAATCCGATCCCGTTTTTCATGCTTTTGGCCGCATATTCCTTGCTTCGAGTCGTCGATGAAGGAGAGAAAAGAAGAAATTTCTGGATGTTGGTGTTCGCGCTAGCTTTGGGAATCGGAACGCAGCTGCATTTTCTGGTTTTTATAATCCTTCCAATTGTCTCGGCAATTTTTCTCGTGATCAAAAGGCCGAGGCTTAAGATTTGGACATGGGCTGCCTCCCTTCTGCTTCTACTGTCTTGCTATTCGCCGATTATTCTCAATGACATGAAGACTGGGGGTGAGAATGCGCAGGAATTTTTTGCGGCAGTGACTAAGAAGTCGGATAAAAGCGACCATAGTTTCGTTGAAAAAGCCATTCGTGTTTACACTGAGCATTCGTTGGGACACTTTTTGATCGTTTCCGGGCAGGAGCAGGCCGAATTTGTGAAGATAGAGACCAATGTCAGCTTATCCAGTCCGCTGGATATCAAGTGCGACTACGGTTGCAGGAAAAATTTGCCGTTGGGGGCGATCGCGGTGCTGTTTTTCACCGCCGGCATATTGCTGGTCGGCCGAGGCTTCTTTGGTCATAAAAAAGGAGGGAAGAGGGATTTTCTCATAATCTCCGCGATATGGCTCATTATTTCACTTGGGATAATGATACCTTTTTCATATGACATCGCCCCGCGTTTTTATCTGGTTACGGCGCCGTTGGCTTTCGTCTTTTTGGGATTGGTCATGGAATTTTCCGATAAGTTTTTCCGAAGAAGGTGGGTTTCCACGGCTCTGGTGATCGTTTTGGTCGGGGCCAACCTGATTGCGGTTCAAAAGAGATTCGCCGAAATGAAGAGCGCCCCGCTTGAAAACGTCCAGATAGCGCCTGACAGGATCCTGAAAGAGCGCACCAGGGTGACGCTGGAGCAACAGGAGATGATCGTGGATTATATGGAGAAATTCTACAGAGAAAACGGGTACCCGCTTTATTTTTACAGTGAATCGTTCTATAGGCGGGCATTCGTTTTTTTGGTGGACAGGAGAGGCATAAGACAAGAGGTGCTTTGGAAGGACACGGTGTATAAGAACGGTAACCACTTCTTGATTTATAGGACTTCGGCCAACACTGAGGACAGGCTTGGGAAATATGCCGAGAGCTTTGATATAGCAGAGGAAAAACAATTCGGTACACTGACAGTTTTCCGCTTGGCGCCCAAGAGCGAAGCGATAACCGCCGAAAGTCAAGTTTTCGAGGTTGAAAAACCAAACTGTAGCACTTCTTCCAATGTACAAAAAAGATATACCTGGAACGAAATCTTCAAAACAGGGGAGTGTTTCATTGAGGATGAAATCGAGGAAGGGGAGGAAGAGTGAGGCAAAATTTCTAATTTCTAATTTCTAATTTCTATGTCCAAGAAAACGGTAATTATCTGGCTATCCGTCATCGTTCTGCTGGGAGGAGTATTGCGTTTTTATAATCTCGGGGAGGTTTCGTTCAGCGCGGATGAGTTTCTTGATATGAACTCCTCGTATGCTTATCTCCAGAGCGGAGAGTGGAAAAATTGGGATTTCAATAAGAGCGCGATAAATGTTGAAAACGAGTTCGCTCCTCGCGACGAGAGGGCGTGGGGATATAAAATCCAGGCTGCGACGCTTTTTGGGTTCTTTCCTCCGACGGAGGCGGTCGCGAGATCAGCGAGCGCTCTTTGGGGAGTTCTGACCGTCGCTTTGATGTATTTTGTGGGGACATTTTTTTCGGGCAAGAGGCAAGTAGGACTAATTAGCGCTTTTCTTTTCGCTGTGAGCATCGTCGGAATAGAGTTCGATCGGACCTTCCGCATGTATGCCATGTTCTTCCCTTTGTTCCTGCTTTTCTCCCGGTCGCTCTTCAGGTTTTTTGAAGGCAGATATTCGGGAAAAATAAAACTGTTGGAATACTTCAGTCAAAGGTGGGGTGTGGATTTGCGTTATCTTTTTCCAACCGCCATCTTCGGAGCGCTGAGTCTTCATGTCCACCAACTGACAGCCAATATGGCGTTTATTTTTGGAGCTTATGCCCTGGGGGGAGCGGTATATACCTTGGCGAAGAAGAGACCTTTTTGGAACAAGTATGTCGTGAGCACCCTGGCCTTGTTGGCGACCTATATCCTCGGCATGGTTCTGTTTCCGGAAGCGTTGCGGCAATATTCTGCCGGTATCGGTTTTTTCGAGAACCACTATAACTATTTCGCCAAAGCCCTGGTTGACTATGCCCATCCTTTGATAGCGATTTTGTTCATCGGGGTTGGCGGTTATTGTTTGGCTGAAAAATTGGGCAAAAGAAAAGAGGCGGCGTGGCTGCTAGCATCTTTCCTGGTTACGCTTTTTTCGGCAGTTTTTCTTTGGACGCGCAACGTGGGACCGCAATATATATTTTTCGTGCAGTCGTTCGAGATGATTCTTGTGGCTGTCGGAATATATGGAATTGCGGATTTTTTCCGCGAAAAATTGGGCAAAGAATTCGGTAAAAAAGCCTTTATCATTCCGCTCGTCCTGTCGCTACTTGTCCTTCCTAATTATGCGTATTTCTTCGAAGTCCGAACTACAGGAGCATCTTCGCCTACGTTCAAAAGAACAGCGACAAAGGGGACGCGCTCATCACGAGGAACTTCAGGAGTTATTATTATTCCGGAGCTGGTTTTGAGGTATATGATTTCGGAGGGGAGCGGACCAAGGATAAGGTTACGGTTGAAATAATCAATGAGATCATGGCAAAAAATCAAAAAGGTTGGGTGGTTTTCTCTGACAACGATGAATCTTTCGTGACCAAAGAAGCTAGGGACTATCTGGACAAGAATCTTGAAAAGGTAAACGCTATCCAAGTCAGAGGAGCGGTAAGTGTTTATAGGTGGGAATGATGATAAGTTATCAGTTACCGGTTATCTGTTATCAAAAATACATAAAAAAACTGCCGACTATTTGTCCGGCGGTTTTTTTGTCTTGTATATTTTCCTAATAACGGATAATCGATGATTCTACTTTTTCTTCGCAACTAAATTCCGGGCCATCTCCAGGTCGGCGGGGGAGATTTCCCCAAGGAGATAGAGAGATGTGAAATAGACGGTGAGAGCCACTAGAGAAGAGAGGAGGAAGAGCGCGACGGATGTCGGCAGAAAAAGAGTCGAAGCCATCAGAAGCGTAGAAGCTATGATTATTTTGAGCAGGGAATTCAGTTTGATAGAGACCGCAAAGTTTTTGCCGATAAAATAGAGCATCACTGTCATTATTACGAAAGAGGTGATAGTGGTCGCGACGGCCGAACCTAGAATTCCATATTTCCCAATCAAGATGAAGTTGAAAGTCGCGTTGACACAAAAGCCGAAAAAAGCTATCCACATCGGGATCATGACCTTTCCGGCGCCGTTCATCACGAAGCTAAGGACATAGAAAATCGTCAGAAATCCCACCCCGACCGCCAGAATCGACATGGCCAGGGCGCCTTCAATGAAAGCTTTGCCATAGAAGAGGGTCAGGATTTGGCTCGAATAGATAGACATCAGGATGACTCCGGGAAAAAGCATGATGAGCATCAACCTGAGCGCGCTGGAGATGATGGAAAAGGTTTCTTTGTGGTTATTTTCCGAGGTGGTTTTGGAGATGACAGGCAGAAGGATTATGGTGAGCGCATAAAAAAGATAATAGGGGATGCGGGAGACCGTCAGTGAGCCGTTGTAAATTCCGGTCAGATATTCGTCCTTGAGGATTCCTTGGACCAAGTAGAGATCGATGGAAATGAAAAGTTCATAGAAAAGCATGAAAAGCGTGACCGGCCAGGCGTAGTTGGCCAGTTTTTTCCATTCGAAGGAGGCGTTTTTGCTTGCGGGATATTTTTTGGAAATCCAAATTTTGTCTATGAAATAGGCTACCAGAAAGACTGCAAAGGGGGCCACGAAATAGCCAGCGATGGAACCCTCTACGCCAAAGATGTAGGCCAGGCCGACGATCGTGATCACGCGGAAAATCGAACGGAATGTCTTGAGAATGGCCTGCAGGTTGAATTTGTGGATGCCCGTGTAGTAATAGAAATAGAAAGAAGCCGCGGCGAATGTCGGAATGATGAGCGTGGAGATGCGGAAGAGTTCCGTCAAGGAAGGATCTCCTAATATCCTAGCAAGCAAGGGAGAGAGCAGGAAGAAAATCACGGTTATCGAGCCGATGACGAAGAATTGGAGTCTCAGGGCCTGCCTTTTGATGGCCGAGACCATCTCGGGCTTGCTTTCGAAAAACTCGCTAAGGTATTTGCTCATGGCCGTCGGAATGCCGTTGCCGATGAGGATGATGATCATGGTGGTGAGCGTCACGACCAAACCGTATCTCCCGTAATCCTCAGGGCCCAAAATTCGCCCCATGGCGGAGTGGATGATATATCCGGAGAGGTTATAGATGATTTCCGAAACAGTCAGCCAAAAAGCCGATTTCAGGAGGAAGTGCTTGGACATAGATTTTTTAAACAAAAATAAGATACAAAAAACAAGAAACAAATTCCAAACAAATCACAAAATACAAATTCAAAATTACAAAAAAGATCGGATATTAGTTATTGGAGTTTGGTTATTGTTTGGTTTTTGTATCTTGCATCTTGGTTATTTGATTTGATATTTCTTCAAAAATTTCCTCTTCCGTCCTATTGCCGTCGATCCTTTCGAGATCCCACTTGGCTATACTGGTTTCGAAAAGGTCGCGCTTAGTGCGGAGGTATTCGATTCCTTGATCGGGAACCCTTTTCCTTTGCATGATCATCGCCGGTTCCACCTCAAGATAAAACGCCTTGTCCGGCTGGGGTATTATTTTTTCCACCAAAAGACTTTTATTGTTTTTAGAAAGATATTGGATATTGAGCGCACTGTCAAAAAAATATCTGTCGGAAAGAAGGTAGTCGTATGAGTTCGGATATTTTCTGGTGGCTGCGCATCGGAAACGCAAAACATCGATCAGGAGGAAGATCTTGCGGAGTTGTATCTGCGGCCAGTTCGCCCTGGTCACCCCAGCACTAGAGCCAGGCTCAGTGCTGGGCGCGGCGTTTTTTTCTTGTCGGGATCTTTTTTTGTCATTCCCGCGAAAGCGGGAATCCAGATTCCGGATCAAGTCCGGAATGACATTCTCTTTAAATTCTTTCAGTTTCTGGGCGAAGGAGAATTGGATCGCGTGGAAATACAAAACCTTCTTGCCTTGCGATTCGAGGTGTTTTTTTAGAAGTTCCGTTTGGGTGGATTTTCCGCTGCCGTCGAGGCCGGAGATTGATATTAATTTCATTTGCAATAATATGCTAATAATGCGAATAAATGCCAATCCACTAATCACTGATGGTTCGCAATTCGCAGATTAGTGTTTATTCGTGGATTAGCATAACATCTAATACATTAAAACGGCTACCGGTTGCATCTTGGCGACGACGTCGATGATCTTGTTGTCTACCATGCCGGAGATGACTTCCTCGACATCTTTGTAGTATGCGCTGTCCTGATTGATGACTCCCTTGGATTTGGCGTTATAGAGCTTCACATGGCTCTTCTCCATCTTTTTGAGCAGTTCATCTTTGGAGTCGGCCCTGTCACTCTGCGCTTCTTTTCTTCTGCCTGTGCCGTGTCCTGCCGAGAAGAAAGTGGATTCGTTTTGGTCTGTTCCGACTGCCAAGTAGGCCGGGGTGCTCATGGAAGAGGGGATGAAGACGGGTTCGCCGGTTTTGGAATAGAGCGGATGGGATCCCATGCGCGAAGGACCGTTGGCGCGCACCGCCCCGTTTCGATGGATCCAGACGTCTTCTCCGAAGTGGTGTTCCTTTTCTATGGAGATATGGGTGTTGTCATAGAGAAGATCTAAATCGGCGGATTTACCCAGGACTTTCTCGATAGCATGGTCTATTTGGTGGGTAAGGATGGTCCTGTTGGCGAAACCGAAGTTAGCCGAGGTCTTATGGGCGGTCAGGAACATTTCTCCCTCAAGACTTTTCTCCTCGTATCCTAAAAATTCATCCTTGTCCTTGTATTCCTTCAGTTTCTCGGCCACTTTCGCATACACCTTTTTTTTCTGGCTGTCGAAAAGCATCGTTCCCAATTTCAAAACGATCCTTTGGCTCAAATGCTCCTTTTTCTTGGGGGTGTACATGTAGGAAGCGTATTGCCCCAGAAGGCCCGAGCCGGTGTGCATCAGGAAGATATATTGGCCCTCCTTGATTCCGAATTTCTCGGCGATCTCCTTGTTCTTTATTTCCGTGATCTTCATCAGGTCCAAAAAGTGGTTGCCGGCAGCCCCAAGGATTCCCAAGCGGTATTTTCCAATATGGAAAAAGAGGCTCGGAACCGCATCCAGGATGTCCCTTTCTGAAAGCTGTTGATCCTTGAAGAAGTTTCCATTTGAGTAGCTGTTTTCTATTTCGTTTTTCGTCCGTGTCTTGAAATGTTCGACGAGTGGTTTGATGCCGAATCTGGCCACATCCAAGGCGAGTTTGTAGGATATTTTCGTGCCGACATACTTTTTGGTAGGAACCACCTTGACCAGTTCGCGGAAAATGGCGTCGATCTGATTCTCAGTCGTGTTGTCCACCGTCAGGTTGGTTTTAAGGAAGCGCATTCCGCAGTTCGGCGCTGTGTCATTGATTTGGGGCATGAGGATGTTCTTTGAAGCGATCGCTGTTCCTGTCGGGTTTTTGCGGCCCTTCTTGGGATGCACGTCGCTCATGGCTGCGATATGATGGAAAAGCCTTTTATCCTTGGCCAAATTCTCCAGTTGTCCGAAAGTCTCATCATTAGGAAGAAGTTCTTCCGAGGTATGCAGAAGGACAGGAACTTTCATTTCCGTGGTCGAGAATTCCTTTTTGTGGGCGCTGACTTCGTTTACCTTATATTTCATTTTCATTAGGCGACTCGAATGACTCGAATAGGCACTCGAATGACTCGAATAGATTGATTATAGGAGAGATTCGTAGGCTTTTTTATATTCTTCAGAGACGTTTTTGATGTCGAAATTATCTTGCGTATATTTTCTGGCGGCTTTTCCAAGGGCTTTTCCCATCTCCAAATCCGCATGCAGGCCGGTCAAAGAATCGACAAGCTGGTCGAAGTCCTTATGGCTTATTATAACAGAATTATCGGCGTTGGCGAATTCTCCCAGGATCGGAATGTCGGAAATGACGACCGGTTTTTCACAGGCAAAGGCCTCGATGACGGCGAGCGGTACGTCGAACTTACCCTTCATGTCCTTGACTGGAAAAACCACGACGTCGGACATGTTATAAATCTTGGGCATGTCCGCGAAGGTGTCGGTGAAAACTATTTTGTCCAGGATGTTTTCTTTTTTAAATCTCTCCGTTATCTCGGCTTTCTTCTGGGCGTCCTTCTCATTTTTCACCCGGCAGGCAAAGACGAATTTGGCATTCGGGATCTTTTTGAAGAGTTTTGGCAGGATTTCCACCAAGCCGTCCGTCGCTCCCAGGCGCGTGTATTCCCCGGGATAGGAAATGACGAAATCTTTTTCGTCTATATTGAAGAATCTGAGAACAGCGTCATCCTTGGGAGAGGGCTTATAGAGATCGAGGTCTATGCCGGGATAGATCCTTTTCACGTTTCCGACTCCCAGGCTTTCCAGTTTATGCTTGGCATAGTCGGAATAGGTGATTACGAGGTCAGCGAACATGACTTTTTTCAATTCCTTATCCGAAAAAAGATCCTCCCTTAATGTCGCTATGGTTTGCACGGTTTTGGCTTTCGATTTTCCCAGCACGATCTTGAAGGCCAAGGTGTTGAGTTTCGTGGGGGTCAGCATGAAATGGGCTATGTCGAATCCGCGCACGAGTTTTGCGAGCTTGAAGATCCGTAGTCTCTGGCCCCAATCCAAATGGGCTGAAGTATAGATAGGCTGCTGGACGATATGTTTTTCCAGCGAGTCCACATGTCCTGGAGTCAGGACATTGAATTCGAAACCGCCGGTGCTTTTGGCTAGGAAATAAGCGAAATTCTTGGAAGCTTCATCCCAGGGAGGCGTGATGGGGCGGGTGACTAGCAATATTTTTTTCATGTGATTCTCTACGAATTACGAATTTTACGAAACTACGAATAAAATTTTGGATAGAGATGGATTTTTTCCGGTAGGGTCGTTTGTGGAAAGTAGTCAGTCGTTGGTTATGATTTTGTATATCTCCTGCGTTCTTTCGCCGGCGGAGACCCTGATGGTCACTTTTTTGTCGTCAAGGTCGGAAGCGCTGACGGGAATGGTCTTTTTTCCGCCCTTAGGCAGTTCCGATTTTCCTTCATATGTTTTGGATTTTTCCAAATAGACTTCCCATTGGAAAGATTCCACACCGCTATGGTTTTCGATCGTGAAGTCAAGGGAATTGCTCTTGGGGTTTTCGAAATAGAGCGCCCACCAATCTTTGCCGTAATTTGGATCCTGCTGCTTTCTCTCGATCAGAGCCAGGTAGAAAAGACTGGAAAGCATGAATATTCCCAGAGACAATATGATGATGTTTTTTTTGAGAAATGTGTACATTTTTTTATTGAGGTTTATGGAAAATCGTCAGCTCATTCGAAGAATATACTTGCCAGAAATTCCTGGTCTTTCGAAATTGCGTGCCGTCGAATTGCGGGTGGACCATGAGGAAATTGGTGCCGGTTCCATCGAAGCATTTTTTCGCTTCGGTCGAGCTGGGGAAGGAGATCATCTGGAGGGTGCATTGTTCACGCACCTTGATAGGGTCCTCATAGCGCTTGAAGAATCCCCTGGAGAAGGGGTAGTTATATCCGTTCATGAAATATAATTTGATCCAGGCATCCGCCGTGAGATAGTTGTGATCCTTGAGTACTACGTCTTTCTCCTTGTCTGCAAAATCGGCCAAATATCCGGAGGCGTGAAAAGTCTGGATTGCGGATTGGGTATTTCCTCCGTGCGAGAGGGAACTGGAATTGTCAGTAAATCCTCCTTGCGTCAAAAAGACCGCGAAGATGAAGAACATGACGATTATGTAGGAAGGATTGATGAGGAGTGATTGGTGGCTTAAGCTGTTTTTGGTCCATTCAAATATCCTGATAAGTGCGAAACCGCTCAATATCGCCAAGGGGAAAATTATATAACTGGCGATCCTGTTAGATGGAATGTCGACATAGAGAAGGCTTGGTTTGAGCGACATAACAAAGAGTGCGACCGCCCATCCCAGGATAAACGCCGATCCATACTTTTTATGTTCTTTTGAAAAAAGCAGAATGGCCAATCCCAGAAGGCCGAAAATCATGCGGGCCTGCCCTGCAGTGGAGGTTAGCTGGGAGAAAGTGAGGCCGGTCCTGGTGGATTTTGATGGCGTTCCTACCGCGGTGTCGACAGCGGAGGGGTTCAGATAGCTCGGGGTGTGAACAAGGAAAACCATCGCAATTCCAAACGCCAGGACGCCCAACACCCAAGGGGAGAACAGTAATCTTAACCAGTCCTTAATATGGGAAAAAAGATTCTTGAAATTGAATATGCAAAAAAGCAGGAACGTGAACGCAAGGGAGAAAATGAAAATAAAAGTGCTGAGGTGATGGGTGAAGGCGAGTCCTAGCACGATAAACATGGCCGTCGCCAGCAGGACGGATTTTTTCTCACGCAGAGCTTTGATGAAAAAGAGCAGGGCCAGGGGTATGAAAAAGTTTCCAAACATGTTTCCGATAACACCTCCGCTGACGAATTTGGCTTGCGGGGAAGAGAGTGCATAAATAGGACCGATGAAAAACAAAACCGCGATGGCTATGTTGACGCCTTGCGGGTATTTTCTGAAGATTTCCAAGGCGAGGGCGAAAACGGCCAAAACCGAGGCGATGTTTATGATAAAAAGAATCAGGGAGGGAAAAGCCGAGACGAAATCTGCTCCGGAAAGGGAGGAAATGGCGGCGAAGATAAGATGTTCTCCGATGATGAAGTCCGCTATAGCCTCAGGCTCGCTTATCGTATATCCTTCGCCGGAAGCAATGACGTCGGATTCTTCATAGGTCGGAAGTTTTTCAGTGTCGGTAATCACCTTGGACCAATACATGTGATGCCCGAGATCGGTCGAGGTCGGAAAGACGGTGTTGGTCAGATAGGCGGTTTTGATGAAAACCGTCAAAAACAGGATCGATATGATGGCGATCGTCTGGAAATAGGAAAAACCGGTCTTTTTTGGCTCGCTTTCGTTTTTTCGGAAGGCGCCAATTTTTTTCCGGATTAGACAGAGGGACAATGAGAGCGCGGAAAATAAAAATACCGAGCCCGCGATCGAGACTTTGCTAAGCGGGATGTCGAGTCTTCCCATGATAAGCATCAGGAAGTCGACAATAATGACGCTGGATCCGAAAGACAGGACGGTTTTTTCAATAGAGCTGAACCCGTTTTCTTTTCCCCAAACGGCAAGCATGAAAAAATAGCCTGGGACGAACAGGAGAAATATTATAGATATGTAAAATAGTATTTGGCTGGAAATGAATTCAATCATTTGAGAAAAGTCTTTTTTGGATTATTTTTTTTCGATCACGTTTCTGATTTCATCGCAATATCTTTTGGAGATTTTTTCCCATTGGTAATTTTCTATGGAGAATTGTCTGGCTTTTTCTCCGAAATCCTTCCTGAAGGCGTCATCGGCAAGAAGCTCGCTTATTTTTTTCGCATATGCGTCGGCATCATACGGTTCAATCAGGAAGCCGTTCTGACCGTCCTTTATCGCGTCCTGGAGTCCTTCGAGCCTTGAGGCCACGGCCGGTAGTTTGCAGGAAGTCGCTTCTATGACTGAAATCCCGAATCCTTCCATGTCGCCCTCGACTTTGATGTTGGGTTGGATAAAGAGGTCGCAGGTATTCATCAGGATGTTTTTCGCTTCGTCCGTGACATATCCCAGCATCTTTATGCGATTGGGGACATTCGCTTTTGAAATGGCGGAGAGAATATTCTCCTTGTCCGGCCCGTCGCCGGCAACCGCGTAGATGACGTTTTCGGGGAGCTTGGGTATGACGTTTTCAGCAAACCAAGCCACCCCTTTTCTTTTGGCAAGCCGGCCGGATGTCAGGATGATTTTTTTACCGTCTAGATTTTCCCCAAGCGTCTTTTCTAATTCTTCGCGGGTGTGGTTTCTGATGAATTTTTCCGTGTCAACGCCGTTGGGGATGAAGACCACTTTTTCCGCGGGAATTCCTTTTTCAATAGCGACCCTTACCGTTTCGTTTCCGACCGCTATGAATTTATCTATTTTCGGCAGGAAAATTCCCACCCACAATTTCTGATATAGGGCGACTAGGATTTTTTCGTACCAGACTCCCAGGGAGGCGCTGTTCCAGTTTATGTCCAAGCCATGGATGACCGAAATCACGGGTTTTTTGGAGAAAAGCTTGATAAACCAAGCCAAAATGGAGATAACACCGTCCCCAAGAAGCACTACATCGTATTTCGGAAGAAGAAAGAGGGTCTTTGTAAGGGCGTAGGGCGCAAAAATCGGAAGGAATTTTCTCCCCCTGGTGTTTGCGATGGTTTTGATCTCCACGCCGGGAACTTTCGGAAGCCATCTGGAAAGCTCGTAATTTTGGTTTTCGATGCCTCCGGTAACGGGCGGATAAGCCCTTGAAATAAACAAAATTTTCATAATTTTTTGGTTTTAACCGACATCGTTATTCTACCAGGAAACGGTATTTTTTTCAAGAGAAAAAGCCCCTTTGCGGGGGCTTTTCATATTTGGCACAGCGGCTAACCTAAGCGGTCTTTTTGCCGTATTTTTCCTTCTTTATCAGGTACATCTGGTCTTCGGTGAGTTTGCGGTTGGATTTTATCATATCTGCCATGAGGGCGAAGACCAAAAACTGCAGTCCCACGAGCAACATGGTTATGGCAAGAAGCAGGTAATTGCGGTAAGGAGTGATTTTAAAATCCTGGAAATAGAGGAATCCGAAGTAGACGAAAAGCACGAACGAAACGACTATTAGGAAAAGCGCGGGAATGCCGAAGAATTTCATCGGGCGCACGTCGCGCACCGCCTTGAGGATGATCCTGCCGCTGTTATTGACGTATTTATAGATGCTTTTGACAACTCTGGATTTCCTTTCGGCAAAATAGGTGACGACGACAGGAACCCACATAACCTTGAGGTTTTTCCCGATGGCGTCGATGATGACTTCCTGGGTATAAGTGAATTGTCCCGGAAGGTTGAGACGGAGAAGCGTCTCGCGGTTATATCCTCGGAAGCCGCAGGTGAGGTCCTTGATGGGGAAATTCATGAATTTTCCGATGACGTAGGCGGCCACGCGGTTCAAATAATATTTGGCGGCCGGCATGTTCTGCGCCTTGTGGTCCCCGAAGCGATCGGCGCTCACCATGTCAGCTTCGCCTTTGAGGATAGGGGCGATGATTTTTTTGATATCGTCCGGGTTGAATTGCCCGTCCGCGTCTATGTTGGCCATGATGTCAGCCCCGTTCTCCAATGCCATTTCCACGGCAGTCCTGAAAGTGATGCCTAAGCCGCGGTTGACGGGGTGGGAAAACACGAAATCCGCTCCGGCGTTCCTGGCTATCTCGGCGGTGCCGTCTTTGGAACCGTCATCGATCACTTGTACGAAAACTTCATCAATTCCGTCTATTTGGCGCGGAATCCTTTTTATGGTCTGTCCTATTTTCTCCGCCTCATTGAAAGCCGGAAGATTGACGATCAGTCTCATCTATTTTTTCTTAATTATTAGCTTGGGGTCGATGCAATTGAAATC
>LCKI01000019.1 GCA_001001345.1 Parcubacteria group bacterium GW2011_GWC1_45_14 | reverse complement strand
CGGCCTATCCCTTTGTAAATTATTCCCAATTTCTTGATGGCTTCCGGGTCGATGCAGTTTTTCCCGTCCACGATGGCGAAGACCCCGTTTTCTTTGAAGAGAGCGGTGTCCATTTTTTCGAATTCCTTGTGGTTGGTGGCGACTATGACAGCCGTCGCTTTCTTGAGGAATTCTTCCAATGATTTCTCCGTCGAATCGTCAAGTACGTGCGGGTCGAAAGTAATGACCTCGGCGCCGTGCTTTTTGAGGTATTTGATGATTTTGAGCGAAGGAGATTCCCGCAGATCCGCTACGTTGGCTTTATAGGAAATTCCCATGACGCCGACAACCGTTCCGTTAAGCGGAAGTTTCAGTTTGTTCAGTGCGTCCTGCATAAGCTCTACTGTATATTCCGGCATGGAATTGTTTACCTTTCTGGCGATTTTTAGGAATTCATGGTCAAAGCCGGAAGCCTTAGCTCTTTCGATCAGGTAATAGGGATCGACAGGGATGCAATGTCCGCCGACTCCGCAAGAAGGGAAGTGCGGCATGAAAGCGAAAGGCTTGGTCGAGGCGCCCTTGATCACGTCGTTGAGGTCGATATCCAGTTTGTCGAAAGATTTGGCCAATTCGTTCACGAAGGCGATGTTGATGTCGCGGAATGAGTTTTCCACGATCTTGACCGCTTCCGCTTCGCGGATGGATTTCATCGGCATGATTGAGGCGTCGATGATGTCCTCATAAAATTTCACCGCTTTGTCGAGTCCGGTCTTGGTGAAAGAACCGACTACGCGGGGGATATTGGTGACGTTCCATTTCGGGTCGCCCGGATTGATCCTTTCAGGGCAATGTGCCATCTCATAATCCTTTCCGATTTCATATCCGGCCTCGGCGAAAATCGGTTCGACTACTTCCTCGCAAACCCCCGGGTTGATCGTCGATTCGATAATGATCAACTGACCTTTATTGATATTTTCAGCTATGGTTTTGGTAGCGCCTTTGACGGGCCCGAGGTCTGGGAAATAGCTTTCATCGACAGGGGTCGGCACGCAAACAATCACGACATCCGATTTTTTGATGACAGAAGGGTCTTTGGTGGCGATCACTTTCACGTTGGGGAGGTTCTGTTCGAGGAAATCCTCCTTGATCGGGCTCTTTCCTGAATTTATCTTATCTATTTTACTCTCGTCGTTTTCCAGTCCATAAACTTCATAGCCCTTCAGGGCGCACTGTACCGCCAGCGGCAACCCTACGTAACCAAGGCCGATTATGCATACCGTTTCCTTTTTCGCTTCCATAAGTGTTTATTTGAATTAGGTGTTTTATTTGACTGTCTTTTTCATATTAGAGCATTTTTTTTGAAGATACAAGGAGAGAAGAGGGCGACTTTGGGGATACCGCCTTTTATGATTGACAAAATCCTTCTCAAGTGGTATGATTCGCCGTTAACCAGTAAGCGTAAAGTTATGCAAAAAATGGACAAGGGGGAATTGATTTTCCATATGGTCATTCCGTTTATCATGACGGTGGTGACGTTCGCAATGGGTTATTTCGCGGTATCGCTTTTCCGTAGCGTGTTGTAATGAATATTCCATCTATATTGAATATGTATAAGAAGGCGTTTTTCGGAGCGCCTTTTCTTTTTGCCTTGTTCGGGGTAAAATAAATAATATGAAGATAGGAATAAACGCCTCTTTTTTGAGGAAGCAAAACACGGGAATAGGGCAAGTGACGCTCAATTTTCTCCGAAAATTGAGCGAGTCACAAGTCGCCCCGAAAAGCTCCGCCACGGGGCAGGCAAGCCACAAGTCACAGGACTTGGAGTTCATTTTGTATTTGGAGGAGGATGTGGAATTGGAATTGCCTGATAATTTCCACAAAAAAGCGTTTTTGCCTAAAAGATATAAGAGAGATGATATTTTCAGGGCGATTTGGTGGCAGGCCGTGATGCTTCCGAGAGAGGCCAAAAAGGACGGTTGCGACGTTTTTTTGAGCATGTATCAGAGCGCGACCGTGATGCCGGAGAAAATAAAGCATCTGATGATCGTGCATGACATCATTTTGGAATTTTTCCCGAATTATCTCAACAATTGGCGCAAGAAATTCCTTTGGCTTCTCACCAAGCGCGCCATCAGGAAAACCGACAGGATAGTTTCGGTTTCCAAGCGGACCGAAAAGGATTTGATCCATAACCTGCGGATCGATCCCAAGAGGATAACCGTCTCCTATATAGCTACTGATGAGATATATAAAAAGGATGTTTCCGAGACGGAGAGCAGGATGGTTTTGGAGAAATACGGATTGGAAAAGGGTTATATATACGCCGGCGGGGGACTGGAGGTCCGAAAAAATGTCGAAGGCACACTCAGGGCTTATAAGATACTTCTCGATCAAAACAGGGACATGTTTGCGAAATTGAAGAATATCCCGGCATTGGTGATTTCCGGAAAACTGATGCCAGAACTGGCTCCGCTCGTGACCGACGCTGAGGCTTTGGTGAAATCCATGGAAATGGAGGGCAGGGTGAAACTTTTGGGATTCGTCCCGCAGGAAGATTTGCCGGTTCTATATAAAAACGCCGTCCTGTTTTCCTATCCTTCCTTCTATGAGGGTTTCGGTCTGCCGGTTCTGGAGGCGATGTGCCAGGGGGTGCCCGTCATTACGGCTAAAGGATCTTCTCTTCCGGAAGTCGGAGGGGATAGCGTGCTTTATTGCGACCCCTCAGATGTGGAGGAAATAGCGCGCGTCATGAAAAAAATCCTTTTGGATGGGAATCTGCGCCAGACGCTTTCGGAAAGGGGCAAAAAGAGGAGCGGGAATTTTTCTTGGGATAGGTTCGCATCGAAGATATTGAATATGATGAGGGAAATGTAAAAATCCCTCTTTTGAGGGGATTTTTTAAACAAGATTATGTAAGCACTCTATGTCTATTATATCATATTTTGAAGAAATAGTCAAGTATGCGCAGGGAAGGTCGCTGAAGATTTATCTGGTTTTGGTAAATCTGCTTTTGACGATTTTCGCCATTTGGTTCGCCAATGTCGGGCTTTTGCCCTTTGCAAAAGTCTCGGATTTTGCGGTTTTTGTGATTCTGGGGCTTCTTTTTGCGGCATACCGTCCGGGATGGGCGTTTCTGTTTTTTGTCGGAACCATCGCCCTTGAGAACATTAATTTGGCTCCGGAAAGCCTGGGGGTGGCCTTGCGCCCATACCAATTCTTCGCCGCGCTTACGGTTGGGGCGCTTCTGGTCAGGGCTTTTCAGAAGAAAAGCCCTGTAAAATTTCCGAAGATGGGTTGGGCGGATTGGGCGGTGCTGGCGTTCGCGCTTTCCGGATTTCTGAGCGCGCTTTTCGCGGTTGGAAAAGGCATCGCTTTCAAGCAGTCGATTGTCGCGCTTTCTTTCGTGGCCATCTATTTCCTTTCGAGAGCTTTTATCCAAAATCTTTCAGATATCAAAAGGGTGCTGCCGTTCTTTTTGAGTTCTTCAATCGTCGTTTTGATATATGGGATCTGGCAGAACGTGCGTTTCGCCAAAGGACTTGAAAGTTTCGAAGTGATGCCGGGAAGGCCCAATGCGACATTTGCCGAAGCGGATTGGTTGGGAATGTTCGTGACATTCTTAATCACTATCCTGTTTTCGATAGTGTTTTATTTGAGAGACAAGTATCCCAAAAAAGAAGGCTGGAAAATTTCTAATTTCAAATTTCTAATTTCTAATAAATTTCAAATTCCCGAATTTTTAAATGCAAAAAACTTATCATTCCTCGCCGTTTTTTGTTTTAATGTTTTATTGTTCATTGTTTTGATTCTTACCGTGGCCCGCAGCGCATGGTTGGGAGCAGTCGTCGTTTCGATAGGGTTTTTGAAAATGATTTTGATCGACGGGTTCTGGAAAATCGGAGGTTGGAAATGGAAAAAAGCAGGCTATGCCGCTCTCGGGCTCTTGGCTTCGGTCGTAATCGCATTGGGAATCGTGAAGCTTTTTAATCTTTCTTCATTCGAGCTTGCCAATCGCGCGCAGAGCACGGCTTCTGGTCTTCAAGAAATCACGATTTCTTGCGAGAGCGAAAATTCCGGAGTGCCGCAGGAAATCGGAAGCGTTTCCGAACTCGGGCGATATGGATGCGCCCATATAAATTTGGAAGAAATCGAAACTGAGAAAGCGAAGGGCAATTTCGTTTCCACGGCGGTGCGTCCGGATCCGAACGTGGACTTGCGCGCTCAAATTTATAAAAAATCCTGGAACGAAATCAAAAGCAATCCGGTTTTTGGGATAGGGTGGGGTAACATCGGAAAGATTTTGGGATCGGATGAGCGCGGCGCTTCGCTCAACGCCAGCAACATCTTTTTGGAAGTCTGGTTGGGAACGGGAATCGTCGGGCTGGTTTGCTTGGTTTTCGTTTTTGGATCCATTTTGATCAAGTCATTGCAGTTTTATTATGAGGGCGGGGTGGGAGAAAAGACGGCCGCAGTATTCGCGGCGCTCGGAGCTTTTGCGATCTTGGTTCCGAATCTTTTCAATTCGGGGATATTTCTGGGATTTTTGTGGGCGTATTTCGGAATCGCGGTCTCGCTTTTAAATAAAAAATAAGGATAAAATATGAAAATAGGGATAGATATCAGGCTTATCGGAAAAAACAGGACTGGGGATGAGGTCGTGTTTTTCAATTTGACCAAGAAATTGGCACGGATAGACACAGATCACAGATTCGAACTTTTCACGGATGAGACAGATGGGGATAAATTGGCGGAGATAGGAAAGTGGCTAGGGATAGACGGCAAAGAAAATTTTAAGATCGTTTCATTGGGATCCCTCACCCCAACCCTCTCCCGAGGGGAGAGGGTGGTACGGAAGATTTTTAATAATAGGTTCTCCTGGAATTTCTGGGACCTTCAAAAATATCTGCGCAAAAATCCGGTGGACGTGTACCTGACCCAATACATAACTCCGTTTTTCGTGCCGAAGGAAATTCACCCTCACACCAATAAAGCTGGAGACGGTATTTTAGGTAAAACGGCAAATAGAATCAGAAATAAATATGTCAGTTGGCGCATAAAACATTTTGGTGTGGGGGTAAAGATCGTGACAATCATCCATGATATCTCCTTCAACTTTTTCCCGCAGTTCATCAAAAAAACCGATTTGCTGTTTTTGAAAACCTTGATACCTCTCAGCATCGAAAGGGCCGACTTGGTTTTAGGGGTTTCTGAATTTACAAGGGACGAGATCATAAAATTCTATAAAACCGATCCGAAGAAGGTGGATTTTTTCCATAATGCGATAGGCGAGGATTTCAAAAACCAGGACGTTTCCGAAGAGAAGTTGGTCGAGGTGAGAAAAAAATACGGCTTGCCGGAGAAATTCATACTTTATATCGGGACGCTCCAACCAAGAAAGAATATTCCTTTCCTGATTGAAAGCTATGCGAAGATCAAAGACAAGATCTCTGATACCAAGTTGGTGCTGGTGGGGAACCGCCAGGCCCATAATTTCGATATCCGTATAGATGAAGCGATCCGAAAACATAATTTGGAAGAAAGCGTAGTATTTCCTGGGTTCGTCGACGAGCAGGACAAGGCCGCCGTGTATAAATCGGCGCATGTGTTCGCTTTTCCTTCGCTCTATGAGGGCTTCGGCATCCCGATCCTGGAGGCCTTTGAAATGAAAACTCCCGTGCTGGCCGCGGACATCCCAAGTCTTCGCGAAGTGGGCGGAGACGCCGCTTCGTTCGCTGACCCGAAAAGTATTGATAAATTTTCCAAAGCATTGTATGATATATCCATTGATGAAAATTTAAGAGGCGGGCTTGTGGCCCGAGGACGCGAGAGAACCGGGCATTTTTGTTGGGAAAAAACGGCCCGGAAGCTCCTGGTTGCCTTCGAGAATGTCATCAGAAAATAAAAAACAGAAGTAATATATTTTTTAAAAAAGTATGAACAATTTCGCCAATAGGCTGGACAATGGGAGGGGTGTTGAAACTGGAGTAGTAAAAAAGAGAAAATGGCTCAAAGCCGAAACGATGAAGTCAAAGGGGAGGAGGAGGACAGGATCAATATTCTGGTCCTGGGGATGAGGGGCGCTAATATTCCTGGAGGAGGTCTTTTGGCTGACACTATTATGGTTGCCAGTGTGAAACCGCAGGAGAACAAGGTTGCTATGATCTCCATTCCGAGGGATTTCTATGTCGACAATCCGGCCCTAGGAACAAAAAGCAAGATAAATGCCGTGTATGCTTATGGAGAACAGAAAAACGTAGGTCAAGGTTTGGAAGATATGAAAAAAGTCGTCAGCGACGTGACCGGACTGGAAATCCACTATGGAACAGTCATCAACTTCAAGGGATTTTCAGATTTGGTCAATGCTGTCGGTGGAGTCGATCTGACCCTGGATAAGCCGTTTTCGGAACCTTTGCAGTTCAATGAAGCCCATGTTTGCGATCCGAACGTCTTTACCGTGCCTACGGGAGAATATGAATACAAGAAAAATGAGAAAGGCAAGGTCGTCGCGCAATATCCTCTATGTACCAACCCTAGGGTCGAGTGCGGCGGGGAATTCAATTTGCCGGCTGGAAAGCAGACCTTGAACGGAGAAAAAGCCCTTTGTTATGTGAGAGCCAGGGTGACTTCCAGCGATTTCGATCGCGCCAGAAGACAACAGTTGGTCATCCAGCAGATAAAGGAGAAAGCTCTCGCGGTCGGAACACTTACTGACTTTGAAAAAATAAACGACATAATCGACAGCTTGGGTAACAACGCCCAGACTGATATGCAGCTTTGGGAGATGAAGCGGATGTTTGAATTATATCGAGGCATGAACAGGGCGCGGGATACATACTCCTTCCAATCGGGGATAATTACGACAAAATACGGGAAATGGCTCAGAACATCTTCGCTTCCACTGGACAATCCCAAGCAGCAGCGCAGCCCCAATAAGCTTATCTTCTAATCCTGGACCAGTCATACTCCATGTATCCTGGCCATAACCGGAAAAATGGAGTTATCGGTCATAATAACGAGTTATAGGAATCCGGATCTGCTTAAGGTCTGTCTTAACTCCGTCAAGGAAAACCTGAAGGGAATATCCCATGAGATCATAGTTGCGGATTCGGCGACGGAAGAACGGACTGAAATGATGATGAGGGAAGAATTTGCCGATGTCAGGTTTTTTCCTTTCGAGAAAAACGTCGGTTTCCAAGCTTTGCTTAAAAAGGGCTTGGATGAAAGCAAGGGGGAATACCTCCTTCTTTTGAATGGTGACATCTTGGTCAAGCCGGATTCGATTGAAAACCTGTATAAATATGTATCGGAAAACCCTTCTGTCGGAATAGCGGGACCCAAGCTTCTTAATTTCAACGAAACTTTGCAGTATTCCTGTTTCCGCTTTTACAAGCCCATGACTATCGTGTATCGGCGGACTTTTTTGGGAAAAATGGGATTTGCCCAAAAGCATCTGGATTGGTTCTTAATGAAAGACAAAGATCACAAAGATGTTTTGGAGGTCGACTGGATCATGGGATCGGCCTTGATGCTTTCCAGGAAAGCGCTGGAGAAAGTCGGTTATCTTGACCCGCGTTTTTTCATGTATATGGAGGATGTGGATTGGTGCAGGAGATTTTGGGAGAACGGGTACAAGGTCGTCTATTATCCGAAAGCCGTCATGCATCATTATCATGGCAAGGGTAGCGCGAAAAAAGGAGTTATTTATTCGTTGCTTTTCAACAGACTTACCTGGATCCATATTTCCAGCGCGGTAAAATATTTTAAGAAATATTGGAAAAAGCCTTTGCCTTCGAAAAATTAAAAGCACTCCGTCAAATCACCGATTCATCGGGTCCGCCTGCGGCGGAATTTGGCGGGGCAAGAAAATATGCCGGAACAAGAACAGGTTACAGAAAAAAACAGGATGATTTTCGACAGATACAGAACCATAGTGTCCGTGATGCTGCTTCTTATCATCGCTTTTTGGGTCGGTTTCGACAAAGGGAAGAAGAGTTCTTCCGAGCAGGCAGCCGAAATCATTCCTCTCGACAAGGCTGTCGTCCAGAATGAGAAAGGCGCCCAGGCCATAGACTTTTCCCTATATTGGGACGTGTGGGAGTTGCTCAAGGAAAAATATGTGGAGTCGGAAAGCTTGGACGCGAAAAAGCTTCTGTATGGATCGATCGACGGCATGCTGCGTTCAACAGGCGATCCTTATACTTCCTTTTTGAGTCCTGACGAGAACAAGCGTTTCAATGAAGAGATAGAAGGGAGTTTCGAAGGCATCGGCGCGGAGCTCGGGATAAAAAACGGAATCTTGACGATCATCGCTCCTCTTGAAGGAACTCCGGCTGAAAAAGCGGGTCTCCGGGCAGGCGACAAGATCATAGACATAAACGGCAAATCGGCGCAGGAAATGACCCTGGAAGCGGCAGTGGATCAGATCAGAGGACCGAAAAACACCGAAGTGGTGCTGACAATCTTCAGGGAGGGCGAGGAAACTACCCGCGACATAAGCGTCCAGAGAAACGTCATCGATGTCAAAAGCGTCAAGCTTGAATCCAAAGACGGAGACATCGCTTATATAAAGATCAGCAGGTTCGGCGACGATACGACGAGGGAATTTTCGACCGCTATCAACAGGGCGGTTAACCAGAACGCGAAAGGGATCGTTTTGGATCTGAGAAACAATCCTGGAGGATATCTGGAAGGAGCCGTGGATGTTTCCAGTAAAATGCTTCCTAAGGGAAAAATAGTCGTTATCGAAGAGAACGGCGATAAATCCAGGGAAAATATTTATGCGCGCGGAGGGGATGTCGCTAGCGGCATCGAAACCATTATCATGATAAATGAGGGCAGTGCCAGCGCCTCCGAGATTTTGGCTGGAGCGCTTAAGGAGAATAGGGAAAATGTGACCATAGTCGGTAAGAAATCTTTCGGCAAGGGATCCGTCCAGGAGCTCATCAGACTTCCCCAGGGGACGGCTGCTAAGATTACTGTGGCGCGCTGGTTGACTCCGGATGGAAATCAGATCAACGAACAGGGGATATCTCCAGAAGTGGAAGTGGAGCTTACCAATGAGGATTACGAGAGCGACAGGGATCCTCAGTTAGACAGGGCCCTGGATATCGTCAGGGAAAAAACCGCCCAATAATTACAGCCAAGGGGTCGTATGTGAAAACCTTATATAAAAACGCTTCCAAGGCGGAAGCGTTTTTTTGTATGCGTTTGCAGGTCCGATCCGTTCAAATATCTATTGCTGCGTTTTGAAACCGTTGGAAACCCATTTGGAATAACCTTCTTTCAGAACCGAAGACGCCAGGAATTTCATGTCATATAGCCTTACTGACGCTTGGAAAGCCTCCGTTTCCATGTTCGCGTATATGACGACCTGGCCTGGGGAGAGGACTTCTGAGCGCCTGCTTTCCAATTCAGGAAGGGGAATGTTGCGCGCTCCCGGCAGATGTCCCTTTGCGAAATCTTCTTTTTCGCGGACATCAAGGATGAAAAGAGGCTCGTTGCGATCCATTTTACCCTTCAATTCCTCCTGTGAAACGTAGTCCACTTTCGATTGGTCTAGGAAGTTTGTCGGATCACCGTGGGTGACCGTCTGACCGCTTAAAATTTTCCATCCATCGAGCCCCATTGCTATAAGCAATACTTTTTTCGCTCCCTTGGCCGTAAGAAGGGAAGCTGCTTCGTCTAGGGATGGGGAATCCTGGTTTTCTCCGGGCAGTAGTGCCACTGACTGGCTTATTTCCTCGCTGTACGCAGCTATCTGTTCCAATGGCACGTGAACCGAATCCAAGACATGTTCATTGGCGTATTCCTCAAAGGATCGCACGTCCATGATAAGGAAATCTTCCCGGTTTTTTATTATGTCAGAAAGGGTTTCAGCGGAAGTGAGCTCATATTTCGTGGCGGTTTTTTCGACCACGGCCTGGGTACTTTCCTTTTTGGGAGCGAATGATTCCCGCAGAAAAGTGAAAGCCGCGACGAAAATTATCAGAAAAATACCGATGATTACGACGATCACTTCCTTGTTTTTGCTCATGTGAGTTTTTGGATTATTTGTTTTTGAAAGTGGAATTTTTGGGTTTTTGATTTCAGATCAAGATGCCGCCGACGAACCCGGGATAACCGTTCGCGAAATCTTTGGCGGACATAGCTTTTTTCCCTTCGGGTTGGATTTCTTCCAATATTATGACGCCCTTTATGGTCTGGACTCCGATCATTTCTCCCAATTCGAAAACCTCCCCGGTTTCATGGTGGGTTGCCGGATTGTTTTTTTGGAGTTGTATTTTCAGTAATTTGAGCCTGAGCACGGAATCCTTGTTTTTCCAGAAAGTGAAGATGCCCGGCCAAGGATAAAGGGCTCGATATTTGTCATTGATGGATGCGGCATCCTGTTCCCAGATGATCCTGCCGTCTTCGCGCTCGATGAGCTGGCAAAGGGTTGCATCCGATTCGTTCTGTTTCTTGGGTTCGATTTTCCTTCGTACCCAAAAAGGAACGGTTTCCAAAAGCAGATGGATGCTCAGTTCGGAAAGCTTTTTTGAAAGCGTTTCGGCATTGTCATAGTCTTCGATTCGGATGCTTTCCTGGGAAAGGATGTCTCCCGTGTCCATTCCTTCATCCAAGAGCATTATAGTGGTTCCGGTGACCTTTTCTCCCACGAGCAAGGCGTTTTGAATAGGGGAGGGACCGCGGAATTTCGGCAAAAGGGATGGATGGACATTGAGACAGCCGAGCCCGGGGGCCTCCAAGACTTTCTTGGGCAGTAATCTTCCGTAAGCGGCGACTATCGCCAAATCCGGTTTGAGATTTTTAAATTCCGAAATAGCGTCTTCGTTGAATTTCTCCGGCTGGAAAACAGGAATATCTTTTTCCATGGCGAATTTTTTGACAGGGGATTCGGAAATTTCCTGTTTTCTGCCCACTTTGGAATCGGGCTTGGTGAACACCCCGACGATGTTGTAGTCGTTTTTGAGAAGAGCTTCCAGGATTTCTTTGGCGAAATCGGAGGTTCCCATGAAAACCGTCCTGAGCTTGATGTGCTTATTCTGTTCCATTATTTTTTCCATGTGTCATTCCGGGCTTGACCCGGAATCTAGGGCTCTGGATTCCCGTTTGCACGGGAATGACAAATGTGCAAATTTTATTTTTGAATTTTAGATTTTCTGCTTTTCTTGATGCGATCGATGATCAATACGCCGTCGAGATGATCGATCTCATGTTGGAGCGCCCTTCCCAGCAGACCGTCAGCTTTTATTTTTTTGGCGATGCCTTTTTCATCGATATATCGAACTTTCACTTCTTCCGGCCTGTTTATTTCGAAAAACTCCCCGGGAAAGCTCAGACACCCTTCTTCCATGATAATCTTAGTTTTGGACTTGGCGGTGATTTGGGGATTGATAAGCACGAAAGTCTCTCCTCTTTCTTCGATCACGCAGAGCCTGATACTTTTTCCGATCTGGGGTGCGGCCAAACCCAATCCGTTGGCCGACCTCATGGTTTCGAGCATTTCGGAAATCAAAGATTGAACCTCCTTGTCCAAGGGATCCTTTATTTTCACGGTTTTCTTGCGGAGAACCTCGTCCCCGTTTTTTCGTATCTCCAATGTCATATTCACTTAGTCTAGCGGACTTTTGATGGTTTGTAAATTGGTATTGGCGACTTTCGTGTATATCTGCGTCGTTTCCAATTTCGCGTGTCCCAGAAGCTCCTGGATATATCTGATGCTTGTACCGGCCTCCAAAAGGTGGGTAGCGAACGAATGACGCAAAGTGTGACAGGACACTTTCTTTGATACGCCTGCGATCTGGGCAGCTTTCCTGACTATTTTCTCCGCGCTTTCGGAAGTCAGGTGGCTTTTGCCGCCCGCTCCGGTAAAAAGATAGTCCGTGGGTTTTTTGAGCGCCATTTGTTTTTTCAAAACGGGAAGCAGTTTTTCAGACAGCAGGGTACAGCGGTCTTTGTCTCCTTTCCCTTGGCGCACCATGATCATCATGCGGTCCGGATCAAAATCCCGCATGCGTATTTCAACCGCTTCACTGACACGAAGGCCGGCGGAATACATCAGGGAAATCAAAAAATGATGCTTCGGATTTTCCGTGACGGCAAGCATCCTCTCGATTTCCTCTTTGCTGAGAACGGTGGGGAGGTAGTTGGATTTTTTCGCACCTTTGATATCGAAAAAGAATTTTCTTTTGAGTATTTGCCTGTAATAAAATTTCAGCGCGTTCAGGGCGACATTGAGCGTGGAATTCGCGCAGCCCCTGTCTTTCAAAGATTCCAGATATCGGCGGATGTCGTCGTTGGTCACCGCTGTCGGATTCTTTTTGATAAATTCCAAAAAAAGCCTGTTATAAAGCAAATATGACTCGATCGTTCTGCGACTGAAGCCCCTGATCTTCAATTCTCTTTCCAAATTGTGCGCGACATCCCTATCGGAAGTGGTCGTTCTTGCGTTTTTGTGATAGAATGTATTCATAAGGCGTTATGCTTACATCGAAATTATACCATAACCCCGTGATTTAGCCAAAAATCCACCCAGTACACATAAACATAGTTAGCTGAAATATTCCTTTTCTTTTTTGGGCTACTGCTCAATTGTTTTAAAAAATTTTCAAATTTCTTTTTCATTAATTAAAGAGGGGTAATAAGATGTTTTCTCCGCTCCGCTACGAAAACGATATATTTATAAGGGGAAAACGAATACAATAAAAATAATCAAAATTCAATCGGTAAATAATTTATGGAATTTAATGAATAATTATGACTACTAAACAAGATATTATCAATGCAATTCAAAAAACCGCTAAAGAAAATGGTGGGAAGCCTTTGGGTATGGGTAGATTTGAAAAAGAAACAGGAATAAAGCCCTATGACTGGCAGAGATATTGGACACAATTTAGTAAAGCACAACAAGAAGCAGGTTTCTCACCGAATCAACTCCAAGTTGCTTATTCAGACGAATTTCTTTTTGAAAAAATTATTTCTCTTGCTCGGAAGCTATATAAATTTCCTACTACGAGAGAAATTCGTATAGAAAAAATAAACAACCCAGAATTTCCTGACAATTCCGCTTTCACTCGCGCGTTTGGCTCTAAGCAACAGTTTTCCTTGAAATTAGCTGAATACTGTGAGGGTAAAAGTGACCACGAAGACATAATTGAATTATGCGAGGAAGTTTCAGGGAAAACTGGCGAACAGGAAGAATCTGACGATAAGAGCAAGGAAATTCTGGGTGCAGTTTATCTTTTCAAGCATGGTAAATATTATAAGATTGGAAAAACTAACGATACCGTGCGAAGAGGAAATGAACTTAAAATTCAGTTGCCCGAAAATTTGGATTTAATCCACGAAATTAAAACCGATGACCCAAGCGGTATTGAGGCATATTGGCACAGACGCTTTGAAGCCAAAAGAATGAATGGCGAATGGTTTGATCTAAATTCTACTGATTTAAAAGCGTTTAAGTGTTGGAGAAAAATCGTCTAATAAACCCTCTGCCCAAAATCCAAAACGGAAAAAGAAATTTGAAAATTTTTTAAAACAATTCCGACTGCTGTCGGAAAAAAGAAAAGGAATACATCAGCTAACAACGAGTATCCGGTTACGGCTTTTATCCAAAAGCCTCCACCCAAATTTTTCTTTCGCTCCGCTACAGAAAAACTTCGGATACTCGTAACGTTGTACGAAATTAAAAAATAGGGTTTTTAAAAATATGAATATCAACAATTGGTTAAATAAATTCAAATGTGGCTGGGAGGGCAAAAATATCGATGATGTTTTGTCTTTATTTTCGGCTGATGTTGTATATTACGAGACCCCATTTCATAAATTAAACGGATTGGATGAGATTAAAAAGGAATGGGTGGCTATCATGGATCAAAATGAAATTGATTTGAGTTACGAAGTATTTTCAAAAGATGATAATAAATATGCAGTTCAATGGGATTTAAAATATTCTGATAAAGAAAAAAATCAATTACATTTTTCCGGGGTGTATCTCATCAAATTGAATGAAATGGGGTTATGCAACGAATTTAGGCATTACTGTGAAAAGGGCGATTTTTAAAAACCCTATTTTTTAACATCGTACAACACCAAATATCTGGCTCAAAAATTTTGCCTTATTAGATTTTAAATTAAGGAACGCAAAACTTTTTCGACCCAAATTTGCTTTCGTTACACTCCAGCAAACTTCAGATATTTGGATACGTTCTGCGAAATTTATAAATTGGCAAATAAATCTTTTAATATGGAATCTAAAATTAAATCAGCTACAATTGAAGATTTGAAAAGAGTTCAAGAGCTAAACCTTATGCTGTTTGAAAAGGAGTACGCAGAATTCGACAACACCCTTAATTGTAAGTGGACGTTTGGCGAGGTTGGCACGGAATATTTCAAAGGACGTATTACTGAAGATGATGGCTGTGTCTTCGTGGCTATAATTGATGATGAAATTGTCGGTTATTTGGCAGGTGGTCTTATGGATACTAAAAAAACTTACAGGGTGTTGCCGAATTCTGCTGAGCTTGAAAATATGTTCGTGCTGGATAAATGCAGAGGCACGGGCATCGGTTCGAAGCTCTATAAAGCATTTATTGATTGGAGTAAATCAAAAGGTGTTAAAAGGTTGCGTGTGGGTGCCTCTGCTCAGAATGTGGCTGGGATTGGCTTTTATAGAAAAAATGGTTTTAGCGATTATGATTTAATTTTAGAAACTAATTTGTAATTTATTTGCCAATTTATAAACATCGCCTAACAACGCATATCTGGCTACATCCCGATCTTTCAATTAGATACAATAAGGAGTGTCGGGACTCCGCCCAAATCCCGTCGCTCACGAGCGACAGGACTTCTCATATTCGGACACGTTGTGCAAAATAAAAATATTTTTATAAGAAAACACTTATGAAGCCCGATTTCTATTCAGCGCTCCAAAAGCACTTTGATGCGATCACAAATAGGGATTTAAACGCTTTTAAATCCCATCTTACGCAAAACGAAACCTTGTATACCATCGTACAAAATGGGCACGCCTTCACGACTCCAGAAGAAACAATTGCTATTCATAAAGAGTGGTTCAAGGATCCTAATTGGATTTGGGAGGGTTTCGTGGTTCACAAAGTGGTTGGCGAAGATATGGCAATGGCGCTCGTTAAATATGACTACCGTGCTAAAGCGGAAGACAAACCCTTCAGCACTTGGTTGACATACGTGTTTCAATTAGAAGATAACGAGTGGCGCATTATACACGACCACAATACCGCACTTGACTTTTATGCCTTTGCAAAATCAGCTGGGATCAATGACTAACAAGGAGAATAAAAAAAAGGGGGAGGGGAGGGGCCAGGTACCTTTTTTATTCTTTTGATGGTAACATGAAAACATATATTAACGGATATTTATGCCTCTCGATTTATTTTCAAAAACGCCGTTGCCGGAAAGCTTGCCTGAAAAAATGCAGATTACCGTCGATGAACTCAAAAAATCCTCCGGCAAAGAGGATTGCCTGAAGAAAGTTTATGGAATCATGACCCGAAAGTATAGGGGTTACCGCGTGAAAACTTATACCAGGTTTTTTGAAGTTTTCAAAAAAGACATCGGGTGTTTTTGGGGCAGGGAAGGGTTTTTGCATTGCACGAACATGAATTTCGTCATGCGCACATTGCTAGTGAAGAGCGGCTTTTTTTCCGAAGAAGATTTGAACCTCAAATGGACCCAGATTTGGTACGTCTCACCACACCAGTTTTTGCAGGTGAATGTCGATGGTAAATGGATCGATATCGACATTTGGGCGAATACCTATGGAGTCGGATTCGGAGATCATGCAAGCGGATTCAAACGATCCTAAGCGATCTGGATCGGATCCACGTCAATGATCCAGTCGGAAGAAAAGTTTTTCAAGAATCTTCCTGATTTGTTGGGGGATTTTTTGGAATTTTTAGGAAAATAAAAACCGCCTAAGCTTTTCAGCATATAGGCGGTCAGGTAGGGGTTGGATCTGTCATATCATAGTAAGACCCTTTTGATTTTTTCAAGGGCTTTGTCCGCATCGAAACGGAACGTTGGGTAGTATAGGAAATTCCTTGGCTCTCCGTTGGAGTAGCGTTCATAGCGGATATCAAGGGATATAATCGGATCGTCCTTCGGGAAATTCCGCATGAGAGTCCTAGTGACCAAGAACGAATCGTCGCCCCTTTTTATGGCTAAGGTTTTGGAATCCGGATCCAGATGAATGGCTATCAGCATGGAATAGATAAGACCAACTAGTAATAGTGATAATGAAATTTTCACAGAACATCCTCCTTTTTATCCATTATCCAGGTTGTATTATCTTACGACGGTGGCGATCCAAACCAGGAATATCTCAATAGTCCAAAGCGCTGTGACTATTTGAATTATCCTGCCTTTTTTTCGTGCAGGCAAGGTTGTAAGAAAACCTACTGCGTCGACGATTGTAAGAACGAGCCAGGTAGATCTTTCTGATTGAAAGCCTATGAAAACTTCCATTGGGCCAAACCAGACCGTATGTACGGTTTTAAGAAAGTAAATCGGAGCTAGTATGGCGATTAGTCCAAATATCCTTGCGTAGGTTTCATTTTCCATCGTTTTTTCCATCAGGGCCACTACTTTTTCCGCATTTGCGGTTATAGCCGTCATAAAATCCTCCTTTTGCGTATGAATATGATAGGAACTAATAGATAAGATGCCAAAATCAGCATCAAATTATCATAGCGAAAAACCAGCAAAATATCAAGCGATCTGGATCGGGTCCACGTCGATGATCCAGTCGGAAGAAAGTTTTTCAAGAGTCCTCCGAATTTCTCGGGGGATTTCTTTTTGCTTGGGAAGCTTGATGATGATCTGTTTTTTCCTTCGTCCGCGGACGTTGGAAATGAGGGGATCGAGCGGTCCCAAGAGTCTGGGCTTGGGGGAGATTTCCGCGACGGCAGTTTTCAATTCCTCGAAGATTTTCGCGCTTTCCTTCTCGACTTTTAGAATGTCAGTGTGTTGGCAGACGAGTTTGATAAGTTTTCCGAATGGGGGAAGAGAAAGGTCCTCGCGCTGGGAAATTATTTTTTTGTAAAACGAAGCGTAATCCATTTCCGAGGCCGCTTGGATGGCTGATTTTGACGGGTCGAAAGTCTGAACGATAGCTTTTCCAGGAAATCGACTTCCGGTTCTGCCGGTCCGGCCGATCGCCTGCATGATGTGAGAAAAAGCCTGTTCGTCGGTGAGGAAATCCGGCATGGAAAAAAGGCTGTCCGCGGTGATGACGCCGACCAAGCCCACGTTGGGGAAGTCCCAGTTCTTGGTAATCATCTGCGTGCCGATGAGGATGTCTATTTTTCTCTGGGAAAAATCATCATATATTTTTTGCTGGTATCCGGGTTTTTTCGAGGAAGCAGTGTCGATTGAAGCAATATTTGCCTGGAAGAATTTGCGAACCTCCCTTTCGACGGAATGAGTCCCGATGCCGACATTCTTAAATTCTGATCCTCCGCACTGCTTGCATTTGGGGAAGATGCCGCTTTTATATGCGCAATGGAGGCACTTGTATTCTCCGCTCTTGCTATAGACCAAGGCGCGGTCGCATTTTGGGCAGGTAAGGACGGCTTTGCATTTGGAGCAGGTGGAAAAGGAGCTCATTCCCTGATGGTTGATGAAAAGTATCGTTTGGAGTTTATTTCTAAGGGCGTAGGATATTTCATTTTGGAGGGAGGTGGAAAGGAAGGAATAGTTGGCTTTCTTTTTTCCATCGAAACTGGTCCATTTTTCCTTGCGCATATCCACGACCTCTACGTTTGTATCTTGTATCTTGTATCTTGTATCTTGCAAAGCCAACTTGGGCAATTCCAAGAGGCCATATTCTTTATTTTTGGCTTTGAAATAAGTTTCGATTCGGGGCGTGGCGGTGCCCAGAATTAGAGGCGCCTGGAAAATTTCCGCCAGTTTTTCCGCGACGGTGCGGGCGTCATAGCGCGGATTCATATCCCATTGCTTGAAGGAAATGTCCTGTTCTTCGTCGATGACGATCAGCTTGAGATTCTTGAAGGGCGCGAAGACTGACATCCTGGTTCCGATGATTATTTTCGCTTCCCCTGAGCGGATTTTTTCCCATTGGGTGTAAAAAAGTCCTTTGGAAATCTTGCTTGTCAAAACCACGATTTCCTCCGGCTTGAATTTCTCGCCATACCTTTCCAGCGCTTGCGGGGTCAGGGTGAGCTCGGGAAGCAGGACCAGGAATTGCGCCTCGGGATTTTCCTTTCTGATTCTCGCGATCGCTTCGAGATAGACTTCTGTCTTGCCGCTTGAAGCGGGACCGTGAAGAAGATAGTTTGTAGTTTTTAGTTTGTAGTTTTTAGGGGAAAGTATTTTTTCAACGGCTTCTTGTTGTTCTCTTGTCAGAGTTATATTTTTATTCCTGATTCCTGATTCCTGATTCCTGATTCCTTTCCGCTCTTTCACTATTTTCGGAATGAAGTGCTTGAGGGAAATTCCGAGAGGGGAAACATAGTAATCAGAAATGAATTGCGCCAATTCCAATTGTTTTTCCGTGAGGAAATTTTCTGCTTGGACCGAGAAAACGTTCTTAAGCTTGAAATTTCCCAATCTTTCAAAATCGGATCTTGATCCGAGCACGATTCCCTGGATGGTCCTTCTGAAAAGGGGAATGCTGACCAACGATCCCGCCGGGATTTCTTTGTCATAGACATAGGAAAAGAACTGCGACCGCGAGAGCGGTAGCCGGGCCAGAGGGATGACGTCGATGATGAATTTTTTCGTATCTTGGTTCATAAAGGTATTTCTATAGTAGCAACATAAGACCTAAGATGGAAGTGATCGCTCCCTAGCAGGACGAATACTACTATTCTACCAATAATAGTAGTATTCGCCCGGAACATAGCAGCGCTCTTGATAGACGGGAGCGGCGCCGGAAGTGATTCTTGAATCCAACGGCTCCGATAGGTTGAGCCGTTGAAAAGGGCTTGAATAAAAGAAAATTGTCTGCTAAGATGAGATTATGCAAAAAAGAAAGATATTCATCGAAATAGAGGTCCCCAGTCAGGTCAAAAAAAGGCTTGTGGAAAGGACTGAAAAATGGCAGAATCTGCCGATTAAGTGGGCGAGGCAGGAGAACCTGCATATAACCTTGCTTTTTTTGGGCTACGTTGACGAGAGCGTGATGCCGGATATCTGTCAGAAAGTTTCCGAGGCCGCTTCGAAAATAGAATCTTTTGATATCCAATTTAGCAAAATAGAGATCGGGCCGAGTCCTGAAAAACCGCAGACGGTCTGGTTTGCCGGCGAGCCCAGTGAGGAACTTCGAAATCTTTATGAGGCGGTGGAAAAAGAGCTGGATATTTTCCAAACGGAAAAGAAACAGTTCCGTCCGCACATCACCCTTGGTAAGATAAAAAAAGGAAAATGGGAGGAATTGGCCCAAGCCCCGGTCATCGAGGAGAAATTCAAGATTTCTTTTTCCGTGGACAATATCTTCGTGATGGAAAGCAGCGCCGAAGAAGGCGGGCAGGAATATCATGTGATCGAAAGTTGCCCACTTTCTTGAAAATAATCAAGAAACAAGATACAAACATCAAACAAAACACGATTTTCCAAATTTCAATATTCAAACGGTTTGAGTTTTTGATTATTGGAATTTGAAGTTTATTTGGTTATTGTGCCTTGGCCATTGTTTCTTTTTATGGAAATTTTAGGAGTCAGGATTGATAATCTTTCAAAAAAAGAAATCCTCGAAAGGATAGGATTTTTTTTAAATGAGGAACGCTTTCACCAGATCGCGACGGTCAATCCGGAATTTATACTTCGGGCGCAGAAAGATAGGGAATTCAGGGATATCTTAAATAACAGCGACTTGAACGTCGCCGATGGCGTGGGATTGAAATATGCCTTTATCCGTTACAGATCATGGCTTAAAACAAGATTTGCAGGAGCGGACCTTATGCATGAAATTCTGAAGATGACTGAGGGCAGGGGATTGGGGGTTTTTCTGGCTATCAACAAAGACGGACTTAGTAGTTTTGATGAAATAAAAGCCGCTTTATTGAAAATATATCCCAAACTGGACATTCATGGTGAGGATATGGATCTTCAAAGTAAAACCTATAACCTAAACTCTATAACCTGTAGCCTGCTGCTTTGCAACTTTGGCGCTCCGCTCCAAGAGAGGTTCATAAATTCCCAAAAAAATGGTACAATAAGGTTGGCGATGGGAGTCGGCGGAAGTTTCGATTTCCTGACATCCAAAGCTAAAAGAGCCCCGATTTGGATGAGAAAGATCGGATTGGAATGGCTTTGGAGAGGCGTAGTCCAACCCCAAGACAGACTGAAAAGATTAAAAAGGATTTTCAAGGCGGTCATAGTTTTTCCGATAAAAATAATATTTTCAAAATAACCCCCTGTCATGCTGAACTTGCCTGCCTCGTCGGTAGACGGGTTTCAGCATCTAGATTCCGGATCCCTCCAAAGGCGGGCACGGCAAGTCCGGAATGACACAAAAAAAAGCAATTATGATCGTTGAAGAGAAAAAAATCAGAGTCCGTTTCGCGCCATCACCGACTGGCCAGCTCCACGTGGGAGGACTTCGCAGCGCCCTGTATAACTATCTTTTCGCCAAAAAGGAGAGCGGGACGATGGTTTTGCGCATCGAGGATACAGACAGGAAGAGATATGTCGAAGGCGCCGTGGAGGGACTTATAAACTCGTTGGAATGGGCCGGTATCGGATGGCAGGAAGGAGTTTTTTCGAATGATAGGTTGCCAGCCGAATATCATAAGCGGCAAATAGCGGATTCCGTCAGTTACCCTGGAATATTGGAAGTCGGCGGACATGGGCCATATGTCCAATCGGAAAGACTGGGAATTTATAAAGAATATGCCCAACAACTCATAAAGGAGGGCAAGGCTTATTATTGTTTTTGTGAACCGGAGAGATTGGAACAAATGAGGGAAAAACAGGCCGCGGAAAAGAAGGCTCCAATGTATGACAGGTACTGCTTGGCTAATGTAAGCGAGGACAAGATCAATGATAATTTGAAAAAAGAATGTCCATATACCATCAGACTCAAGGTTCCTAGAAACGAGGCTGTGGTTTTCGAAGATGTTGTTAGGGGCAAGGTTTCTTTTGGGACTAACACTATCGATGACCAGGTTTTGATGAAATCGGACGGCTTTCCAACTTATCATCTGGCGAGCGTCGTCGACGACCACTTGATGGGGATTACTCATGTGATCCGCGGGGAAGAATGGCTTCCGAGTACACCTAAGCACGTCTTGCTTTATCGCGCCTTCGGTTGGGAGGTTCCGACTTTCGCGCACCTTCCTTTGCTTCTCAGTATCGAGAAAAAGAAGCTTTCCAAGAGACAGGGGGATGTCGCCGTG
This sequence comes from Parcubacteria group bacterium GW2011_GWC1_45_14, assembly GCA_001001345.1. GTDB lineage: Bacteria > Patescibacteriota > Minisyncoccia > Moranbacterales > GWC2-37-73 > UBA12053. The sequence continues at coordinate 3,892 of LCKI01000019.1, read as the reverse complement.
GAGGATTACATTAAAAAAGGATATCTCAAGGAGGCCCTGATAAACTTCGTGGCGCTTTTGGGCTGGAATCCTGGAAAAGGAAAAACCCAGGAAATTTTCTCCATGGAGGAGCTTATTTCAGAATTCGAAATTTCCAAGGTACACAAAGCCGGAGCTGTTTTCGATCTGAAAAAATTGGATTGGATAAACGGACAGTACATCAAGAAGTTGTCCCCGGAAGAGTTGCATGTGAAGGCCTTGCCATTCCTTTTGGAAAAGGAATTTTTCGCCAGCGCTCCCGAGGATTGCAAATCGGAAAAGTATGTCAGAAAAGTTTTGGAAATAGAACAGGAAAGATTGTTGAAGTTCTCCGATGTCGGCGAGGAGAACAAGTTTTTCTTCAACGACATATTCGTCTTTGAAACAGGACTGCTTGCTTGGAAGGAAATGGGAATGGATAGGGTCAGGGAGGTCTTGGAAAAAGCGAGGGAAATTTTGGGCGGAGTATCCAATGAAGATTGGACGAGGGAGAATCTTGGCGAAATCCTTTTGGAAGCCGCCGGTGAGAATCGCGGAGAATTCCTTTGGCCTTTGCGAGTCGCGCTTACCGGTGAGCAGAAATCTCCTTCCCCTTCGGACGTGGCCTGGGTGATCGGTAAAAATGAAGCTATAAGAAGAATCGAAAGGGCGCTGGCTCTGATAAAATAAGACTTTTTTCGAAACAAAAACAAAAATTAAAATGGCCCATACTAAAAAGAACAATCGGATATTCCTTTTGATAAGCGTCGTCGTTTTGACGGTCTTCGTTTCGATGTATTCGTATTCCAAGGCCGAGCCTATCGATAACCTGGAGGATTCCGAGGAAGATTCGGAAACGCAGAAAAAAATAGAAGAACTTGAAAAAAAAGCCCGGACTTACAGGGAAATCATCGAAGTCAAACAGAAGCAGCAAGAATCCCTGAACAACCAGATCTCCTTGATGAACGCCAATATATACAAGGTCGAGACGGAGATCGAAATAAATAAACGCAAAATAGAGGAATTCAACGCCCAGATAAGCAGGAAACAGGTTGAGATACGGGACAAGGAGGAAACGATCCTTTCCCAAAAGAAACTATTGGGGGATCTGCTTAAGATATTTTATGAATACCAGCAACAGAACGTGCTGGCTATTCTTCTTTCCAATGAGACTTTCGAACCCTTCATGTCGGAAAAAGACAAGTTGGCTCAGACCGGTAGCAAGATTCGAGAAATACTGGGTTCAGTAAAATCGCTTAAACAGAAAATGGAAGAGGAAAAAGTCGAACTGGAAAGAAACAAAAACGAACTTACCGAGTTGCATCTGGACCTTAGTGAAAAAAATTCGTATTTGGAAAGTAACAAGAGCCAAAAAACGGTTCTGCTTACCCAGACGCAAGGCGAGGAAGCGAGATATCAAAAACTTCTCGAGAGGGTGGAGGCGCAAAAACTCGAACTCTTAAGCATCGATGAGCTGTATGCCACTAGCGGACTTTCGGCTGATGATTTTGATAAGCCGGATAAGAAATATCATGCGTCAACGGCTTGGTTTTATTTGCAACAGGACCCAAAATGGGCTGATACTACCATAGGTAATTCAAAGAGTTTACTTAAAGACTACGGTTGTGCTATCGCTTCAGTGGCTATGGTTTTCACTAAGCAAGGAGAATCCATAACCCCCAAGTCTCTTGCAAAACAGCCCATTTTTTCTTGGGATCTTATAGCTTGGCCTGGCGAATGGGAAAGCCTTTCGTTTTCACCATACGGTTCAAGACACGGCAACATCAATTGGTCAGCCGTCGATTCCGAGATAAAGAAAGGCAATCCGGCCATAGTTTATATCGGAAAGTCCGGAGGAAAAGGAGGTCATTACGTTGTCGTGCACAACAAGGATTCTAAGGGAAGATATGTAGTACACGATCCATATTTCGGCCCGAATCTTTTTCTTGATACCTCCCGCGCTCTCGTAGGAGCTATGGGAACCAAGACAGCTACCTTCATGGACCAGATGATAATATACAAATAGTTTTCCAATCAAGCCTGCTTAGCTGGGGCGGGGAGGAGACTCCTTTTGGACAAGGCGGTAGGAGGAAATTGGCGAGACTACGGTCCCCATGAGAAACACGGATTTATTCAGAATGTGTCACAAAGAGATTATTACTAGAATGGTATTTCAATAAGATTGTTTGCAGGAAGAATGTCTCAGGGCGGTTCGCAAAAAAGAAATACATAAAGGGTTGTGCGACGTTAGGGATAGATATGCATACCCAAATAGAGAGCGGTTATGTTGGCGCCGTGACGCATCCGGATCAAGCTGGGTGTTTTTTTATTTGCCATGGCATGGGATAATTTTTGAATCTTAAAAAATTTTAAGTAATTGGAATTTGATCTGGATTTGGATTTGGATTTTTAAATTTATTTTTGAAAAATATTTTAAGAATATTTTTTACGTAGTGGATAAAAAATAAAAAATCGGTTTGATAACAAGAATGATTTATGGGAATTAAAAATTATTAAAAGTAGGACCAAGAATCAAAATAAGAAACATGGCACCTAGGTATCGGTAAATAATAAATTCGCGATCTATGGACGCATCAAAATCATTTGGAAATAAAGTCTGAAATGGACGTCGTCTGGTATACATGTAAGTGCGTCGGCTTGGCCTGATTTGACCCTGGAATTCTTTTGTCGCAAACGAAGGCTCGTGGGTATATATGGATGTACCCCTGGATTTATTCAAAACGCTCACAGCTCAATTTTTTGCGTCGTTTTGAGTGGTTATAAGGGTACATAGATGTATGTCGCAGTCAGCTGCGTTTTGCATGAAAGCGGAAGATCTCAGTGTACATCCATGTATCCGGGTTGCAATCGGTCTTGATTAGAATCTGGGCATGTGGACAATCCTAGGCGCCGTGAAAATACTTTGGGCTTATATGAAGTTAAGGAGATAAAATAATTTAGGATAAGATAAGAATGCACATACCAGCGGGCAAATGAGATGCTTGCTGGAAAGCGAGAAGGGAGCTTAAGAGGACGGAAATAAATAGAATAAGCCTTAAATGTACTGGAATAATTTGGCTTAAATAAGGCATTATTATGTATATAACGTCGTTCAATCTACATTGTGCGACGCTGTATATATAATTCTCTATCCTATCAAATATCCACAGTTGGTATATTTTGAAACAAAAAATATGCTCCCGATAAAACCGAAACCGCCCTCCTTCATGTCTTGGATTGGGCGGTCTACGTGTGCCTACTTCTTCAAAGCGATATTTTTTTATTTTAATTTCAATCTGAATACTCCGGTGTCGTGAATTTCAAATCCGAGAGACTCATAGAGTTTTCTGGCAGCGAACCTTTGTGGGTTACTGGTAAGATCTATCAAGGAAATCTTTTTTTCTTTCGCCAATGCTATCAAATTCTCCATAACTCCCCTGCCCAAGCCTTGTCCGCGATATCGCTCATCCACGATCACATCCTCAATTCTTCCGATGAGTCCCTTGGTCGGAACCCGGTATGTTATGAGTGAGGCGAAACCTGCGATCTCTCCGTCTTTTTCGATTACGACGCAGTTGCAATTCGCGTCTGCGATCAAGGCATCCTCATCGAACTCGCGATAATCATACATCGCGGATGGTTGCTGGAAAATTGCGATTAGTTTTTCCTTATCCCCTTTTTGCAGTTTCCGATAAGTGAGCATTTTTTTAAAATAAGAAATTTAGGTATTTCAATTATAAACAAAAAAGCAGGTCTTTGGAACCTACTTTTTCTTCTGATAGTTTTCGATGGCTTTTTTAAGTGCGTCGGCTGCCAAGTTGGAACAATGCATCTTGAGAGAAGGTAGTCCCCCGAGTTCTTCCGCTACGGAGTTGTTGGTTATTTTCAGAGCCTC
>LCKI01000018.1 GCA_001001345.1 Parcubacteria group bacterium GW2011_GWC1_45_14 | reverse complement strand
CCTCTATTGAAGGAACATTTTCTGAAGAATCGACACTTTCGTTTTGTTGCGTTTCTTCCACAGCCTTCTTTTGAATCTCCAATATTTCCTCCACTGTAACTTGACTACCACCATTAGCTTCATTTTTAATCTGGACTTGCGGTTCCGGTTCGTTGTTTACCATAAACTGCCTGTACAAAAGAAAACCCGTGAGCAGCAGAATGATAATGATAGTTAAAATAAGGGCGGTTTTTTTCATTTATTTGAAATTACTGTTTATTTTCCTGCGCAGGCTCCACTGCCGACTGTTGTAAGCACTGCGCGTCCAGGAGCTGGACTTTCTTTTCGCCGCTGAAAACCTCAAAAGGTTGACATTGGCTTTTTTCCGTCTGCTCGATAAGCTGATTGACCGTGTTCGACACGCCAGCTTTGTACGCCGCATCAATTCCCTTCACCTTATAGTCGCTCCAAAGATCATAGCCGACATAGAGCGTCGCGATAATGAACCAAGCGATTATTATTGTTTTCACGATTTCCTCCTTTTTGATCATCATAGGATTTTCCGATTACTGATAATTGATAATTATTTTACGGCGCCACTTCTCTCCATTCTCCGGTCGAACGCGTGGCACACAGCGTAGCCGTACAACTATCACAACTATAGCTTTCCGTAAGCTCGAATCCTGTCATGACACACTCCCCGTTTCCGCAACCCATATTATTGCACCCGCTTACTGCGAAAACATCCTTGACCACGTCGGCAAATCCGGCCTTGGAGCAAGTCAGGGTAAACTTCTGATCCTGGGCTGTGACTGAAACACTTTCCGTATAGGGACCTTCTGCACTGGACTTTGCCCCGCTCCAACCTCCCGAGGCCGTACAAGAATCGAAATTCCCGTCAGAGACCGTCCAAGAAATATTCGTATTTTTCGGCAAGGATTCTCCCTCAAGCAAAGTGATGGGCGCTATGGATAGGGCTAGAGCTGGAGGTGTCGGCACTTCAGCCTCCCCAAAATTGATCCATCCCAATTCGTCCGAATACGCGAACGTAGGCGTATTCCTATTTCCGTCCATCTTGCTGATTTCAACTCCGAAAGTGTTTCCCTTCAATTTTATCCATCCGCTCCACCCTCCGGAATTTCCAATAGCGCTGGCGCTGGCTATCTCCACAATTCTGGCCCAACCTTGAAGATATCCACCTGAACGGGATACTCCTCCGTTTCCGCCATCCGGGTCAACGCAGGACGCGGCCTTATATTGCCCGGCAACCGGAACGCCCGTCGTGCAATGACCGTCTTGCGGATTAAAGTCGATGTAACCCAGGCTCGTTCCAGAAGTAGATGAAGACTCGTCTCCACCAGCCCATGCGTAGCCAGTAACCGGTCCGTCGGTGTCCGGAACGGTAACGCCATATGAACCGACCCCGGTATTCGTGCTGCTCATACTTATCCAACCCACATTAGTGTTGGTTCCGTCCCAAGGGGCAACACCATCGGATTCGGTTCCTCCTCCAAAGAGCCATCCAGCAAAACTTGCAGCATTCGTCCTCACTACACTAACCGCGCTGAAAGCAAGGAAGAAGATCGCCAGGGAGAATAAGACTTTTTTCTTCATTTTTATTTTATTAAGAGTTTAAAATTATTTTTTATTTATTTTCCTTTAGCATAGCCTCGACTTCTTTTATCTGCTCTTCGACGGATTTCCCATCCTGGACTACCGGAGTCGTAGGCTGGTTCTGCTTGAGAATCTCCTCGACTTCTTTTATCTGCTCCTCCATTGGTCGCGCATCAGCAGGCGCTTTTTCTTCGCTACTTTGTTGCTTGAGAATTTCTTCGATTTCCTTGATCTGCTCCTCGACGCTCTTGTCCTCCGCGGCAGGGACTGACCCTTCCTGACGAACATCCATATCTTCATTTTTCCTATCAGTTCCTTTTTTCAAATACCATCCAGCGACAAATAAAGAAACCAGAAGAACCGTTCCAACTATAAAATACAATGTTTTTTTATTCTCCATTTTTATTTCCCTTGAAGTATTTAGCTTGACCAAATTATACCACAGAATTAAAAAAAGATTAACAAGTTGTGGATAACCACATTAGGTACTAGGTTCTGGGTTATAGGTTTTAGGGGAAATTAGGGCAACAAAAAACTGGCTCCTTATGGAGCCAGTCGCCTGATTTCTGTAACCTAAGACCTAACCCCTATTACCTAGTGAGCTATTATCACAAATTCGCCCTTCACCTTCCCGGAATTACTCTTGTAGTATTCAATGACTTCCGAAACATCCCCGCGGACGGTTTCTTCAAATACTTTGGTCAGCTCGCGCCCGAGGATTATTCTCTTGTCCGCACCCAAAGACTGTAAAAGCTCCAGATTCTTAAGGACCCTGTGCGGGGATTCGTAATACATAACCGGGTATTTGGACGCTGCCACCTCTTTGAAAAAAGTCTCCCTCCCTTTCTTGTGCGGAGGAAATCCCAGGAATGTAAATTTTTGCATATCGATCCCAGCGACGCTGACAAGCGCCGCAAGCGCGGAAGCTCCGGGAACCGGAACGACTTGGATCGCGTTTTCCACCGCCATCTCCACCAGGATGTTTCCCGGATCGGAAACCCCAGGCGTTCCGGCGTCCGTCACCAGGGCCAGATTTTTTCCGGAAAGGATCTCGTCGATTATCTGCCGGCCTTTTTCCTGGGAGGTATGCTGATGATAGGATTTCACCGGGGTCGCGATCTCATATTTGGAAAGCAATCTCCTGGTCACCCTGGTGTCTTCGCACAAAATCAAATCAACCTCTTTCAACACGCGCAAAGCCCGCAAGGTGATGTCCTCGAGGTTCCCGATGGGAGTGGCGACGATATATAAAATACCATTCATAAATTCCAATTTAATTTAAAATTAAAAAATCAAAATGAAAAATTATAGAGTCGCTTCGCGACGCATTTCCAAGTAGGTCATGAGCGTAGCGAATACCTTAATTTTAATTTTTGATTTTTACATTTTGATTTCGAAATATTTGTAATCCCAAGGGTTACAAATATTTCGCCGTCCAACTCCTTTTATTTTTCTTAAGCTTATCCGGCGTTCCTTCGAAAATAAGCTCTCCTCCTTTGGTTCCTCCATCCGGACCAAGTTCGATCACCCAATCCGCGCTTTTGATCACATCCAGATTATGCTCGACGACCAAGACCGAGTTCCCTTTTTCTACCAAGGCATTGAGGACTTCCAAAAGCTGGCGGATATCGTCAAAATGAAGCCCGACCGTAGGCTCGTCCAAAATATACAAAGTCTTTCCGGTTGATTTCCTAGCGAGTTCCGTTGCCAACTTGATCCTTTGCGCCTCACCTCCCGAAAGGTTGGTCGCGCTCTGCCCCAATTTCAGATATCCCAATCCCACGTCCTCCATCGTCTTGAGTTTTTCCGCGATCAAAGGATGTTTGGCGAAAAACCGGAGCGCGAAGCGCACATCCATATCCAACACCTGCGATACGTTGAACCCCTTATATTCGATCTCTAACGTCTTCCTGTTATATCTCGTCCCGCCGCAAGCCTCACACTTCACGTACATATCCGGCAAAAGATGCATCTCGATTTTCTTCATTCCGTCTCCCTGACAAACTTCGCAGCGCCCGCCTTTCATATTGAAACTGAATCTGCTGGCTGAATATCCCCTGTTCTTGGCTTCTTCCGTCTGCGCAAAAAGCTCGCGGATGTGCGTGAATACCCCGGTATATGTCGCCGCATTGGAGCGCGGGGTCCTACCGATCGGACTTTGATCGATACTGATCACCTTGTCCACGTTATCCAAGCCGGTGATTTTCTTGTGCGCGCCCGGAAGATCTTTGGATTTATAAAAATGACGCGAAAGTGCTTTCGCCAGGATGTCACTGACGAAAGTCGATTTTCCGGATCCGGAAACCCCGCAGATCACCATGAATTTTCCAAGGGGAATGGTCACGTCGATATTTCGGAGGTTGTGCTCCGTCATCCCGATGACTTTAATTTCCTTGCCGTTTCCCTTCCTGTATTTTTTCTTGTCGGCGATCTTCTTTTTTCCCAAAATGTATTGGGCGGTCAGGCTTTTGGATTTCAGGAGTTTTTCATATGGCCCGTCAAAGACGACGATTCCTCCTTCTTCTCCCGCTCCCGGTCCCATGTCCACGACCCAGTCGGAAGCTTTGATGATACTCTCGTCATGTTCGACTACGACCAAGGAATTCCCCAGGTTCTGAAGTTTTTTGAGAGTCTCCACCAGCTTTTCCGTATCGCGACTATGAAGTCCCACCGAAGGTTCGTCCAAGACATACACGATTCCCATAAGCTGCGAATTAAGCTGGGACGCCAAGCGGATCCGCTGAGCCTCCCCTCCGGAAATTGTCTGCGCGCTCCTTGCGAGGCTCAGATATTCCAAGCCGACGTTCTCCAGCGCTTCCAATCTCTGCTTCACCTCGCGGGCGACCGGCCTGGCGATGCTTTTTTTCTGCTCGTCCAAGGACCAGTTTTCCATCCCCGCAAAAAAATCCTTAAGTTCCGTCGCGCCCATATTCACCAAGTCATCGATTGATTTTTCCTCGATCTTCACGGCTAAAAATTCTCTCTTAAGCCTTTTGCCGCCGCAATCACCGCATGGATCAGTAGTCATGTACCTTTCAATTTCCGCCCTGACGTAATCGGATTTGGTTTCCTGATACTTACTCTCAAGCCCCGGGATAACGCCTTCGAATTCCTCGGAGCCGTACATCAATACATTAAACTGCTTGACTGAAAATTTCTTCACGGGCTCGCTCAAGGAAAACTTGTGCTTCTTAGCGGCAACCCTCAGTTTGTCCAGGTTATTGCTTTGACCGTTGATTTTTCCGCCGGCCTTGCTCCATGGCAAAATAGCCCCCTCCAAAATGGAAAGGTTCTTATTCGGCACGACCAATTCAGGATTGACCTTGAGCACATATCCCAAGCCCGAGCAGGTCAAGCACGCCCCCTCAGGACTATTGAACGAAAAATGGCGGGGGGAAATCTCCCTGATCTTGATTCCGCAATTCCCACAGAAAAAATCCCGGTTATAATTCCGCTCTTCCTTATTGTCGACAAGCATCGTCATCGATCCTCCCCCGAGCTTCATGGCTGTCTCAATGGAATCCAAAATCCTTTCCACATCGGGGTTTTTCTTATCCAAGACCAAGCGGTCAACCACGATTTCAATACTTTTAACGGCGCCGATTTCCTCGTCCATTTCCGCCTCACTAAGGGAGATCATTTTGCCGTTATATCTGACGCGGGCATAACCCAATTGGGAGATGTTGCGCAGGCTTTCTTTGGAGTTTTCGCCCTGTCCTTTGGGACGAGCCAAAACAGCGATCTGGGTGTGATGGGGAAATTCCAAAATCTCGTCCAGAATTTCCCTATTCGTCTTTCTTTGCATAGGAGCCTCACACTCCGGACAATGCATTTTTCCTATCTTGGCGTAAAGAACCCTCAAGTAATCATAGATTTCTGTCAAAGTTCCCACGGTCGAACGCGGACTCCTACTGATGCTCTTTTGATCGATCGAGATAGGCGGGGAGAGATTTTCTATCTTATCCACATCCGGCTTAGTGGAGGGTTCGAGCAGGTTCTGCGCATAGGAGGAAAGGCCTTCCATATACCGCCTGTTCCCTTCGGCATAGATGGTATCGAAGGCCACGGAGGATTTTCCCGATCCGGAAAGACCTGTGATCACGACGAATTTATCGCGCGGAATATTGAGATCTATGTTCTTGAGATTGTTGACGCGGGCTCCCTTGATGACTATCTCGTTTCTCAGCTGCTTTGGGGAGGATTTTTTTTCGGGCATATTCTGAATCATTAAAGCACTAGAACATTAAAAACAAATTGGTACTTTAATACTTTCCTGTTTTTATGTTTTAATGCTTTCTTGTTTTTATGCTATTGCTAAGTACATATGGTATCAGAAAAATTATGGAAAGTAAAGACTGCGCATCCCAACCTCCTTTTACAAGAAAAAACCGCCTTGAAATCAAGACGGCTTCCTTTGCCGAAGAAACCTTCGGAATAGTTCATCGCGCAAATGACCAGATCAAAGGGCCCAGAATCCAGGCAACACCCAGAAGAGCCAGGAGCACAAATCCCAGAAAAACACAGGCCATGATTTTCAGCGACTTCGGAATAAGAGTGTTTTCTTCTTCAAAATCTGAAACGATTCTCCTCTCCATGGCGACCTCCCCGCGACAAGATTAAGGAACAGGCAAACGTTATCCTTATCATAATCCTGCCTGGGAATAATTTCAAGCTTGCTGCGCGCCTATATTTACCGCACCAAAAAACCGCCAAGGACCGGAACGATCGATGCCGAGTTATTCGATAGTTATCTTTCCTCGCATTTTGTCATGATCCTTACCGCAGTGAGCAGCTCCGCATGAATACTCGAACTCCCCGCGCCTGTCGGCCATGAATTCGACGACAGCTCCCTCCTCGGGAATGGCCTCGCTCACCCCGAGTTCGGGAATTTCGATCGAATGCAACACGTCCGCGTTATGGATAACCAAACGGACTTTCTCCCCCAGATTCGCTTCCAATACAAAAGGGTCCCAAGCCCATTGGCGAACTCCCATGTGGATGGTGCGCTCCACTACGCCACCCACCGTTTCCAATTGGATGATCGGATAGGTGACCTCGCCCAAATCTGCCGCTTCGAAATCATCCGACGAAGCCTGCGTGTTCCCTTGCTTATCCTTAACCACTTCAATATCCGCTTCGCCAAGTGGACTTGTCCCGCTTTTTTGCGAAGCTTCATAAGCCCACCATCCCACCGCTTGCATCAAAACCAATATGACCACGAGGATTATCACGATTCGCATAAAAGTCATCATGTTTTATTATTGACCGCAAGATGCAGCGTTCGCGTTCGCGGTTTTTCCGTCGCCGAATCCTGGAGCCGGAGTTTCGGATGACAAAGCCGCGGCGCACTCCTCCGGCTGATTGGAAAATCCGGAGCAGATTGCCTTCAGATAACTCGCGCTGTCTCGGCCGGAATCAAGCACCGATCCATTGATCACCAAAGTCGGGGATCCCTGCACGCCGTACTTGTCGTTCAATTCCTTATCTACTCCGAATGGAGGGGTTTGGATTTTTTCATCGAACTTCTCGTCATATTGTGAAACGCAAGACGCTATTTTTGCTTTATTTATTCCGGCGGAAGCTGCGCATTTCGCCGCGTCCCCGTCCTTGGCGAAACATGCCAGATAGTCGTTGAATTTTGCCGGCTCTTCCTTTTGGATGCAGGATTGGTTCAGATTCTCATCGAATTCCTGTTTCCCATGAAGGATGTAATCCACGAACCTCAAGTTGAACTTTATCTTTGAGCCCAATTTCTCGACCACCGGCAAGATTCCCTTTTCCGCCTGGACGCCGTACGGGCAATAGCTCATCACGAACAGATCCACTTCCGGAACATCCTTCTTCACCGCCGCTTCAGCGACAACTTTCGGAGAATCGGAAGCCGTTTGCGCCTGGGCATCCTTGTCCAAATCGATCACTTGTGGAAAAAATTTCTTCCCATCCTCGGTGACGTATGTTTCGATTTTTTGCCCGGCGACCGACAATGTCAATTTATACAATCCGTTCTCTTTTACGAACTCCTCGATTTCCAGTTCCGTCCCGGGCTGGACCAGGTTGTCCTGGACGAATTTTTTCGTCTGCTCCTTGATAGCATCTTCATTTTCCCGCAATGCGTCCTTCTGGAAGGAATACGCGTAACTCCCAGCCAGCAGGAGCAAGAAAGCCAACGCGAAGATATTACCTTTGTTTTTCAACCCTCCCCCCTTCGAAACTTCCTCCTTGTTTTGTTCCATATTGATTTTAATTTGTTGTAGGACTTACGCGTTTGATCGCAGTGAGAATGAGTATTTGCGCTTTGCGCATAGAGGCTCGTTCGAACAAGAGCGAATGCGTAAGTCCTGCATTATTTAAGGCTATTTATTTCTAGGGAATTTTTCCAAGTTCCACTAATATCTTCGCGACATTGTTCCCCATCTTGGGGTCGTCAAGCACGAACCTGATCGTTCCCTCCTTGTCCAAGATCACATAGGTGTGTCCCGGCACCCCGGCGTGCATGGAAGATTTCAAATCGAGCATGCCGAAGGCTTTCGAGGCCTCACCGTTCTCGTCGAAAGCTTCTTTTATTTCGCCGAGATCGGGCATCTTCCCGATGGCGCTTTTCCAACTCTCCTTTTTGTCCACCACGACGGACAACACCGCCGTATCGTCACCACTTAACCTGCCGTCCTTGGAAAGCGCCACCATTTCATCCCAACAGGCAGGATAACAAGCCAGCCCTTCGTTGAAGAACAGCACGGCTTTCTTGCCCTTAAGACCATCTTTCGTATACTCATTTCCCTCAATGTCGGTTAATCTGAAATCAGGAGCGCTTTCCCCCATCATCGATTCCAACTTCTTTTCGTCTTTCACGGCTCCGGCATTCTCTCCTTTGTCCAAGAACCTCTCCCTCGCGAATCCCATGATGATGAAAACGGCCACAGCCGCAATGATTATTTTTCCCAATGGCTTAGATTTTTGATTCATCTTTTTTTGTCCTCTTAAGGATTTTAACTGCCAGCCAAACGGCCGCCCCGACCAAAGCGGCCCGTATCATCCATGAGTTCGATTCCAAAAAACCGGTGACCGCCTTCAATAGTTTGGCGAAATAGATATTGATCGTGATCTGGTAATCGGAATGCACCGCGGTGTTTCCCTGGAAGGCGTAATAGACCGTGATCGCCCCCATAACCAAGAATATAGCCCCGGAAAACATTTCCGCCCAGGTCAAGGAAATCTTTTTCCCGAAGACCGAATATGACAGCGTTTTCCGTGCCCCCATGAATTTCTTGGTCATGTTCGTCCTGTCCAGGAACAAGGATATGGCGAAAAGCGGAGCAACCATTCCCATAACATACATCAGCGTATAGATACCTCCCCACAGAATCGAACCGGGAAGCACCGAAAGCGCAAGCACTCCGGCCAGGACCGGCGCGCAGCAGGTCGTGGCTATCCCGGAAAATATACCCAGGACATACACGGAACCGGCGTTGTGTTTCTTGAGCTGGGGATGCACCTGGAAAGGCAACGAGAACCTTCTGCCCGAAAGAAGCATCGCGCCGAGCGCGACCAAGAACAATCCCCCGAAGATGAAGATAGTGTTATGGTAATCCTTGAAGAACTGCGCCAAAGCGGAAAATCCCAACCCGATCGGCAGGAACACCGTCAATACTCCGAAGAAATATACGGAGGTCATCATAACCACCTTATATTTTTCCCTGAACACGGACCCCAGATACGACGGCAACAGCACGGAGATGCAACAAGGCGCGAAAAGCGCCGCGATGCCCGCGACAAACGCCGTAATCAACGAGGCTAATATGAATAGATCCATAATGAACTGATTAATTTAGAAACATCCCTTTGTTATAGCTCCAGATAAGCAGCCACAGGACCGCCACGATCAGCGACGGCACGGTTATGTAACCGTAATCTTTTTTGTTTTTTTCCATAGCGGTAATCCGATCCGCAGTTCCCCTTGCTCGGGGAACTGCGGACTGCTTATTTACTTTTCGGTTTCCATCCTCACGTTTTCAATCTTCACGTCCTTTTCATCCTCCATTCCGGCGGAGCTGAATTTGGCGAACTCGATGAAGCCGAAGGTGAACAAGATGACCATGATTATCGGCGCTGCCAAAGACAGATAATTCCTCTTGTTCGGCTTGAAGAATCGGAGGAGAAGGGAATTCCCTACGACCGAGATGGAACTCATCGCCATCGCCAATCCGGCAAGCTCGGGCTTAAGTACTAAGCCTAATCCGAAGAACACGCGCGCCGCGATCGGAATTCCCATCACGTTATAGAACAGGGCGAAGAACATATTCTGCTTGATCTTGCCCATCGTCTCTTTGGAAAGCTCCAGCGCGGTCACGACGTCGTTGAGGTCGTTCTTCATGATCACGATGTCCCCCGCTTCCATCGCCACATCCGTTCCGGAGCCCATCGCGATTCCCACATTGGCCTGCGCGAGTGCCGGCGCGTCATTGACCCCGTCCCCGACCATGGCGACCTTCTTGCCGGCGTCCTGGATTTTTTTCACTTCGTTGGATTTGTCCTCGGGAAGGACCTCGGCCAATACATTGGTGATACCGACCTGCGCGGCGATCGCTTTAGCGGTCCGTGCGTTGTCCCCCGTAATCATCCAGACTTCGATTCCCATCTTCTTCAGTTTCTCCACCGCTTCACGCGAAGTCTCCTTCACCGTGTCGGCCACAGCGATGATACCGGCGATGCCATCCTTGGTCGCCAAAATCATCGCGGTCTTGCCTTGCTCCTCCAATCTTGCCATTTTGCGCTCGATTTTCTTAACGTCCAACCCGAGCGTTTCCAGCATCAATTTGCGAGTCCCGACGTAATAAGTCGCACCGTTAACGTCGCCTTGCACGCCTCTGCCGGTAATGGAATTGAAGTTCTGCACCTCTTCCAAATCGATATTCTCCTCCTCGGCATAATTGCAGATAGCTTCGGCTAACGGGTGCTCGGAAAGTTTCTCCAAACTGGCCGCGATCGCCAAAATCTCATCCTCATCCATGGAGTTCAACGAGATGACATCGGTAACTTCAGGCTTTCCATGGGTAAGCGTCCCTGTCTTGTCGAAAATGACGGTGTTGATGTTGCAGGCCGCCTCCAAAGCCTCTCCTCCCTTGACCAACACTCCGTGCTCCGCACCCTTGCCGGTTCCCACCATCAAAGATGTCGGGGTAGCCAATCCCAAGGCGCAAGGACAAGCGATCACAATCACCGCCGTAAACGCCATCAACGCGAACGAAAGAGTGGCGCCCAAAAAGAAGAACCAGACGACGAAAGTCAAAATGGCAAAGATGATCACAGCTGGCACGAAATAGGCCGAGATCCTGTCAGCGAAATTCTGAATCGGCGCCTTAGAGCCTTGTGCTTCCTCGATGAGCCTGATGATCTGCGCCAACGCGGTCTCGCTTCCGATCCTGGTCGCCTCGAATTCGAAGCTTCCGGTCTTATTCACCGTTCCGCCGATTACGTTACCTCCCACCTGTTTCTCGACCGGCATGCTCTCACCGGTAATCATCGATTCGTCCACCGCGGAAGATCCCTTGGTGATCTTTCCGTCGACCGGAACTTTTTCTCCTGGTCGCACGATCACGATATCTCCATGGACGACTTCGTCCACCGGAATATCGACGGTGTTCCCGTTCCTGATAACGCGCGCGGTTTTCGCCTGAAGTCCCATCAGTTTTTTGATGGCATCGGACGTTTTTCCCTTAGTCCTGATTTCCAGCCATTTTCCAAGCACCACGAAAGTTATCAAGAGTGCGGCCGTCTCGAAATAAAGCTCGGGAATCTTCTCCCCTCCCACACCGATCAACGATTTGTTGGAAACCACGTAAGAAGCGTAATTCACCAAACTGTAGAAGAAAGCAGTCGACGTTCCTATCGCGATCAAACTGTCCATATTGAACGTCTTCATCTTGAGCGACGACCACATCCCCTTATAGAACCCCGCTCCGATTATGAACTGCACCGGGATCGTGAGCAGCAGCGAGAAAACTCCGATATACTGAGTCAACGCGGCCTTTCCCGGAAAAACTTTGAAGAAATCGAAGAACATGAAATACAACATCGGCAAACTCAGAATCAGTCCGAAGACGAACTTGTTGAAATAGGAAGATATTTCCTTCTCCCTTTTCTTCTTCTCATATTCGGTATCCTTCGCATCTATTTCTTCCGCCTTGTATCCCGCCTTGGAAATAGCGTTTACAAGGTCATTGATACTTGCCGTGTTCTCGTCGAACACCACCGACGCCTTTTCCGCCGCAAAGTTCACGTTGGCGGATTTTACCCCGGAAACTTTCTTTACGGATCTTTCGATTATATTCGCGCAAGACGAACAATGCATCCCGAACAGCGAGAGACTGATCCTCCTGTTAGCATCCTTTTCCCCGGCGGAAACCGGCTTCCGGTTTTCCAATTTCACAGTATTTTCTTCAACCTTGGAATCCCCATTCTCCCCCTTGTGCTCCGCGGAGAAGATATCCAGCAAAGACGAGAAATTAGCGGATTTCAAAAAGTGGTCGACGAATTTCTTACTTGAGGAATTTTTCCCTTCCAAATCGAAAGAGGCGGTCTTGTGGTTCTTCAACTTACCTTCAAAATACGGTTTTCCGTCCGCGCCTTCCATAACTTTCCCCTCCGCTTCGATCTTCGCTTCAAGCGTGAATTTGAGCGGCTTGTCGCCAGAAACGGAAATGTCCACCGCTTCCGCCTGCTGTTGCGAAACCGACTGCTCATCGGAAACTGTCGGCAAATAGCCGGCTTTTTTTACGGCTTCCAAAACGTCCTGCACCGAATTCCTGTTTTCATCCAGAACAAGCTCTCCCTTTCCGGTCTTACTGTCGATCGCGATTTCGCTCACCCCGGAAAGTTCGGAAAGCTCCTCTTTGGCTATCGTCTCGCAGGAAGAACAATGCATCCCTTCTATCTTTAAAACTATTTTCTTCATATTTTTAAATTATTTCTAATTACGACAATTCAGCCTTATATCCGGTTTCAAGCAATGCCTGGTTTATTTCGGATATGCCGATTTCCCTTGCGGAAACGATCTTCCCTTTACCGTCGCTGTTTATTTCCAATTCGGAAACATCGGTTAACTTACCCAGTTTCATTTTGGCGACTTTGACGCACGCCTCGCAATGGAATCCTTCTATTTTGAATTTAATAAGACTCATAAAGTTTTTTGGATCTGGGACTTGCATGTTTGATTGAAGCGAGGATGAGTATTTGCGCTTCCGCCAGCCGGCGGAGCGCATAGAGGCTCGTTCAAGCAAGAGCAAATGCGCAAGTCCAAAGATTAATTTTAATTGACTGTCAGCGTTCCCCTGACCATGCCCATTCCGCAAGTGATATTATAGTCACCTTTTTCTTTCGGGGTGAATTCCATCACGATCTTTTCTCCCTCCCTCAAAAGTTCCTGCCTGTTATACAGTCCGGGAATCATGATCGTGCTCATACAACCGTATCCGTCGGACTTAGGATTCACCTCGAACCTGACCGGCGTTCCGGCTTTCACGACGAACTCGCTCGGCTGAATGTCGGTCTGGGCGGTGTAATCGGTCGTGATGACCTGCTTACCTCCGACAATTTTAGCTTCAGTCGCAATGGCGTCTTCCAAATCTCTCTGCGCGACAGACCCTCCTCCACAACCACCGGCTCCTCCGCCACATCCACCAGTACTTCCACCGCATCCTCCTCCGGCACTACCGCCAGCTGCTCCGCCGCAACCTCCCGCAGACCCTGAAATAGGAACACTGTCATCCGCAGAAACCGAAACGTCTTCACTGCCATCAACCACGTTGAATACTCCTGTATACATTCCCATCGAACAAGAGAACGGCAACTTTCCCGTCTCCTTCGGCGTAAACTCGATCACGTTCTTTCCGGCTTTAAGGCTTTTCCTGATTCCGAGCTTCGAAATCATCAGACTGCTCGCACAGGAATATGGGTCCTTGGCGTCTATCTCCCATCTGACCGGTACAGGAATATGGGTCCTTGGCGTCTATCTCCCATCTGACCGGTACGCCTTTCTTGATCGTGAACTTGTTCGGAGAATAACCCCTGGAATTTTCCGTCATAGACACCACTTGTACTCCATCCACCATTTTCACGTTCGGATCATTCACCGCCTCTACTACGGACTTATTCTTAGGACTGGACGCCTCGCCTAGCTGCCATCCTGTCAGGTTGTATCCGTTGGAGATGTTGAACAGCGACATTAGAATCACGACGATACCGGCGAACTTGAAAAATCTCTTGGCGAATATCCCTTTGACTGCGGAAGTCACGCCTCCGATTCCCAGAAGTCCCGGAGCCGTTCCCAGTGCGAAGATTCCCATGATCAGAAATCCCTGCGCGAAGCTTCCGGTGCTTACGGCGAAAAGTTGCATCGCCTGCGTGAAGCCGCAAGGCAAAAAGAATGTCAACGCACCGGCCACAAAAGACCCTTTGTGGCTGTACTCCTTTTCATGTTGCTTGATGCCGAAAAACCTTCCCACGCTTTTCGGAAGCGTGAAATTGAAATTCTCCAGCCAAGGGAAAATTCCCGTGAGCTTGAGTCCGAGGGTCAACATGATTATTCCGACCGCTATGGTCAACATACCCAAAAACGTTCCGGAAATCTGCAAGACTGAACCGGCCATTCCCAAGAGTCCTCCCAAAAGCGCGTATCCCAAAATCCTTCCAGCGTTAAAGAAAAGATGCGGCCTGAATTTCTGCATCGGCGTCGCTTCTGGATGAAGTTCACTGTGGCGCGCCGAAATTCCCAAAATCAAACCTCCGACCAGCGCCATGCAGGTCGAAAGTCCGGCCGTTATCCCGACCAGAAGCACCACCGGCAAGCTGTAGGAATTCGAAGACGGCACCAGATTCAAACTCGTTATCCCCAGATTCTTAAGCAATAGATAGGTTCCCAAAAGGAACAACAGGGCTATGCCCAGGTCCTTATATTCTTCCCTATTTTTCGTGAAAAAGGATTTTTCACCCTCCTCTCCTATTTCATATCCGGCCTCGCGGACAGCGTTTTCAATTTCAGCCATATTCGGTTTTTTAGAATCATAAAAAACCTCAGCTGAATGTTTCTTGCAATCGACGTCGATCTTTTTGACGTGCGAAATTTTGGAAACGCTCTCCTCTATCAATATCTCGCAAGAACGGCAATGCATCCCTTTGATGGGCACATTGATTCTGTTCATACTCATATTTTGTTTTTTAATTACTGACTTAGTTATTTGTCATTCCGGACTTAATCCGGAATCTATGTTCCACTCCGTCGACTGACGGATTCAGAACGACACGCCTAAAAACCTGTTAAGGTAAACTTAAAGGTTCTCGAAAATTTAAATTATTCTATCTTAATAACTGAAGCAAGCTTTTCACCTTCGGGCGGAGAAAAGTATGTATCCAAAGAAATTTGTTGCTGTTTTTTTACCTGCAATGTCGTGTCTTCATCGGCTATCACGCCCAGAGCTCCGATCAGAACCTTCCCGTTTTCAATCTTACCAAGCAAAAGCGAGTCGCCATGGTCCGGATCGCTTTTTTCACAGCACGGCATGAAAGAAGCGCTGTCAGCCATCCCGTGATGGTCACCAGAAGCCATCATTTCGCCATTCATTTCCACGGCGTGATATGTCCCCAAATCCTCCATCGCGCTGGCTACCGAAGAAAAGCAAAAACCGCTCACCAAGGCGAGCATCCCCAAAATCAAGCTAAATATTGCTAATTTTCCCTTCATTTGAGCTATTTTATTTAACAGTGTCATTATATCATACGCGCCGGGGGTACGAATATGCTGAAAAGCAATCCTACAGCCCGTTGGCCCATTCGTAGTTTCGTAAAATTCGTACTTCGTAGAGATCTCTACCATATGAAGTAGAATGGCAGAAGGGATCATTTCAATGCGTCTTTGCGGCGAAGCTTGCGGTGATATCCGATAGCGAAGCGGTGGGCTTCGTCCATAATGTGTTTCACAAAATTCTTGTCTTCCAGTAATCCCATGACTTCTTTTGAAAATTTAGACATTAGGATTTGATTGGAAATTGGAAATTGGAAATTGAGATTTTTACGACTTTCTCCTTTGGCTACCGACATGACAGCCACCTCAAAATTCAACACCTCAAATAAATCAACGATTGCGTTAAGGTGACCCTGCCCGCCATCCAACAAAACAAGATCGGGCCTAGGCCAATCATTCCCGATTCTCCTGGCCAAAACCTCCCGCATCATCGCCACGTCATCCGGTCCTTCGACCGACTTTATTTTGAATTTGCGGTATTGCGATTTGTCAGGATTTTTCCCGGAAAAAACCACCATCGAACCTACCGCCTGCTTACCTGAGATGTTCGATATGTCATATGCTTCAATCCGAACAGGTTTTAGGTTATAGGTATTAGGTTTTAGGTCGGAAAATTCAGATTCAAATTCACGACCCAACAACGCGATGTCGCGAATATGGTTGAGCGCGAACACCTTATTGCGAAGTTCCGCCGCCTTTTCGAATTCGTTTTTTTTGGCCGCCTCCTCCATCTCTTTTTCCAAAGTCGTGACGAGCCTTTTTTTCTTTCCCTCCAAAATCATCCTTATCCCCCGGATATTCTTTTTGTAATCCTCCTTGGAAATCGCATCCGCATAAGGTCCAGGGCATTTTCCCAATTGGAAATCCAAACAGCCTTTTTCGGTTTTGGCTTTATTGGAATGGAACGGGAAAATCCTTCGGATGATTTTGAGAGCGATCTCCATCTGGTATTTACTGATATATGGTCCGTAATATTTATCGATCAAAATATCCTTGTATTTAAAATTTTTCGTTTGTAATTTGTCATTTATGATTTGAGATTGACTTGGAATTTGGAATTTGAAATTTGAAATTTTCAATAAATCCGTTTTTCTCAATATGACAACCCTGGGAAATTCTTCTTTGGTAACCACGAAATACGCGAAGGACTTGTCATCCTTTTCCATGATATTATATTTCGGCTGGTGTTTTTTTATCAGATTACTCTCCAATATCAAAGCCTCCAGAACCGAGTCGGTCTGCTGGAATTCCACATCGGCCGCTTGCGAAACCATCGATTCGATCCTTTCCCCTCGGCTGTCCGTTCCTCGGAAATACGATTGCGCCCGGCTCCGCAAATTAGTCGCCTTCCCGATATACAAAATTTCCTTCTTCGCACCCCGAAAAACATACACCCCCGGCGCTTGCGGAAAATTTCTTACTTTTTCGATTATGTTTTCCATTCCACTTTATTACTTCAAGCTGATCATTTCTTCTCTTTACGGAAAACCAACATCAGAAGCATCGGATAGTTGTGGAGCTGCCATTTCCTGCCTGTCGCGTGCGAGCCGTCGTCAATCCTGATTTCTTCCATCTTCTCCAATTGGAAACCGCTCTCAAGTGCGTCATTTAGGGTTTCGGGAAGGGTATGGAAATAGGAAGGGATACTGCCTTTCCAATGGAATTCTCTCCCGCCCCTGGCGAAATCATTATATGGATTCAAAAGTAAACGGGTTTTCCCTTTTCCTAAAATCTTTCCCAAAATCCCGCGCTTCCAAATGCCGACCGGAAAAGAATAATAGGGATTCGCCACGACCACGATCATTTTCCCGTCGTCTTTCAAGACTTTCTCCAATTGGAAATAGGCTTCTTTGGGATTTTTCACATCGTGCGCCGCCAAGCAAAAAACAGTACTGTCGTATGGCCGATCAAGAGTCGGGATTTCTTTGAGAACATCCGCTTCGATGAAGGAACAATTTTCCAAAGCGTTTTTCTTCGCGCTTTCCAAAAGTGGAACGCTTGAATCAAACCCCAAAACCTTCGCATATTTTTCCGCCATCGAACGGGTCAGCCACCCGGTTCCGCAAGCCGCGTCTAGTATATAACCCTCCTTATTTTCTGGCAGATGCGAAAAAACGGCTTGAGTGATCGCCCTACGTTCCACTTTTCCATCGGCCGATTCGACGTAGCGAATGTAATTTTGCGCCGATTCCGCATCGTTATAAGTGAACCTTTTTTTATTCTTCAATGCGACAAACGAATTTTTCATATGAAGTGATTTTATTTATGCTGCTTTCATTATACCTGAAAGCTAAAAACTGGCAGCTGAAAACTATTTTTTCAAAACCTGTTTCAAATATTTCGCCGTATAACTTTCTTTCTCATATTTAACGACCTCTTCCGGCGATCCGGTCACAACTATTTTTCCTCCGCCGTCTCCGCCTTCGGGACCAAGATCGATTATCCAATCCGCCGTCTTGATCACGTCCATATTATGCTCGATCACTACCACCGTGTTCCCCGCGTCAACCAACCTATTCAAAACTCCTAAGAGTTTTTTGATGTCGTCGAAATGGAGCCCCGTGGTCGGCTCGTCCAAGATATAGAAAGTGTCGCCGGTAGCCTTCCTTGAAAGCTCGGTGGCAAGCTTGATTCTCTGCGCTTCTCCTCCGGAAAGCGTCGTGGCGCTCTGCCCCAACTCGATATATCCCAAACCGACGTCCTCCAAAACGGCCAATGGCGCATGTATCTTGGGAAAGCTTGCGAAGAAATCCTTCGCCTCGGAAACCGTCATCGCCAAGACTTCGGAAATATTCTTGCCCTTGTATTTTACCTGCAGCGTCTCGCTGTTATATCTTTTTCCGTTGCAAACGTCGCAAGGCAAGTACACGTCCGGCATGAATTGCATCTCTATCTTGAGGTATCCTTCCCCTGAGCAGTTGTCACATCTACCTCCGCTGACATTGAAAGAAAATCTTCCCGGTCCGTAACCGCGAAGTTTCGCGTCTTTGGTCGAAGCGAAAAGTTCCCGGATGTGGGTGAAAAGTCCGGTATACGTCGCGGGGTTTGATCTCGGAGTCCTGCCGATCGGGCTTTGATCAATCATGATCACTTTGTCGATGTTCTCGATTCCCAAAATCTCCCCGTGTCTTCCGGGCACGTCCAAGGCGCGATGCAATTTATTCGCCAGCGCTTTATATAAAGTGTCCTCGATCAATGTGGATTTTCCAGATCCGGAAACTCCGGTCACACAGGTGAAAACTTTCAATGGGAATTCCACTGTCACGCCCTTAAGGTTGTTTTCCTGGGCGTTACGTATCAATATATGCTTTTTCCTGTTGATAGGCCTTCTGCTTTTCGGAATATCGATTCCCATCTCACCCCGCAAATATTTCCCAGTCAAGGACTTGGGATTACTGATGACTTCTTCCGGGGTCCCCTCGGCGATAATCTCTCCCCCGTGCTTTCCGGCGCCCGGTCCGATGTCCACCAAATGATCGGCGTGGCGCATCATTTCCTCATCATGCTCGATCACGATCAAGGTATTTCCTATTTCTTGAAGACTTCGAAGCGTCTCGATGAGCTTGGTGTTGTCGCGAGCATGAAGCCCGAT
>LCKI01000017.1 GCA_001001345.1 Parcubacteria group bacterium GW2011_GWC1_45_14 | reverse complement strand
TTACAGTGGAGGAAATATTGGAGATTCAAAAGAAGGCTGTGGAAGAAACGCAACAAAACGAAAGTGTCGATTCTTCAGAAAATGTTCCTTCAATAGAGGAAATAATGGAGCAGCAAAAGAAGGCGAGTTCCGAGGCGGTATCGTCCGAACCGGAGCAGGGACCTACAGTGGAGGATATTCTTAAGATGCAGCAGGAAGCCGCGGGGAATTCAAAATAATTCGTTTTTAATCATTTTAATCATATAGAAAAATGAAAACCAAACTCAAAAAACTTTCCTATTGGGCGGGAGTGAGCGCAGTGGGAATCGTGCTAGGAATCTCCCTTCAATTCACCCGCGCCTGGGTGGAACCGACGGTTGCCCCTCCAGGAGGCAACATTGGTGCACCGATCAACACGGGATCTTTGCCTCAGAGCAAAGCGGGTATTTTAAATTTGGGTTCGACAACGGTCAATCATAATCCTGCAGGCGAAACTTGGAATTACAGCTTGTTATTGAACGCTTCTGATATGTCCAGTATCGGTTTCCATGACAGCGGGCATAGCGTAGGAAGCATAAAATTCCAAGGCAATGCATTCACGATCGGTGGGAATGACGCTTGGGGTGATGCCAATGTGTATATGCCAGGCAAGGTGGGAATAGGGACGACTAACCCGACAAATAAATTGACAGTGTCACAAAGTTCCGGTGGAACCGGATACAGCGGAACGGATGGGACCGGCGGAGTAAGGGTGGCTTGGTCTACTGGATATGGAGTAAGTTTGGACGCTTGGGATGGCAATGAACCTCGCTGGGGTATAGTGCAGTTTAGCGGCAACACCCCGAAAGTCATGATGGAAGGGAAATATAGCTCTAACGATGTTATTTTTAATTCCGGTGGTAATGTGGGAATCGGGACGACCGCTCCAGCCCAGAAGTTGGATGTGAATGGAAACATCAGGGCGACGGATGTTTG
The DNA here is from genome assembly GCA_001001345.1 of Parcubacteria group bacterium GW2011_GWC1_45_14. Lineage (GTDB taxonomy): Bacteria > Patescibacteriota > Minisyncoccia > Moranbacterales > GWC2-37-73 > UBA12053. The sequence continues at coordinate 13,176 of LCKI01000017.1, read as the reverse complement.
TACGACGGGAGGGAAATGCTTAAGCAGCGCAGGCGGCGGAGCGGAAACTGATCCTACTGTGCCAGCTTGGGCAAAAGGAGGAGCTTGTCCTTGTGGGACATGCTGGTCGACAAGGACTACCTGGGATGTTGTTCCGTGTGCTGAAACTATTGATTTGTGTACCCCTGCAGGTTGGGTATCAACGCACATTAGTGGTAGCTGTAGTCCTTAAGATTGTTTTCATTGGATGCTGGATTCAGGTGCGGATGCCCAAGTGGGTGGTCTTTGGCCCAGACCGGTGCGTATTCATCTGGCCCTCTTACTTCCTATTTTTCATGCATCAAGAATTAATTTTTCTTGGCGTGAGGCTCCGTCTTTCGGCGGGGCTTTTTTATTTGCCAAAAATGGCTTGATATAGGTATAATCTAAATATAGGATTATTTGTCCGTTAACGCGTTCACGGGTTAACGGGTTGGAAATACGAAATGAAAGATGATTTAAGAAAAATTATAGAAAAGGCGGTTTCAGGGGCTTTCGGCTCGGATTTTGCCATGCCTGAGATTGTCGTGGATTATCCGAAAAACGAGACGTTCGGGGATTACACGACGAACGTGGCGATGACGCTTTCCAAGGAGTTGAAGAAAAATCCAATGGAGATTGCGGAGGCAATCAAGTTACAAGTTACAAGTTACAAGTTACAAGAATTCGGGAAGATAGAGGTTGTCGCGCCGGGATATATCAACTTTTCTCTTTCGGAAAAATATCTGCAAAATGTCGTGAAAGATATTTCCAAAAAGGGAACATCTTTCGGGGAAGCGGAAAAGAAAGATAAGAAGGTAATGGTGGAATATTCCCAGCCGAACACCCACAAGGAATTCCATATCGGACACCTCCGGAACGTTTTTATCGGAAGCTCGTTGGTGAACATCCTTCGGAAATCCGGACACGAGACGATCGCCGCGAATTATATCGGGGACACCGGAACGCATATCGCCAAATGTCTTTGGGGAATTTCGAAATTCCATGCGGATAAGAACTTGGATCAACTGGAAGATAAGGCTCAGTTCTTGGGGAAGGTCTATTCTGAGGCGGTGAAGGCCATCGGTGAAAATCCCCAGTTGGAGGAAGAATTCAAGGCTTTGCAGAAAAAATTCGAGCAAGGCGATGCGGAATTGGTCGCTCTTTGGGAAAAAACCAAGAAGTGGTCGCTGGATGAATTTTATGGGATTTATGATGAACTCGGCGTGAAATTTGACGTTTATTTTTGGGAAAGCGAGGAAGAAAAGGCGGGAATGGAAATGCTACCGAAGCTTTTGGAAACCGATTTTATCAAGGAAAGCCAAGGGGCGACGATCGCCGATTTGGAAAAATATGGCCTGGGAATTTTGGTGCTGGTCAGAAAAGACGGAAGCGCGCTGTATGGAATGAAGGATATCCCGTTGGCCATCAGGAAATTCAAGGAATACGGGATCGACAAGAGCATCGTCGTCGTCGACATCCGACAAGGTTTGTATTTCAAGCAGATCTTCAAGATCTTGGAGCTCATGGGATTTGAAAAGGATATGGAGCACGTCGGGTATGAATTCGTTTCGCTCAAAGGAAGCGAGACCATGTCCTCAAGGAAGGGCAATATCATCCCAGCCAGATTTTTGATGGACAGGATGGTTGAAAAGGTTCAGGAGAAATTTCCCCAGACCAAGATCGCCAAAGAAATAGGATTAGGTGCCGTGAAGTTTTATATGCTCAAATATTCCGGACAAAGCAAGATAGAGTTCGACATGGACGAGGCTCTTAGGCTGGAAGGCGCGACCGGACCATACGTCCAATATGCGCATGCGCGTATTTGCGGTATCCTGCAAAAAGCGCAAGAAGCGGGTTTTCACATGCCAAAAACGGAGTTCGACTCCGAATCGGAGTCGAACTCCGTGGGCTTGCTGACGCATGAAAAAGAAATAAGTTTGATGAGGGAGCTTAATAAATTCACCGCACTTATCGAAGAGGTCGCGATGACGAACGATATAAACAAGATCACGCACTACGCGCTTTCCTTGGCTGACAAGTTCCATTCTTTCTATAACGACTGCAAGGTGATCGACCAGGAGAATCCGGAAATAACCAAGGCCAGGTTGGCGTTCGTCGGAGCGGTGAAAATCATACTCGCCGAGACGCTTAGTCTTATCGGGGTGTCGGCTCCGGAGAAGATGTAGGGATGCCCAATTTTCGCTTGATTTTTACAGCGCCTGGGTGTAGGATACAAAGAACCCATAAGTTTATAAGAGGCTGCCTTCGGGGCCAAAGTAGGTCCAAGGGCTAGTGAAAAAACATATGAGAATCGGAATTGACGCCAGAACGATCCTGAGTCCCGAAAAGGGAGACGCGATCGGAGCTGGACATTACACCTATCAGCTTATCAGACACCTTTTGAAGATCGACCAGAAGAATGAATATGTTTTGTTCTTCGATTTCCGCGTGCGCGAAAAGGACATCAAGAAATTCACCAAGCCGAACGTGAAGATAAAGTTCTATCCATTTTCGGATTATAAGAAATACCTCCCTGGAATGTACAATGAGATTTTGGGAACGGCCACTTTGCAAAGGGAGAACTTGGATGTTTTGCATTCCACGTCATATTCCAGCAGGATCCCGACTGGATATCAAGGAAAAACTATCGTCACCTTCCAGGATATGATCATGTATCATGCCCCGCAGTACCTTCCTCAGGTCAAAAGGCTTAGGGAAAAGACTGTGGCGAAGTTGATGGCCAAAAAAGCCGACAAGATAATCGCTTCTTCCAACTCGCTCAAGGACGAACTTAATAGGTATTTGGGGGTTCCCGAAGAAAGAGTGGAAGTGATCTACAGTGGATTGGACAAAAGATTTTTCGAAACTCCGGATGTGGACGCGAAAAAAGTGTTGGAAAAATTCGGCATCAACGGGAAATACATCCTCTTTTTGGGAACATTGGAGCCTTCGAAAAACATTACTAGGATGCTCCAAGCCTTCGCTAAATTGAAAGAGGAATACAAAAACAGTGGCAATAAGAAATTTGAATACCAGTTGGTTTTGGCTGGAAAAAAAGGTTGGCTTTCGGAAGAATATATCCAGATCATCAAAGACCTCGGTCTTTCCAAGGATATCGTTTTCACTGGATATATAATCGGAGACGAGTTGGTACCGCTTTTCAAAAACTCGGAATTCTTCATCATGCCTTCGCTCTACGAAGGTTTCGGTATGACTGTCCTGGAAGCTTTCGCGACCAAGACCCCGGCGATCATTTCCAACGTTTCCTCTCTTCCGGAGATAGCCAAAGACGGGGCGCTATATGTGAACCCGCTTAGTGTTGACGAAATCAAAGACGCGATGAAGAAATTCATTGAGGACGGGAATCTACGCAGTACTTACAAGGAAAAGGGATTCGCCATCGCTCAGAAATTCGATTGGGATGAGACGGCGAAAAAGACGCTTGAAATTTATGAGAGTTTGAAGTAGAATATATATACAAAATAATCAAAGGCTTTGATGAGGAAATCACCTCGGAGCTGCGGGAAGAAACGACTTGTCGCCCTGAACTTGATTCAGGGTCTAGATTTACCCTCAAGGGGCATCAAGACCGGATCAAGTCCGGAATGACAATAAGCGAAGTAGAATCCGTCGGGCAGGCCCGTAACAGCCGGAATGAAGAGTTTTTAGTTTTTAGTTTTTAGTTTTTAGAATTTTTTCTACGAACTACGAACTACGAACTACGGACTGAATTAAGGTGGTACCACGCTTTGATCACGGTCGTTCCTGAACGACGTGACGCGCGTCCTTATGCATTTTTTTGCATAGGGATTTTTTGTTTCTCTCTACGAATTACGAATTTGTTACGAATATACGAATGGGGGCTGGATAATTTTTTTTCAAATTGAAAAATATTAAATAATAATCATAAAAATATGTTCAAAAAAATCGACCCTAAACAGACTTTCCCGAAGATGGAGGAAGAAGTCCTGAAATTCTGGAACGAGGAAAAAATATTCGAGAAGTCCTTGGAAAAAAGAAAAGATGCCAAGCGGTATAGTTTTTATGACGGCCCGCCTTTCGCGACGGGAACCCCTCATTACGGCCATTTGGTTTCCAGCACGATGAAGGACGTGGTGCCGAGGTTTTGGACGATGAAGGGATTTTACGTGGAAAGGAAGTGGGGCTGGGATTGCCATGGTCTTCCGATCGAGAACATCGTGGAGAAGGAGTTGGGATCCAAAACCAAGAAGGATATCGAGAAATTGGGAGTGGAGAAATTCAATGAGCTTTGCCGCAGCAAGGTTTTGGGATATGTGGAGGAATGGAAAAAAGTCATCGGCCGACTTGGGCGCTGGGCTGACATGGAAAATTCCTACAAGACTATGGACCTTTCTTACATGGAATCTATTTGGTGGGTTTTTAAACAGCTTTGGGATAAAGGGCTTATCTATGAAGGATATCGTGCGATGCATATCTGCCCGCGTTGTGAGACGACCCTTTCGCAATCCGAAGTCGCTGAAGGTTATCTGATGGTCAAGGACCTTTCGGCTGTGGCCAAATTCGAGCTACTCTCTACGAATTACGAATCTGATACGAATGTACGAATTACGAATAAAAAAGAGAAAGACGTGAAAACTTACGTCTTGGCTTGGACGACGACCCCTTGGACATTGATTGGGAACGTCGCTTTGGCCGTGGGAGAATATATAGACTACGTCCTGGTGCAAACAACCAGAGTGGACAAGGAGAAAGGATTCGTGGACGAGAAACTGATTTTGGCGAAAGACAAATTGGAAGAAGTGATGAAGGAGAAAGAGTATGAGATCTTGAAACACGTGAAAGGAAGTTCGCTCGTGGGCAAGAAGTATAAGCCACTGTTTCCCTATTATCAGGAAAAAGAAATCGAGAACAAGATAAACGGCTGGAAAATTTATGCCGCCGATTTCGTGACGACCGCGGAAGGAACAGGGGTTGTGCATATCGCTCCGGCTTTCGGAGAGGACGATATGAATCTGGGAAAAAGGATGGCGTTGCCGTTCGTCCAGCATATCGGCATGGACGGAATCATCAAGGAGGAGGCGACAGATTTCGCGGGACTCCATGTGAAGCCGCTGGGCGACCACCAGTCGACGGACGTGGAAATCATCAGATATTTAGCCAAGCACGGAGCGCTTTTTTCCAAGGAAAAATACGAACACAGCTATCCGCATTGCTGGAGATGCGACACGCCGCTTCTTAATTACGCGACTTCGTCATGGTTCGTGGACGTGTTGAAGATGAAAGCGCGGGCTTTGGAAACCGCCAAGCAGATCTCCTGGGTTCCTGCGCATATGAAAGAGGGAAGGTTCGGCAAATGGCTGGAAGGCGCGCGCGATTGGTCGATCAGCCGTCAGAGGTTTTGGGCTTCGGTCATTCCGATTTGGAGATGCGAGTGCGGAGAGATGAAGGTTTTCGGCAGCGTGGCTGAGCTGGAAGAAATCTCCGGAGAAAAAATCACTGACATCCATAAGCACATTGTGGACAAGATCGTTTTCAAATGCGAAAAATGCGGCAAGGATATGAAGCGCGTTCCGGACGTTCTCGACACCTGGTTCGACAGCGGTTCGATGCCATACGCCCAACAGCACTATCCTTTCGAGAACAAGGAGAAATTCGAAGGAAGTTTCCCGGCGCAATTCATCGCGGAAGGGCAGGATCAGACCAGGGCGTGGTTCTATTATCTGCATATGATCTCCACCACTGTCCGTGATTCACATGCCTTTGAGAACGTTATTGTAAACGGGACCGTGCAGGCGGAGGACGGCAAGAAGATGAGCAAGCGCCTCCAGAACTATCCGGACCCGCAGCTCATGTTTGACAAATACGGCGCCGACGCGATGCGGTTATACCTTATGTCCTCGCCGGTCGTGTTCGCGCAGAACATCAATTTTTCCGAAAAGGACGTGGCCGAGTTCGTGCGCGGGACGCTCCGGATGCTTTGGAACTCATATTCCTTCTTCGTGCTTTATGCCAACATCGACGGCTTCGATCCGAAAAAGGATTTCGGAAAATCGGAAAACATCTTGGACAGGTGGATGCTTTCGGAACTCAATACGCTCATCAAGGAAGTCAATGAAGGCATGGAGCAATATGATTTGGCCAGGACCGCCAGGCTTTTTCCGAAGTTCGTAGACAATCTTTCCAATTGGTTTATTCGAAGATCCCGCAAGCGCTTCTGGAAGAGCGAGAACGATTCCGACAAGGATAATGCCTATGCGACTTTGCATGAGGTTATGGTGAAGCTCTCCCAGCTCATGGCGCCTTTCGCTCCTTTTATTTCGGATGAGATTTACAAGAATCTTACGGGAGAGGAATCCGTGCATCTTTCGGATTTCCCTGAATTTGAGGCGGCGATGATCGATGATAATCTGAACAGGGAGATGGCTGAGGTCAGAAATCTTATCAGTCTGGGACTTCAGATGAGGGCGACCGCCAAGATCAAAGTGCGTCAGCCTCTTTCCGCAGTCAAAATAAAGATACCTATCGAGAGCCAGGAGCTCCAGGAAATTATCAAGGACGAGTTGAATGTCAAAGAGGTCGTCATCGAGAAGGGGTTGGCCGAGGAAGTGGAACTTAACACGGAAATATCCGAAGAATTGAGAATGGAAGGCATGGCTAGGGAAGTCGTCCGCTTCATCCAGGAGATGCGCAAGGAAGCCGGCTTTGAGGTAGACAACAGGATAAAAATATGGTATAATGGAACATCGGAAGTGTTTTCCAAATTCGGGGAGCTTATTTCCAAGGAAACGCTTGCCGACGGCTTGAATGAAGGAAAATCTGAAGATTTCGACTTAGAGAAGGAATTCGACATAGACGGAGGGAAGATTGTTATTCAAATTAAGCGATAGTTTTAATGCAAAGCCGTTCAAAAGGTCTCCTGGAAACAGAGAGACCTTTTGTTTTAGGACTTACGCGTTTGTCATCCTGAACTTGTTTCAGGATCTCGTAGTAGAAAGTATCGCTCTATAAATTACGGGATTCCGGATCAAGTCCGGAATGACAGTGAGATAGACGCGTAACTTATATATTTCTATGTTATTTGTTTTTATGCTTTAATGATTTCATGGATCCGGTAGTGAAAATTCAAAATTCATATTTACAGGTTACCGGTCTTTGTTGAAATAATCCCGCGATTAAATAGGAAGTAATATGTGAAATTGAAATTTATTCGGCCAGAGGCCATTTGAATTGCTACTACCGGATGGAATACAAGTACACCAGCATAGTTTTGGGAAAGAGAGATGTGGGGGAAACCGACCGCATCTATTCTTTATATACCTTGGAGGGAGGAAAGGTGCAGGCCTTGGCCAAAGGGGTCCGAAAGACCGGGGCGAAGCTGGCCGGTCTTTTGGAAAATTTCACCTATGCGGATATCACCGTCGCCAGGAGCCGTGGAATGGGAAAAATCACCAGCTCGGTGGTGGAAAACAATTTCTCCTCGCTGCGCAGCGATTACTACGCCCTTTCCAAGATCGTCTCCTCTTTCAATATCTTCAATAAGATAGTCGAACTCGACCATAAGGATCCGGTCGTCTTCGAGACTATCAAGGAATATTTGGAGGCGATCGATTCGCAGAGTCTGGTCTTTTCGACGATGGATAATTCCGAATATGAGGATAAGGTTGAATTGCTTACCTCTGTTTTCCTTTTGAAATTGCTGGAATGCTTGGGATATGGAGGGGAAACGGAGGGTTGCGTCGAATGCGGAAAGAAAATCACGGAAGAGAAAATCGCGTTCAGCGCCAAGAGCGGCGGGATGGTTTGTTCGGAGTGCAACGGAGCCGTGCGCTCCCAGCTGTTTCTTAGTGTGAACTCGGTCAAGCTCATGCGCATGGCCACTAAGAATAATCTCAAGTCCTTCGTGCGCCTCAAGGTGCAGAGGAAAGATGTCAATTTCGCCAAGATGGCGATTAAGGAGACGCTGGAATGGATTTAAGTCCCTGATTATGGTATGATAAGTGCGTAAGTGTAACATAAAAATAAAAAAATATGCCGCTAGAAGAATTGAATAGGGACATTTATGATCCCAATTCGGATTTAGATAAAAGAAAACACGAAGCGAGCCGGCTCGATCCTTCCTATTCCGGGCGCGAAGGCGAAAACCAATTTATTCGCGAGGAATCCTGGGTTGAGGAGGAAAAGGGATTGACGCCGAAGCAAAAGAAAATAGTCGGGATCCTCTTGGGAGCCTTGGCGACGATAATCGTGATAGTCGGCTCAATCGTTTATATTTCCTACAGCAGGAAGACCGCTTTCCAGGAAGACCGGGTGACGCTTTCCATAGACGGACCGAAGGAGGCTGACAGTACCCAGCCCGTGAGATACTTTTTGAAATATAAGAACGGCAACCGTGTCAAACTCAAGGACGCCGAGATATCATTGAATTATTCGGAAAATTTCCAGCCAAGTGGTAGCGGCAACGTCAATCTCAAGCAGCTCAACGCGAACAACAGCAAGATATATATCGGGGACATAGGCGCGAACGAGGAAGGGTCGGTCGAGCTTACCGGAGTTTTTTATGCTCCCAAGGACGCGCCCGTTTATCTCCATGCCAATTTGAAATACAGCCCTTCGAACCTGAGTAGCGAGTTTGAAATCAAAAACCAGATCGGCGTCAACATAACGACCTCTCCTATGTTTTTGGAAGTGGCCGCGCCGACGGACGCCACTGAAGGGGACAGCGTGGATTACGTCATAGATTATAAGAATCTTGACGTGAAGTCCTTGAGCGACGCGCAGATTAAAGTCAGTTATCCGGAGGGTTTCGAATTCGGCTTCTCTGACCCAGTCCCTTCGCAGGGCAATAACGTTTGGTATTTCGGAGTCCTCAATCCTGACAGCGGAGGAAAGATCAGGATTTCGGGCAAACTGACAGGATCTGCGGCGCAGAGCAAGACCGTGAAAATCCAATTGGGAAAAAGCGGCAACAATGGAGATTTCATCGTTTACAATGAAAGGGAAAAAAGTACTAAGATAATCGAGTCCGCCTTGGCTATTTCCCAGGAAATCGAGGGCAACCCGAGCTTGGTTGCTAACCCGGGAGACACATTGAGGTATATCATAAAATACAGAAATAAAGGCGATTACGTCCTCAAGGATGTCATCGTGAGCATGGAAATCAAGAGCGTGGCCTTGGATATGACAAAAATAAAGCTCGAGAACGGCCATTTTGATGTGAAAACCGGAATTGCGACCTGGAAGGCTTCCGATATTCCGCAGTTGGCGAGCCTTTCTCCTGATGTCGCAGGAGAGATACGCTTCTCTGTTCCTGTTTTGGGAACGATTCCGATAGGGAGCGCTAGCGACAAGAATTTCATAATCAGTTCCATAGCCAAAGTGGATAGCGCCAATCTGCTCAATCCCAGTGGAGCGAGCAAATTAGTGTCCAGCAGTGAACTCAACGTGAAGCTTAACTCGAAAGTTTCTTTCGATACCAAGGGTTATTATGACGATTTCAAGATAAAAAATTCCGGTCCCTTGCCGATGGTAGTGGGAAGTGAGACTAATTTCACCTTGCATTGGGCTGTGACCAATCTTTCCAACGACATCAGTGGAGCAAAAATCGTTTCTTCTCTTCCTTCCGGAGTCAGATGGACGGGGAGGATTTATCCGTCTGGGGAAAAGGTCTCATATAACGAGAGGACGAACGAGGTGGTTTGGGAAACCGGGGACGTTCCGGCGGGTACAGGAGTTCTTGGTCCGAAAAAGGAAGTGATCTTCCAGATAAGCGTGACTCCGCAGGAAAATCAGACCGGGGAGGAGCTTAAGATATTGAACGTCTCGAAATTCAGCGCCAAAGATTCTTTTACGGGCAATGAAATATTTTTGGAGGGCAAGGAGAAGACGACCCAGCTTCCGGAAGATGCCTCCATCAAGCCCGAGGCCTACAAAGTCCCAGGGATGCAGCAATAGGGTTACCAATCTTTACTTAAGGGGGATATTGCGGTACGATGGATACCTATGCTTGAGATAAAACGCAAAATCGAAAATAGGCGAGTGGGCAAGCTCACCACGAGAAACGGAGAAATCAATACTCCGTTTTTTATGCCTATCGCCACCAAGGGAGCGGTGAAGAACGTCTCAGTCGAGGATTTGAAAGAATTGGGAGCGCAGATCGTTTTGGGAAACACTTACCATCTTTGGCTCAGGCCAGGGGATGACCTGATCGCTAAAGCTGGAGATCTTCACAAATTTATGAACTGGGACGGGCCGATTCTCACGGATTCCGGGGGTTTCCAGGTTTTTTCGCTCGGCGCGCGCGCTGCCAAGAATTTCGGCAAGAGCGGAGTAAAGCTGACCGAGGAAGGAGTGGAATTTATTGATCCGATAGACGGCAAAAAATATTTCATGAGTCCGGAGAAATCCATCGACATCCAATTGAATCTCGGTTCGGACATGATCATGGTTTTGGATGAGTGCCCTCCCTTTCCGTGTTCATATGAATATGCGAGGCAGTCGATGGAATTGACGATAAGATGGGCGAAGCGATGCAAAGAGCATTTTGAACGGAAAGTAATTTCCAAATCCCAATTTCCAATTTCCAATGAAATTCAAAATAGTAAATGTCATTCCGGACTTGATCCGGAATCTAGGAGTGTGAGCGGTGCAAAGAAGATCCTGAATCAAGTTCAGGATGACAAAATAGTGGACCGTCCTATGCTTTTCGCCATCGTTCAGGGAAGTGTGTATGAAGATTTAAGGAAAGAGTGCGCTCAAAGGCTGGTGGAGATCGGTTTCGACGGCTTTGCGATTGGCGGGGTGGCGGTAGGCGAGCCCAGAAAACATCTTTATGAAATTTTGGACTGGGTGGTTTCGGAGCTTCCGGAAGATAAGCCCAGGTATCTCATGGGATTGGGAAAACCGGAAGAATTGGTCGCGGCGGTCAGAGCCGGGATGGATATGTTCGACTGCGTGATTCCGACCCGTGAAGGAAGGCACGGGAGGCTTTTTCGATGGAAAAAGCCGAATTTCGAATTTCGAATTTCGAATTTCGAATCAAATTCCAATGACCGAATTTCAAATGATATAAAAAAATCCGATAACCGATTGCCGGTAACCGATAACTTAGACTTGGATTTCTATGAAACCATAAACATAGGAAATGAGGAGTTTCGGGAGGACTTTTCGCCGATCGACCAAAATTGCGACTGCTACACTTGCAAAAGCTATACCAAGGCGTATCTTCGTCATCTTTTGCGCACGGATGAGCCCCTATTTTTGAGGCTCGCCTCCATCCATAACTTGAGATTTTACCATAAATTGATGGAAAATCTGCGCAAATAGGAATTATTCGGAAGTTCGTATGTAAGATGCCCTTTTCGGGCATTTTTATGTTTAATATTTACGAATTCCATGTTATAATTCACCCGTGAGTAAAACAAAAAGAAAAACAAGAAATGGCTGATCCAATAATCGAAGTCAACCAGCTTCGTGTTATCTATAATAAGGGAAAGTCCAACGAAGTCCGCTCATTGGACGGCGTTGACGTGAAGATTTATCCCGAGGAATATATCATCATCTTCGGTCCTTCGGGTTGCGGAAAATCGACCCTGCTTTATGGTATCTCGGGACTGCAGGCTCCGACTTATGGTGAGGTTTTCGTGCAAGGAAAAAACCTTCGGATGATGACGAAAAAGGAATCCGTGGAATTCCATCAATTGAGTATAGGTATGGTTTTCCAGGCCTTCTATTTGATTCCGACGCTGACTGTTTTGGATAATGTCTGCCTTCCGAAAGTTTTCCGCGGAGAGGATATCAAATCCCGAAGGGAGAAGGGCATGGAGCTTCTTCGAAGGTTTGGAATCGCCGAACAGGCGCATAGATTCCCGAGCCAGCTTTCTGGAGGTCAGAAGCAGCGCGTATCCATAGCCAGGGCACTGATCAATGATCCAGATATCATTTTGGCCGACGAACCGGTCGGAAACTTGGATTCCGAATCAGCTGAGAACGTGCTGGAGATATTCAAGGAGATCAACGGGGTGGACAAGAAGACCTTGATCATGGTTACGCATAATCCCGAGCATTTGCGTTTTGCCGACCGCATCATCCACATGAAGGATGGGAAAAAGGAGAGCGAGGAAATCAACCGCGACAAGCGTCCGAAGGAGGCGCTTAAGGAGGAGATGGAGATAAAGCCGGAGGATATGACCAGCGAGCTCAAACTTCTGATGCGTACCTTTAAAAACCTTTCCCTTCAGCAAGTGGGGGTATTACTCATCCCGTTCAAAGCCAAACAACTCCTGAACCATGTCCTTTCCGAGCTTACCGAAGAACAGGTCTCCGCGGCCGAGAATATTTTAAAGGAGTTTCTTTTTAAAAATATCGACGAGAAATCCTTGGAGGAGAAACTTGATCTGGATATGAGTGAGGGTGGAGCCGGTTGGAATAAAAAAAGAGTGCAGCATTTTTCCGGCAGGGTCAAGGAGATCTTGTCCCAGGTGGAATCCGTCATGAACGATTCCGATTCCTCCACTATTTCCATTTCGGAATACATAGTCAAATCATTCAATATCCATCTCGATCCGGAGAGCTTGATCAGGTTTAGGTCGTTCATAAAGCTCCGTATGGAAAATAAAATCGACAGGTTCGGGTTGTTACAGCGTTGCTACTTAAATACTCCGCATGAAATTTATCGATCTGTTCAAATTGTCCACTAGGATGTTCAAGGCGAGAACTTCTCGAACTCTTTTGACCGTGCTCGGTATGAGTATCGGTATCGCGGCTATCATGTTCCTTGTGTCATTGGGAGAAGGTCTGCGGACCACCTTGCTCGAAAGGATCACGACTTCCGACTCCCTTTTGACTTTGGATATTTCCGAGGCCAAATCAGGAATCGTTTCTTTGAGTAGGGAAGTCGTGCAGGGATTGGAGGAGATGTCGGGGGTGGATGAGGTCAGTCCCGCTTTCCAGATCACGACCCAGGGACACATCGAAGATCTTTCCGCCGACCTTATCGCTTTCGGTTCTAAGCCTTCCTTTTTAAAGCTCGGAGGCTTCAAAGCGAGCAGGGGGTCTCTTATCAAGGATGACGACCCTAATGGAATAATTATCAATACTGCCGTCGCCCAACTTTTCGGCAAGACCCCGGAAGAACTTATGGGCAAGGAGATGACCTTCACCTTTTTCATCCCGAAAACGGAAGAAGTCGCAGGAAAC
>LCKI01000016.1 GCA_001001345.1 Parcubacteria group bacterium GW2011_GWC1_45_14 | reverse complement strand
TCTCCGATATATAATGCGGATTTCGGCTTCGACCAGGGAAGACGGGGAAGATATTTTGCAGGACGTTTTCGTGAGCGCGTACAAAAATCTTAACGGTTTTGATCCGGATCTCAAATTTTCTTCCTGGATATACCGCATCACCCACAACAAAGTGATCAGTCATTATAGGAAGACGACGGCTCGTCCGAAAACAGTGACTTATGAGGGCGACAACGATCTTTTGAACATTCTGGAAGGAGAAAGCGATTTGGTGGCCGATCTGGAAAAGAAGTATACGTCTGGGGAGGTCATGGATATATTGTCCGAAATGGATGAAAGGTATCGGGAGGTTTTGGAGATTTCGGATATTTTGGAAAAGCCCATGGGGACGGTCGCTACCCTTATAAGCAGGGCCAAAAAGCAGTTTCGTGAAAAACTGGAAGAGCGGTCCCAAACCATAATAGATAAATGAAGAGTTATGTCAAAAGTCAGCGAAAACGTCTTGGGTGATATCAGAAAAAACAGTATCAGGCCGACCTGTCGATTATATTTCGTGGTCAGGGAGATTCTGTTTTGGGTGTTTTATGTCGCCATCCTTCTCTTTGGAGCTTTTATTTTTGCGGGCATCTTGGAACTGCTCTTCGGCAGGAACTTTGAAGCGCCGTCATTGGAAATAATTTTCGAGAGATTTCTGAGCGAGGTTCCTTTATATTGGCTTTTAATTTTAGTTTTCTTTCTGTTCGCCGGTCTTTATGTGAACAGGCGAACCAAGGGTTCGTATAGATTTCAAAAGAGAATCATCTTGATAGGGGAAACGCTGATCGTTTTTTTACTTGGGATAATCCTTTATTTTCTAGAAGCTGGTCTTTTCGCTTGCGAGGTTCTGGGAAAGTAAAAGTGCGAATACCAAAGAAATTTTATACGGAGATTATCTCCGTATTTTTTATAGCTTCTCCGATTATTTTTTCGACGTCGAGGTTTTTCTCAGCATTCAGGATATCCTCCAGTTTCGCTCGGATTTCCGGTTTTTTCGGCATTAGTCTCGTGCAGCAATCATCATGGGGGAGGATGGAAATATCATAGGTGCCAATTTCGCGGGCTTTTTGCATGATTTCTTCCTTGTCCAGCCCGATGAGCGGACGCAGCAGAAGCAGGTCGGAGGCTTGGCCGACTACGGAAAGGTTTTCCAAGGTTTGGGAGGCGACCTGTCCCAGGGAATCTCCGTTTACCAGAGCTTGCGCCTTATTTCTTCTGGCAACAGCTTCGGAGATTCTGAGCATTAAGCGGCGGTAGAGGATTATACGCAGACTGTCGGGACAATTGAGCATGATTTCCTTTTGGGCATCCGCGAAAGGCACGGAAAATATTTTCCCCCCGGCTTTATATTTTTTGAGAGCTTTAGCTAATTGGGAAACCTTGTCCAATGAGGCCTTGGAGGTATAGGGAATGGAGTGGAAATGGATGAATTTGACGTTAAGTCCTCTTTTGAGAGCGTAGTAGGCGGCGACCGGGGAATCCAGTCCGCCCGAAAGGAGTATGAGCGCTCTGCCCGCTGTGCCGACCGGCATACCCCCTGCACCCTTGATTTTTTCAGCATAAAGAAAGGCGCTTTTTCCGGATATTTCAATAAAGCAAATCCGTTCCGGATTTTTGAGGCTCACGTTCTTTTGCAATTTCTCCACTATAAAAGAGCCAACCTCGCGGCTTATCTGCTGCGAAGTCAGCGGAAAGCTTTTTTCCGATCGCTGGGTGGTCACCCGGAACGTTGCAAAAACCTCTGTTTTTAGAAGTTCTAAGGCAGTTTTTTTAATCGCTTCGATTTCTTGGGTGGTTTCGACCGCGACAGAAAAGTGCACGATACCGAATATTCTGGAGACAGCCTCTTTCAATTGTTCCAATTTTTCAGCTCCCTTGGGCTTTAGGATGATGGCGATACTGCCATGCTTCCTTTGTACTTCCTTTACGCAATCGGAAAAACCTTCGCCGAGTTGCTGTCGGATATTTTGGACGAGCTGTCTCTCGAAAAAAAGCCGGTTTCCTCCCTTGAGGGCCAGTTCTCCGTAATGGCAAATGATATGGGTCGGCTTCATAGGTTTTACGCCAAACATTATATATTGAGCATTAAGTATAGATAACATGAAAACAGCCCAGAGTAAAGGAAAAGGCCTTGTTATTGATTATTTTGGGTATTTCCTGTACGATGGCATGGATAAACCGTTAAAATTCATTTGAAATATGTCACTTAAGATTGGAATCGTAGGGTTGCCGAACGTGGGTAAATCGACGCTTTTTAAGGCGCTGACTAAAAATCCGGTAGATATCAATAACTATCCTTTCTGCACGATTGAGCCGAATATCGGCATCGTGAAGGTTCCGGACGAAAGGCTTCAAAAGCTTTCTGAGATGTCGCAGACGGAAAAAATCGTGCCGGCCATCGTGGAATTCGTGGATATCGCGGGAATAGTAAAAGGAGCTTCCGAAGGAGAGGGCTTGGGGAATAAATTTTTAGCCAATATCCGTGAGGTGGATGCGATCGCGCAGGTAGTGCGTGTTTTTGAGAACGGAAACATTACCCATGTCCATAACAAAATCGATCCCTTGGACGATATCGAAGTGATTAATACCGAGCTTGTTCTGGCGGATATGGAGACCGTGGCGAAGGCGGAAGCCAGGATCGAGAAGGAAGTTCGGGGCAATAAAAAGGGCGCTGATAAGCAGTTGGAAGCCGTAAAAAAGGTGAAGGCAACCCTGGAGGGCGGAAAATTGGCTAACCAAACGCCGGGTCTTGAGGAAATCATGAAGGAGGAAAATGGAAAAATCGCCGTGCGCGATATGCAGCTTTTGACCATGAAGCCGTTTCTTTATGTTTATAACGTTTCCGATATCGAAGCGAAACTCCCCGAAGAGCTGGAAAAAAGACAGTATGTGAAGCTCGACATCAAGATCGAGGAAGAACTTATCGAGATGAGCGAGGAGGAGAAAACTGAGTTGGAGCTAAAATCCAACATAGACAGTTTGGTGGTGGCCGCTTATAGCCTGCTGGGCTTGGAAACTTACCTTACTACCGGTAAGCAGGAAACCAGGGCTTGGACTTTTAAGAAAGGCTCGACCGCGCCGGAAGCAGCCGCAGCTATCCATACTGATTTTCAGGAGAAGTTCATCCGCGCGGACGTTATCCAATGGGACAAGCTGTTGGAAATAGGCTCTTGGGGTAAGGCCAAGGAACTCGGGGCAGTAAAGACCGTCGGCAAGGAGTATATCATGCAGGACGGAGATGTGGTGGAGTTCAAGATATAATTTTCCAAAGAGACGTGAAAAGGAAAAACAGTCCCTCTTGGTGGGGCTGTTTTTTTGTCCGGATTCCTGTGTTTCGGATTGTGAAAATTTGTGCTATAATCGGAAAGTAAAAGAGGAGATAATATCCCATAAAAACAAAAAAGATGCTGTTTTCAATGCAAAGTATATTGGAGGGTTTCAATCTCAAAAAGCAGGCCAATGAGCTGGGGGTAAGTATTTGGAGATCGCCTGGATTCTTGTTCATTCTGATGGGAATCATCATCATTTCATCTATGTTGGCGGTGTATTTCGTTTTCAATAACCCCGACTCGGTGGAATATCTCCTACTTAGCGAGTTCACCTTGGTGCTGGTCCTTTTTACTGTCGGAAATTCCATTATCAGTGGGGTGGATGAGATCGCCAGGGCCAACAAAATGAAAACGGAATTCGTTTCTATCGCTTCCCATCAATTGAAAACCCCCCTTTCCGAAATAAATTGGGAAATGGAACTGTTGGTTTCCAAATTCAGCGAAGGATTGAATGAAAAGCAAAGGGAACTCATCGCCAACGTTAACAATTCCAATGCCAGAATGATCAGGCTCGTCAATGATCTGTTGGACGTTGCCAGGATCGATCAGGGAAGATTGCCGTTGGTCAGGGAAGAGTTGGACATTATTGATATAATCGAAGACGTTATCGACAATAACAAGAATTTGGCTAAATCGCATAACGTGGAAGTGAATATCAGGAATTATGGCAGCGTTCCGAAGCTCGTCGGGGACAGGAAAAGGATAGTGGTGGTTTTGGATAACCTGCTTTCCAACAGTATCAAATACACCAAAGAAAAAGGCAGCGTGGATGTCGCCATAACGCCGGAAAAAGACAGGATCGTCGTTTGCGTCAAAGACGAAGGAGTGGGAATTCCGAAGAAGCAGCAGAAGAACGTTTTCCATAAGTTTTTCAGAAGTGACAACGCGATTAAGAATCAGACGGAAGGGACCGGATTGGGACTTTATATAGCGAAAAATGTTATCGTGCAATCAGGAGGTGAGATGTGGTTCGATTCCGAAGAAAACAAAGGTTCGACATTTTGTTTCTCGCTCCCGCTTAAAAAGAATGATAAATTTTACAGCGTAAGTATGTAGTTTTGTTTTTCAAAAGGACATATTTGCGACATTAAAAAAATGGACAAGAAAAAGCTGCTGATAGTCGAGGACGAGCCGGTATTGAACAAAGCGCTGCAGGATTTCATGACCGCTGAGGGATTCGAAGTGGTGACCGCAATAGACGGGGAAGAAGGAATCAGAAAAGCGCAATCCGAAATGCCGGACTTGATTCTGTTGGACATCATACTTCCCAAGAAGGATGGTTACGAAGTCATCAGGGAAATCAAAGCTGACGAGAAAACCAAGAATATTCCTATCATCTTGTTGACCAATCTCGGAAGCATCAACGATGTGGAAAAAGCTTTGGAATTGGGAGCTACCACCTATCTGGTTAAGGCTGATTACAAGCTGGAAGAAGTTACGCAAAAAATAAAATCCGTCTTGGGAATGGCCTAGGACTGATTTTCTGAGATTGAAATAAAAACAAAAATTTACCCTGTTCGGTTATGTTTTGCCAAAAACAAGCAACACATGAATATCCGATCGGGCGCGAAAAATGAAAATAGAAAATACCCAACTTAAGGACTTCCTGCTTGATTCCAATTTGGCGGACAAGGAGAAGGTTAACGAGCTTTATGCTCAGGCAACCCAGCAAGGAAAACAGCTGGGGGATTTGCTTTTGCAGCAGGATGTCATCAAGGAAGTGGAGCTGCGGAAGCTCTATGCTTATATACTCGGAATCCCCTTCGTGAGCCTGGAAAAAGAAACCATACCTACCGACATATTACAGATAATTCCCGAGCCGATCGCTAAGAAATATAGCATAGTGTCTTTCGAAAAAGAGGGCAACAACCTCAAGGTTGCCATGATAAACCCGGAGGATCTCCAAACGATAGATTTCATCCGGAAAAAAACCGGACTCAAGATCGTTCCTTGTCTGACTTCCGACGAGAGCATCCGGGAGGTCCTCAAGCAATATGAAAAAAGCCTAAAAGCGGAATTCGGGGATATCATCAGTAAGAATTCCGAAGACGTGGCCGGAGGGGAGAGCGACGAGGACCTGGAGAAGATCGCCCAGGATCTTCCGATCATCCGTATCGTGGACACTTTGCTCAAACATGCCATTTTGCAGTCCGCCAGTGATATCCATATCGAGCCGGACGAAAAGGAGGTGCGTGTCAGATATAGGATAGACGGAGTTTTGCATGATGCCATGATCCTCCCCAAGCAGGTCATTTCCGGCTTGGTCGCGCGTATCAAGGTGCTTACGAACCTTAAACTGGATGAGCATCGCCTGCCTCAGGACGGCAGGTTTAAGATTGAAAAAGACGGATACAGGATCGCTTTCCGTGTCAGTATCCTGCCGGTTTTTGATGGAGAGAAAATAGTGATGCGTCTTTTGGACGAGTCTTCCAAGGGCCTTACTTTGGAAAAAATGGGACTCACCGGGAACTCCTTGGAAGTAATCCATCGCGAGATAAAGCGCCCTAACGGGATGATTTTGGTGACCGGACCGACCGGATCGGGAAAAACGACGACGCTGTATACGGTCATGGATATTTTGAACCAGCCGGAAGTGAACATCAGCACGGTTGAGGATCCGGTCGAATATCGCATGCAGAAAGTAAACCAGACCCAGGTCAATTCTAAAATCGGAATGACTTTCGCGGCGGCACTCAGGTCTCTTTTGCGTCAGGATCCGGACATTATCATGGTCGGGGAAATCCGCGACAAGGAGACGATGGAAATCGCCCTGCACGCCGCGATGACGGGACATCTCGTGCTTTCCACGTTGCACACCAACAGTGCGGCCGGAACGCTTCCCAGACTTACCGATATGGGAGCCGAACCCTTTTTGGTAGCTTCGACGGTCAATGTAATCATAGCCCAGCGCCTCGTCAGGAAGCTTTGCCCGGATTGCAGAGTAGATTACAAGCTTAACGAAAAGGAAATAAAGACCTTGGAAGCGACTTTTGATATGGCTGAAATTTTAAGAACGATTAAAAAGTCCCCCCAAGCCGGCAAGAAAATCAAGGAAAAGGACAGCTGGAATGACATAGTCTTTTTTAAGCCGAAGGGATGCGAACAATGCCACAATGAAGGTTACAGAGGTAGGCTTGGTATATATGAAGTTCTGGAAGTAGATGAGGAAATCGGAAAGCTTATAACTGCCAACGCCTCGACCGCCGAGCTTGAAAAGAAGGCAAGGGAAGAGGGCATGATGACGATGAGCGAGGACGGTTTCATAAAAATAGTCGATGGACTGACATCCATCGAAGAGGTTTTAAGGGTAACGAAAGAATAATAAATAATTCAAAATTTAAAAATCAAAAATAAAAATTTAGGTATTCGCTTCGCTCATATTTTTTGTATTGCGGCGAAGCCGCTCCATAAATTTGCATTTTGAGATTTGCATTTTGATTTAATAAGAGTGCCAAAATTCATTTATACGGCTAAAAGTTATAGCGGTGAAACGAAGGGTGGGGAAATCACCGCTAAGGATGAGAAAGGCGTCGTGCTTCAGCTGAAGGCCGAGGGTTTTTTGCCGACCTCGATAAGGCAGATCGAGGAAAAAGACGATTCTATCAATGTTAAATTCTTCGACAGATTCAAAAGCGTCCCGCTTAAGGAGAAAATGGTTTTCGCCAGGAATCTCGGCGTCATGATATCATCCGGACTCTCCGTTTCCAGGGCGCTTCAGAATCTCACGGAACAGACCGAAAATAAAACGTTTAAAGTCGTTTTGGCGGATATCCAGACGGAGCTCCAAGCCGGGAAAACATTGAGCGAAGGGCTTGCCAAATACCCTGGAATCTTCAACGAGCTTTTTGTGAACATGGTGAGGGTTGGGGAGACCGGAGGCAATCTGGAAGAAGTCTTAAGGATAGTGGCCGTGCAATTGGAAAAAGAGCATGATCTCGCCAGTAAGGTCAGAGGGGCCATGATTTATCCCGCTGTCGTCTTGTTCGCGATGCTTGGAGTGGGGATTCTTATGTTGACTTATATTTTGCCGCAAATGATGGGCGTGTTCAAGGACATGGACGTAGAGCTTCCCAAAGCAACTCTCATGATGGTGGGTCTGAGCGATCTGCTTAAGAATAACAGCGTCGCGGTATCGGTAGGGTTCGTGGTTTTCATCGTAGCGATAAAGTTTTTCCTTTCCAATCCGGTCGGGAAAAAGGCTTTAAGTTTCGCGACGATTCACACCCCGGTCATTAAGAATATAGCCATCAAAGTCAATTGCGCCAGGTTCGCCAGGATTTACAGTTCCCTTTTGAAAAGCGGTATCAGCGTTATGGACGCGCTTAAGATAGTTTCAAATACGCTTTCCAATTATTACTATAAGAAAGCTTTCAACAAGGGAATAGAGGATATCCAGAAGGGAGTTGCGCTCAGCAAGATACTTTCGGCCGAAAGGGATATTTTTCCGGCTTTGGTCTATCAGATCGTGGAGGTAGGAGAAGAAACGGGAAAGACCGAAACCGTGCTTCTGCAGTTGGCGGAATTCTATGAGGAAGAAATAAACCAGATAACCAAGAACATGTCCTCCATAATAGAACCGGTTCTGATGGTGGTAATCGGAGGAGCCGTAGGGTTTTTCGCCGTCGCCATGCTTCAGCCGATGTACAGCATAATGGAAAACATAAAATAAAAAAGAGAATGAAAGGATTCTTCTTGAAGGATAGGGATAAAAAGCGAGGCTTCACCATAATTGAAGCCCTTGTTTTACTTTTCATATTCATGGTGATAGTGACGACTTTTTATCGTTTCTTCGCCTCAGGAACGTATCTTGTTTTGGAAGCCAAGAAAAAATTGATCGCCGTTAATATTGCCAATGAGAGGATAGAATTCATCAGAAGCCTTCCTTACGGTGAAGTCGGAACGGTTTCCGGCGTGCCTTTGGGGGATATCGATTCATTGGAGACCGTTACCCGGGGCAACTATGGATTCGAGGTGCTGACCAGTATCGTGTATCACAATGACGAATATGACGGCACCGGAACCGACTCCGAGCCGAACGATTACAAGAAGATAGCGGTTTCCGTCAAGTGGGGGGAAGGAGCCCAGAGCCAGACAGTTTCGCTTTCGTCGATAGTCGCCCCTTTCGGGGAAGAAGTCGCTATAGCCGGAGGAATTCTTAATGTCAGTGTCATCGACATAGCGGGCGCACCTGTTCCGGACGTGTCCGTAAATATATCCAATCTGTCAGTTTCCTATAATCAGAACGTTACGACCAATGCCAGCGGAGGCGTCACTTTGATAGGACTACCTGTGTCCAACCAGCAATACGTCATAACATTGGGAAAAACCGGATTTGAGGACGATGTTTTCACCCTGCCGCCTTACCCGGCGACTTCTTTCTACCCGACGAACGTGCATTCTTCGGTAATTTCCGGTAGCACTACTAATGCGGTTTTCAGTTTTAGTAGGCAAAGCGATTTCACCATAAAATTCATAAATCCTATCGATGATTCAGTCATTCCGGACATCGGTTTTTCTCTCGAGGGAGGGCGAGTCATAGGAACCAATACTGACGGAAGCCTGGTGCATAATTTCGATGAGGACTCATTGGCGGCGGATTCTTCCGGGGAAGAAAGCATAACGGATGCCAGTCCTGGACAATATACCGTAAACGTAAGCGATCCGAATTACGTTTTTTGGAAAACGGATTCGGGCAGCGGAAACAATGCGGATGAAATCTTGGTGGAACAAGGGGAATCAGGACAAACAAAAGATGTCTACTTGTTAGACAAGACCAGGGATTCATATTTCGTAAAGATAACGGATTCGGTGACGGGCGCTCCCTTGGAGGGAGTTTTGGTCGAAGTTTCGAGCGTCCCTCTTGGCTTTACGGATACCACACAAGCAGACGAGTATGGCTACGGCTTCATTTCCGGAGACGAAGACGATATATTGGCGGCAGGGGAGACTTATAACGTGAAACTGACAAAGCCGGGATATTCCGATAAAAACGATGATACGGTAGTGATAAGCCAATTAACCCAAGGAGAATTATCCATAGATCCGCAATAAAAAAACGATGACATTTTATTCCAAAAATAAAAAAGGTATGACACTGGTGGAATTGCTGGTGGCTATTGGCATCCTCGGTATCGTGACTACGGGACTGAGCGCGTTTTTTTCATATATGTGGAGAACGAGGCTTACCGACGTGAGCAGGGGGCAATCTTCCGTGATAGCTTCCAGCAGCGTTTCGAGGATGACTGAAAACATAAGACGGGCCGCGCAGGCCGACAGCGGATCATATGCCATAGCTTCCGCCGATGATTTCAATCTTGTTTTTTATAGCGACATAGACAGTGATCAATATAGGGAAAGGGTCCATTATTACTTGGACGGGACCTCGATAATGATGGGGACGTCAGAGCCAATTTTAGGGGATAGTCCGACATACCCGGAGGGCGATGAGATAGTTTCTGTGATAGCTACGAACGTTATGAATAGCGAATCTGAACCGATTTTTACTTATTATAATTCCTCCGGATCTATTTTGGATACCCCGGCCTTCGTCGCTCCCATAAGGATGGTAGGGTTGTCCGTTTCCGTAAACACAAATCCATCCAAAATAAGCGATACGCTCGTCCAGACTTTAGTTTCCCCTAGGAATCTCAATAAATAGGTTATTTTTTTTAAAAAAATGCAAAGAAGAATTAAAAATAAGAGAGGCACGGCCATGGCCTTGGCCCTGGTGATAATATCGATAGCCTCCATCTTATTTTCCGGAGCCGTCACCTATATAACATCCCAGATAAGATATGTTTCGCATATGGAGGCCAAGGAGAAGTCTTTGCATGTGGCCGACGCGGGCCTTAACTATTATAAATGGTATTTGGCGCATGCCGTCGAGGGAATGTATATGCAGGAGATAGCGGATTTTTGGCAAGAGACCGATCCATATCCCAAGGGAGTGAATGAACCGGTCGAAGAGGATTTCGAAGGCATAGGAAAATACAGGATAAACGTAGAGAAGCCCTCCGTCGGATCGACAGTGGTCAGTGTCACGGTAACAGGTTGGACATACAAAAAGCCCGAGGTGAAAAGGACGCTAAAAGCCACTCTTCGTCCCAGGTCTTGGAGTGAGTATGCCATTTTGGCTAATTCCGAAATAGAAATATCCGAAGGGGAGCAGATAGACGGACTCGTGCATTCTAATGGCGGAATAAAATTTGACGGCGTTTGCAATAACGAAGTGACCAGTTCGGTGGAGAATTATCTCTATGGTGGAACTACGAATAAATTAGGAGTATGGACAGGCTGGAGCGATGAATACAACACGCTGCAAGACAGCGAAGTTTTTCTGGGAGGTAAAAATTTCCCCGTTCCGGCCAAAGATTTTGACAGTGTGCTGACAAGCTTTTCTTTGATATTCGAGAAGGCTCAAGAACTCAATTTTGATTATAGTACGGCCACCAAGGCCCATCAGATAATATTGAAAGGAGACAAGATAGATGTGAACAGGGTCATTAACGAAAAGGATGGCAAGGTTACCCAAGTGCAGAATGTGGTGTCCAATGTAGATTTGCCCGACGTGGCGGCCATATACGTGGACAAGAATATCTGGATAGAAGGACACCTCGGTTCGGGAAAAAAGCTCGTAGTGGCCGCTAACAACCCTAGCGTATCCCATGGGAACATATACATCGGTAATGATGTTTATTATGACGATTATGTGAGCGGAACGGTGTTGGGTTTGGTAGCGAAAAATAACGTGGAGGTAGTTCAAGACAGCGAGGATGATTTAAGGATAGATGCCGCTATGTTGGCCCAGATAGGAAAAGTCGGCAGGATGGATTATGGCGATTCAAAAGGGACGTTGACCATTCATGGAGCTATCGCAACCAATCAGGGTTATGGATTTTCCGGATATGCAAACGTGAACATAGGTTTTGATAGCAATCTCCTGCTTAATCCGCCGCCATTTTTTCCGATCGAAGGTGTGTATAGGACTGATTTTTGGAATGAGATACATGGGGAATAGGCAAGGAAGGATTTTTTTCGTGTCCCATATAATACCACGTCGTTTTTATAAAAAATGTGTACGAGATTCGCGGGATAAGTTATAATAGTAAATGAAAGAAAGAAAAATAAATACGAAAAATAAAAGATGAGTTTTCTGAATAAAAAAATATTTGATTTTACCGGAACTGCCATAGGTCTGGATCTTAACGATTTGACCGTAAGGGTGGCTCAGTTCGAAAGGGAAGGTAAAAAGGACCGTCTTGTCGGTTTTGGATATTCCCCTATAGCTCCCGGAAGCATTTATGACGGGGAGATTTTAAAAAAAGACCAAGTAATTTCATCTATAAAAAACGCTATCGCTAAGGCTGGGCCAAAAAAACTCAAATCCAAGAAGGTCATTTGTTCCCTTCCAGAGAATAAGGCATTTCTGCGAATAATATCCATACCAAAGATGGAGAAAGCTGAAGTGAAAGAGGCGATAAAATGGGAAATCGAAGCTAATATTCCGCTGGCCCTGGACCAGGTTTATTATGACTGGCAAATCCTGGAAGAAAACATATCCTCGGAGAAGAACAAGATGGATGTGCTTGTCGTGGCTATATCCAGAAAGACCGTGGACCAGTTCATGGAGGTTCTTGAGGGGGCTGATTTGGAGGTAGCCGGATTAGAGATAGAATCGATAGCCCAGGCGAGGAGCTTGCTGAGCGGGGATACCGGCAACAAAGCCGTCTTGATAATAGATTTTGATGAACGAAGAACCGGTTTTTCTATTTCCAGCAAGGGCATACCATGTTTCACTTCTAGCATACCGGTTTCAAGTCAGTCCATAAATGATTCCATCTCTAAATCTCTCAATATTTCGCTCGAAGAGGCCGAGAAAACCAAAATCAATAACGGGATAGGATCGGATTTTAAAAACAGTCACATTTTTATTGCCGTAAGGCCAGTGCTCGAGAATCTGGCTTCGGAAATAGAGAGGTCGATAGAATTTTTCCTTTCCGAGCTTAAATATTCCGAAGCGGTGGAGGAGGTCATAGTCTGTGGCAAGGAGGCTGCCGTAAAGGGAATGGTCCCGTTTCTCTCAAAAAGACTCGGAAGAAAGGTGATTTTAGGGGATCCTTGGATAAACGTTTCCCTCGGAAGGAAATTGCCTGAAATAGAAAGGAGTTTATCGGTAGAATACGCGACCGCAATAGGTCTGGCATTAAGAGGAATAAATTATGAAGATATATCTTAATCTTCTTCCGGAGGAAAGGAAGAAGGCTATATCAAGAAGAAAAAGGCTTAAAAATATCATAAAGCAGGAGATCGTTTTTCTTCTGCCCATTATCTTGTTCGTGGGAATTCTTTCGAGCATAAATCTCATTTTAAAGATACAAAATGACGGTATAGACAATGTGATTGCTCTTCCGAAGTGTTAATCAGAAAGTGATAGACATAAACGAATTTCAAAAAAAGCATCTTTATTGGTCCGGTGCGCTGGATATTTTCCTGGGAACGGTTCCTGAGGGGGTTTACCTGAGAGATTTTTCGACTAAAAATTATCAGATTTTATTAATAGGAAAAGCCAAGGAGAGGGAGATTTTGATTGACTTTCAGGACAGGATAACCAAGTCAGGGTGCTTTGAAAATATAAACGTCCCCCTTTCCAATTTAGTGGAAAAAAGCGATATAGATTTCCAGATGGATTTCGTGGTGAAGAAAGAATGTTTAATGGAAAAAAATAAATGAAAAAAATTTGGGAAAAATATAAGGAGATATTCATAATCCTGCTGTATGCTGCCGCTGTGGCATCCCTCTTTAGGTTTGCTATACAGCCTTTGTTTGAGAGGATTGCTGAAAAAAGGAATTATGCTGAGGAAAAAGCGACAGACCAGGAAATCACCAGAAAAAAGATAAGGGAGCTGCCTCAATTGAGGGATAAGATGGAAATAGTCAGGCAAGAAGAAGGGAAATTGAACGTTTTCTTTAAACAGGAGAACGCCCTTTCATTGATTCAGAAAATTGAAGAGCTAGCTATTGAGACTGGTAACGACGTAAGCATTGAAATTACGGCAGAAAACAGCAATCCAGGCAAGGACGCCGCTAAAAAAGCTAGTAAGGAAAAGGATACTGTGGTGACTGACCTTCCTGGCAAGGATTTTCTTACCATGAAACTTAGTTTGAAGGGGGATTTCAACAGCACCATGAAGTTTGTGCGCAGAGTTGAAAACATGGATTACTTTTCCGATATCATTTCCCTGAAGATTAGTAGGGACAGTACCAGGGAGGAATCGGTGACACCGACAACCCCTTCGATATTTCAAAGAGTCGATAATCAGGGCGAGAAAGAGGAGACTGTTAGCGGTGAAAGCGAGGAGAAGAAATATGAAAATCCCCTGAAGGTGATCATGGAAGTCGTATTTTATATAGAAAAAGCTGGGTAAGGAGCGGCGGATGTGATCTTGATAAAAAACAAGTTCAAATCCCGTCTCTTGGAAAAAAATGGAACTAAAAATAAAAGGAAACAAAGGCACGAGGTCAGAAGGACTCGGGACATCGTTGGGGAATTTTTGGAACAGGAGATATAAATTCTTCCTCGCCTTTTTTCTAGCGCTTGTTCTGGGTGCAGGAGGGTTTTTTTGGTATGAGAGTTTGTACAAATCGGCCTGGAGCGAACAGGAGAGGGAATCTTACAGGATTACCAAAGACAGGGGGATAAATTTCAAGGAAAAGGATTTCTCGGAAGCTTTGGATATAATAGAGAAGAGAAAATCTTTGTATATGCAGAATCTGCCGGATTCTCGGGATATCTTCAAGACATATTAGTAAAGCGTCACTTTGCCTTAATGGGTAAAAAAAGGATACAAAAAATCCCGCAAAAAGCGGGATTTTTTGGAGGCTTAAGTTTTCTGGTGCGCCCTGAGGGACTTCCGCGTCGTTTTCTACTGAAAACTCCTTGTCCCGGGCAGAGCTGGATGCTCGCGCGCTCGCATCCAGCTACGCTCAATCATTTCGTCTTCGCTCAATGCTCGCTTCTGCCCGTTCGAGTCCCCGGATAAATTTAAAAGCCACCTTGCGATGACTTTTAAAAATTGGTGCGCCCTGAGGGACTCGAACCCCCAGCCTTCTGGTCCGAAGCCAGACGCTCTATCCGTTGAGCTAAGGACGCAAAAAAGAATATATATCTTGGGTGGCTAGAGGGAATCGGACTCGCTTCGCTCCTTGAAACCTTGCGGTTTCAATACTTCCACCACGGGAAAACTCCCGTTTTCCCAACCCCTTTCCTGTCCGATTTTGGCTTTTTGAAAATCTTTTGGAGGCATAAAATCAAAAATGTCCTTATCTATATCGGGGTGGCTAGAGGGAATCGGACCCTCGTACCTGGTACCACAAACCAGTGTTCTACCATTGAACTATAGCCACCATGTGGATTTTTGCCGTGCCACGTGATCATGAGCGGCACCTTCTATTTTTTCCCGTAAAATAATTTGCTTGGGCAAATTATCACGGGACACTTCAAATCATTCACGGAGCTCATGATTTTACGTGGTACCCTCGCCAGGAATCGAACCTAGATAACCAGCTTAGAAGGCTGGTGTTCTATCCATTGAACTACGAGGGCAAAATTTCTCTTATGCCCCTCGACAAGCTCGGGGTACTTCTCCGTCTCTGCTATAATTGCCCGTAAATAAACTTAAAAATTGTTTACACTGAGCGAGCTTTCAAAAAGAAAGCGAGTCGAAGTGTGCGCTGTGAGGGATTTGAACCCCCGACCATATCCTTAAGAGGGATCTGCTCTACCAACTGAGCTAACAGCGCAAGACGATAACACTCACTTGTTTTTTAAATTTCCAATCGACGGGATCCGCTCGGACTTTATCCGCCTCTGGCGGAAACTGAGCTAACAGCGCAAAAAACAAATACACCCCAAATTCTAGCAGATTATTTTTATCAAGTCAACCCTGCCAAATCGTCGTGCGGGGCGGACCACTAAAGAGGATTTGGTCTATGTGTTGACCCCCTGCAAATCAAAGACCGTTAACCTTTTTGTATAGTTCCCATTGGCTTTTTGACCAGTCCTTAGGCTTTTTTGTGAGTTTTTCTTGGGAGGGATGGGGATATTTGGCAGGAGAGTCATAAAAGCTATTGAAAGAGTCGTTTATCATCTCCTGGCCGCTTTTGGTTATGACTTTTTGCGTAAATCTCGTTCTCATGGATCCGTCAGGATTTTTTTCCAGTATATGAGGTCCGTCCACCTCGACTCTTCTGCCGTCATCCGTTCCATAAAAACTGAAGGTCAGTTCAGTGCCTTCTATCTTCGTTTGAATCAGGATGTGTCCCGGAGTGTTATTTTTGAATTTCAAATCAGGACGAGGAACGTAAATGGTCGCATCCATTCCATGGGGATAATAATAGGAAACGGCGTAAGCATGGTTTTTTCTGGCTGTTATTTCCAAGCCGGAATAGACGGCCGCCCTAAAGGCCGTCGTTGAGACCTGACAAATACCCCCTCCGAATTCGGGTTCGGTTTTGTCCTGCTTAATGACGAGTTCGGGGAGATAGCCATGTTCTCCATCCACGGGACCCAGGATATCCACAAAGGAAAATTCTTCCCCGGGAGCCAGGAGGAGGCCGTCATATTTAACCATGGCTGTCCGTATATTGTGCACCCTGCTATTGGTGGATCCCTTGAAATTGGATTTCCCTTCGCCTATCAAAGTATTTATTCCGAGATCATTAACATCTTTGGCCTTAATGTTAGGCTCCAAGACGATGAAGGGGAGCGAGACTTCCTTTTTTTCCTGTAATTCCGAGCTGCTTTTGAAGAGAACGGAAAGCGTTTCCAAGCTTTTTTCGATATCGAGAGAGAGACCTTTTTCATCGGCTACGAAAGCCGAGGCCTTTCCGTTTTCTATTTTGAATTTGGCGTTTACTGGCTCTTTGTTTATTTCTCCGGAGAGTTTTTCCAGGAAAGATCCGGCCTTCTCCTTTTCAAAAGAAATAGCTACCTTTTTTTTGGTGTGCAGCTTGGCTCGTTGGGTAAGGAGTAGGTTGCAGAGGATATTTTCTTGGAAGCAGGAGTCGATGTTTTCAATTTCAGATCGATATGAGGAATCCAACGAGAGGGACGCGGAAAAGGAGAACCAATTCGTATATTCCGAGTAGGGTATTGATTTGGAGAATTCACCTACTTTCAATGACAGTTCGCTTTCAGTGGTCGTTTGTGCGGACACGCCTTGGGATAAGGCCAAGAAAAGGATAGACATTGCAAAAAACAATCCGAATAAACCGCGAACCGCCCTTTTGGTTTTTATCAATACTCTTCCATTGCTCATACTCCGGTGAAAACAAAAGAGATTTCAGAAGAATCTCTTTTGGATTATGCTAAGAAAATGTGTTTATCGGCATTTAGAATCCTCTGACTTGGATTTTTTTGGTTTTGGTGGTGTCTGCTTTCGGCAGTCTGATCGTGAGTATTCCGTTTTTAAGTGAAGCCTCGATCTTGTCCGCGATCACTTCGACAGGAAGGACGACCGATCTTGAAAAGCTCCCCCAATAACACTCTTGGTAGTAGTAGTTTTCAGTGGAAACTCTTTCTTCGTTTTTGCGCTCACCTTTGATGGTTATCATGTCATTATTAATGGAGACATCGAGATCTTCAGGCTTCACCCCTGCTATCGTGGATTTAATGACGACGTCATTGTCAGTCTGATAAACATCGATCGTGAGTTGCCCTTCGGCATCATCAGAATAATCCTCATCCTCCTGGGGAGCGCTGTAGGAAGTTGAGAATGATCCGCTATTCATGACCATTTCCGTCTCCTCATCTTCGCTATATATAGGCATAGATTCGCGGATCCCGCCGTCTTCTATTTTTTTTGCGCCAGTTATCCTTTCAATAAATGATTTTTTTGTTTTTACCATATTTATAGGGCCTTTTTGAAGTGGGCCGAAGCATTAAAAAAATTATACATTTCAATTGCATTATAAAATATAAAGCTATGTTATGCAAGGGATTTTTCGAGTCTTTTTGCTTTTAATATGGCCGTCAGGATGAGTAAAAACAGCAAGGCGGAAAGCAATGAGGACAGGAAATCCATTTCGCCTAGCGAAAGCAGGTTATAACTTAAGTGCGCACCGGTTGCGACTAGCAAGGCCAGGGATATTTTCAGGAATTTCCGTGAGGAATTTGTAAGGAAGGGCCAGGCGATGATGACGGAGGTGGAAATATGGACGGTCGCTATCTCCAGGATGTTGCGATAAGCGTTTTCTGTCGGGTAATTATTGAGTGAAATGAATAATATTTCAGCCAGAGCAAAACCTGATCCTAAAAAAACGGCATCCACTATCAATGACCTGCCTGTCTTATGCGCAGCCAGCTTTTTGCTTATGAATAGATACTTGAAAAACTCTTCGGCTATGACCGCAAAAATGATGAAGGCGGGCAAATGGAGATAAGCTCCAATCGCCGTTTCTTGCCCCTCGGGCAAAAAAATCTGCACCGTGACCACGGCTGTTACTATAATCACCAGCGCGCCGAGCGCCGCGATCATACCCAGAAAAAGAAATTCTATTTTTTTCATTTAGTTCAGATTTTTCAATTGTTTTTCAATGGCTTCAAGCTCCGCCTTGGCCTTGGCCAGGCTTTCTTGTTGACCCCTGATGACTTGCTCGGGAGCTTTGGAAACGAATTCCTTGTTCGAGAGCCTGCCTTCGAGCCCGCTGATATATCTGTTTAAATTCCCAATCTCTTTCTGGGCCTTCTCCCTTTCTTTTTCAATATCGATCAGTCCTTCGAGCGGAATGTATATGTTGATACCGCCGACCGTTCTTTGGATGGAATTTTCTATTTTCCCCCCTGAAGAGATTATCTCCAACTCCTCGATGCCCGTTCGCAGGCTCTTGATTATGTTTTCCTGGGCCCGGATGAGATCCTCGGTTTTCTCTCCGAAATATTCAGCTTGGTTTTTCGTATCGATGATGATTTTTATTTTCCTTTTCGGATCTATATTGTTTTCAAGGCGTCCGTTTCTGATCGAGGTTATGATTTCGCGGATAAGGTCGAATCTTATTTCGTTCGTTCCGCCGACCCCTCCCAAGGGATCGGTAAGTTTCGATTGCGGCCATTTTTCAACCATAAGCAGCCTTTTTTTGCCAAGTCCTTCCCAGATGTGTTCCGTGACGAACGGCATCATGGGGTGCCAGAGCTTAAGCGTGGTTTCCAAGACGAAATTCAAAATAGCGTCTTTTTCTTTTTTGTTATTTTCGAACTTGCTTATCTCGATATACCAATCCGCGAAATCGTTCCAAACGAATTCGCGCAGCTTTTCTCCTATTTGTGAGAATTGGAAATCGTTATAATTCCCCGTTATTTCCCCGGTCAGGGTGTTTATTTTTTCCAATATCCATGCGTCCGAGAGAGTCAATTTTCCATACTCTATATCCCGTACGGACGAATTTTTTTCGGTCGTCTGCATGACATATCTGGCGATGTTCCAAAGCTTGTTGGTGAAATTCCTGAAGCTTCCGATTTTGTCCTCGCTGAGCTTGAGGTCCTGTCCGGGAGTGGATCCGATCATCAGGGAGAGCCTGACTGCGTCGGTGCCGTATTTTTCTATGACGTCCAACGGATCGATTATGTTTCCTAGGGACTTGCTCATCTTTCTTCCTTTTTCATCCCTGACGAGGCCATGGAGGTACACGTGCTTGAACGGGATCTCTCCTTTGAGGTATTTGGTCATGAGTATCATCCTTGCGACCCAAAAGAAAAGTATGTCATAGCCCGTTTCCAATATTGTGGTCGGGTGATATTTTTCGAGTTCGGAAGTCTCCTCTGGCCAGCCAAGGGTTGAAAAAGTCCAAAGCCCGGAAGAAAACCAAGTGTCCAGTGTGTCTGGATCCTGTTCCCATCCCTCGCCTTCGGGAGCTTCGATGCCGCAATAGATTTCATCCGCCCTGTACCATACGGGAATCTGATGCCCGAACCAGATCTGACGGCTGATGCACCAGTCACGCAAATTTTCTATCCAGTGGAAATATATTTTCTCAAACCTTTTGGGGGTTATTTGGATTTCCGATGCGCTGACCGCTTCATGCATCAAGGACTTGAGCGTGACTTGTCTGCCGTCCCTTTCGAATTGTTTGTTCACATCGATGAACCATTGGGTCATTGGGATCGCCTCGACGACATCGCCGAAGCGGTCGGATGTGCCGACGCTCTGCAAAGTTTCTTCTTCTTTTTCGAGAAGGTTATTTTCCTTAAGCCAATCAATGAATTTCTCACGCGCTTTTTCCACGGAAAGGCCGGCATAGGAGGAGCCGGCTTTCTCCGTCATCAATCCTTTCTCGTCTATGACCTGGATGAGTTCGATAGGATCTCCCGTCGCTCTCTGTTTTTCATACATCTCGAAATCTACCGCGCTGTGCGCAGGGGTCACTCCGAGCGCCCCGGTTCCGAAGTTCGGATCGACGTTCGCATCGGCGATGACTTTTATTTCCAACGGTTTTTCAGCTCCGACATCGACGGTGAATGTCTGTCCGATGAACTTTTCATATCTCTCATCAGCGGGATTGACCGCGATAGCCGTGTCTCCCAGCTTGGTTTCCGGACGCGTCGTGGCGATGGCGATAGGGAAGTCCTTACCGTAGCGGAAGGTGTATATTTTCCCGGTGCGTTCGACGTGCACCAATTCGTCATCGCTGCAGGTGGATTGCCCTTTGACGGACCAGTTGATGACGCGGTATCCGCGGTATATCAGGCCGTCATCGTACATTTTCTTGAAAGCGGTCCTTACCGCCAAGCTTCTCTGCTCATCAAGAGTGTAAGCCTCCCTGGTCCAATCCAAGGAAGATCCCATTTTTTTCGTCTGTTTGATGATGGTATCGTGCGAATCTTGCGCGAATTGCCCGACCCTTTTGAGAAATTCATCCTTTCCGATATCATGTTTCGTCTTGCCCTCGTTATCATAAATTATTTTCTCGACTTTGGATTGGGTGGCGATAGCCGCATGGTCGGTTCCGGGAAGCCAGAGAGTGGGGCAACCGTTCATTCTGGAAAAACGCACCATTGAATCTTCTATGGCCAACATGGCCGCGTGTCCCATATGAAGGTTTCCGGTGACGTTCGGAGGAGGGAGAACGATTGAAAAAGGAGGCTTTTTCTCATCGGCTATGCCGTCTCGGATGCATTTGTCCGGATTGAAATACCCGCTTTCCTCCCATTTTTGGTAAATCTTGTCCTCGACAAGCTTGGGGTCGTATATTTTCGGTAGCTCCTTATTCATTAAATTTAAATCAGATGTCATCCTGAATTTATTTCAGGATCCCTAGGCAGTGAAGATGCTGAATCAAGTTCAGCATGACATAAGTGAAAATATTGCTTTATATATACTTATCCTAGCAGCTAAAGGGATATTTTTCAAGAAAAGAATAAAGGCCACCGAATCCATCGGTGGCCTTTGTGGCCATTTGGGCATTACATGATTGACGCTGTTGATGCTCCACCTGTCATTGCCAATAGGGCGACTTCATGGGGGTTATTAACCCCTTCGTAAATGAGGATCATTCGATCAGGTTGGTCCTCGCGGAATCCGACAATCGGCTTTTCCAGAAAAGTGTTCGGCATAAGAGATTTGATTATCGTTGCCACTTTTTCTGCGACAGCACTTTTTTTCTCAGGATCCAATTCAATTTTTACATTAGCCACGAGGCACCTCCTTTTTTTGGTCGGTTGCAATTATTTGCAACAATTAAGAATATGACAACTTAGCCTCTCTGTCAATTAGTAATAGACTATCGAAGCTTCAAATTAGCGTCTGCTTGCAATGTTTTCCAGCCGACCTTCGCTTTTTCTTTTTCCGCATCGGTCATCTTCTGCCAGCGGAAGTGGGCGGCGGAGGCGATCATGGCGGCGTTGTCCCCAGTTAGGGATGTATCAGGTATTTTGTATAATGTATTAGGTATAAATTCCGAAATAGCTTCTCCCAATCGTGTTCGTAATTCGGTGTTGGCGCTGACTCCGCCTGCCAATAGGACGGTGTTAGGATGGAATTCTTTGGCGGCTTTGATGGTCTTGGAAACCAGCACGTCCACTGCGGAGTTTTGGAACTCATGGCAGACTGCGGCGATATAATCCTCGTCTTTTAATAGGTTGGGATTTTTTTTCGTCTCGTAAAGCACGGCGGTTTTGAGTCCGGAGAAAGAGAAGTTGAGATCTTTCGATTTCATCATTGGTCTTGGGAGAGTTAGATCGAATCTCCCTGATCCCTGATCCCTGATTCCTGATTCATATGCTGCAGCTCGCTGAGCGACTGCTGGTCCTCCGGGATAACCGATTCCAAGGATGCGTGCGACCTTGTCGAAAGCTTCTCCTGCCGCGTCATCCAACGTCTGCCCGACTATTTCATATTGCAAGTGATCTTTCATCAGCACCAACTGGGTGTGTCCTCCGGAAACCACGAGCACTAGCGCTGGGAATTCGATTTTTCTTTCCGTGCTTTTTTCCGCAGAGTTGATATAATTGGCATATATATGGCCTTCAATGTGATGGATTCCGATAAGCGGTTTTTCGGCGAGGTAGGCGAGCGTTTTGGCGAAATTGACTCCGACCAGAAGGGCAGGAATAAGTCCCGGGCCGTTCACTGCGGAGATCAGGTCGACTTGCGAAAGAGGGATTTTTGCTTCGGAAAGAGCTTTGTCTAGAAGGGGCGCGATGTTCTTCACGTGTTCCCTGGCTGCGAGATTCGGTACGACTCCGCCCCATTGGGCATGGAGACTGACTTGTGAGGATATCTGGTTTGACAAAACCTCCAATGAATCTTCATTGGAACGCAAAACGGCGACGGCTGTCTCGTCGCAGGAAGTCTCGATAGCTAGGATAAATTTGCTGGACATTTGGAGTTAATGGGCGTACAATATTATATTACCGGGAGTGAAAAAAACGTATTTGAATATCGACTCAGTGCTTCGTTTACCATTACTTTAAGGGGATAATCATTAAGTGATGCTATCATATGAAAGCCAAAAAGAAAAGCCCCAGGGCCATCAATAAAAAAACCGCTAGCAAGTCAAAAAAGAAGGCCAGTACCTCCAAGAAGCCGGTGAAAAAAGCCGTCAAAAAAGCGAAGCCGGTCGCGAAAAAAAACGCCGCCTCCGGAAAATCTTCTACCAAGAAAAACAGAAAGGACCCTAAGGCCTATTTCCGAAGAAAATCCGATTTCTATATGAAAAACGGGAATACCCGTCTTATCAAGGGAGGGGAGCTCGACGACGCGATGAATATCAAAATTCCGTATCGGAGAAAATCCGATCTGGCCAGGTGTGAAAAACTCACTGACAACGAATTGATAAAGATCGTCATGGAACAAAACCCCGAAGCGTATAAGATCCTCTTCAAGCGCTACGAAAAAAGCCTTTTCATTTATATGTTCCATCTGGTGCGTAACAAGGACGAGGTGGAAGATCTTTTGCAGAACGTTTTCACGAAGACTTACAAGAACCTGCACAGATTCGATTTGGAAAGGAAATTCTCTTCGTGGATATACAGGATATCCCACAATGAGGCGGTGAACTTCATCAAGAGGAAAAGCAAAAGAAGGTTGGTTTCCTGGGAAGAAATCACGACGAGCAAGGACAAATTGGTGACGAGCGTGGAAGCGGACGACAGCGCGGAGATTTTCATGCACAAAGAGATCGCTAAGGAAATGGACGACGCATTGGATATGCTTCCGGCCAAATACAAGAAAATTTTATTGCTCCGATATTTCAATGAATATTCATATCAGAAAATAGGGGAGATTCTGGATAAGCCAGTAAACACTGTGGGAACCCTGATTAACAGGGCGAAAAGAAAATTAGTGGAAGTCATCCAAGAAAAAAAGGATAGATAGAGAAAAGGAAAAATAAAGCGAAAAAAATAATCGAGGCTCCAGCCCTTGATTATTTTTTTATTTCTGCTAGACTGCTATTGTCATTGAAAAAGATAGCGCTTCAAATCCTTTCAAAAAGCCTTTGAAGTTGTCGAAAATCGCAGGTTTTCTTCAAAAATTGTCGAAAAGGCAATTTTTGATGCGCTAACTTTCTGTTTTAAAATCGAATCATTTGGCGCCATCGTCTAGTGGTTAGGACACCAGGTTTTTCCGCCGAAGGCGGATCCGCCTTCGGCGGACATCCTGGCAAAACATATGTTTCACGTTTATGTTTTAAAGAGCTTGAAAGATTTGGGTTATTATATAGGAAGTACGGATAATTTCGAGAAGCGCTTAAAGGAGCATAATTCAGGAAAAACGAAATCAATAAAACATAGAGTACTATTTGAATTGGTTTATAGGGAAGAATTTAAGACAAAAACAGAAGCGCGGAAAAGAGAGATTCAGTTAAAGAAAAACTATCAAATTAGAAAAGATTTGCTATTGGGATTAGGTTTTGATATAAAGTAGTGTATGCATTTGGCGCCATCGTCTAGTGGTTAGGACACCAGGTTTTCATCCTGGTAACGGGGGTCCGATTCCCCCTGGCGCTACCAAAGAAAAAACCTCCGCTTTATGCGGAGGTTTTGTCTATTTGAATATTTTTTTATTTTTTGTTAATATTAAAATAAGAACGGATTCCAATCTAAACTTAGACATCGGAGGCGGAGATGAGTACGGAAAAAGATCCAAAGAAGCCCAGCGATATTCCATTTGCCGGCAATATTGTAGTTCCAATAGGGCAACGTCCTTTCAGAACAACTGAAGAAATGAACTTCAGAAA
Organism: Parcubacteria group bacterium GW2011_GWC1_45_14; assembly: GCA_001001345.1. Taxonomy (GTDB): domain Bacteria; phylum Patescibacteriota; class Minisyncoccia; order Moranbacterales; family GWC2-37-73; genus UBA12053. The sequence continues at coordinate 3,430 of LCKI01000016.1, read as the reverse complement.
ATTCGGATATCGGAGAATTGAAGTTGTCGACGGCGAATTGATCGCTATTTGCTAACAATGACAAAGTACTACTTCTTAAAGGTTGCTCTATGGGTAACCTTTATTTTTTTGGTGTATAATGGAAAGGTAATATTTTTCAAATAAAAAAAATGGAACAGGCAGGACATCAGATTTTCGAATTCTTAAGGGATTACGGTTATTGGGGGATGCTCCCGCTCATGATCATCGAAGGACCGGTCGTGACGATAGTCGCGGCTATGTTGGCATCACTGGGCGCCTTCAATTGGATTTTCGTTCTTCTTTTTTCAATGGCTGGGGACGTGATCGGGGACGTGATCCTCTACGGATTGGGATATAAATATGGCATGGGATTCGTCAGGGGATTCGGAAGATATATGGGTATCACGGAACCCCTCGTGCTTAAGATGGAAAAATATTTCAATAGCCATGGGGGCAAGACGATTTTCGCGGTAAAATCCACGACCGGCCTCTGCTGGGCGACTTTTACGGCGGCCGGAATCGTAAAGATGGATTTTCGAAAATTCGTGAAATATTCGATTTTGGGTGGAGTTGTCTGGAGCGGCTTTTTGGTGGCCATGGGTTATTTTTACGGATACCTTTGGCGTGAGATCAGCCAGTACATAGACTGGATCGGTTGGGCCATAGGAGGATTTGCTGCCATATCCTACGTGGTCATAACTTTATATAAAAAGAAAGAGTCGAAGGATCTGCTGGGCGCGAATGGGATATAGGTTTTTTGATAGAACGAAGACCGCCGTCGCTCGGCGGTTTTTTTCTTGCTTAAATCCTGGAAAAAATATAGGATAAGGGGTATTATGAATTTATGATAACCACTACTAAGGAAATATTGGACTCCATAGAAGAACCGCTTTTCGAGGACCCAAAGGCACTCCTGGAAAGCGAGAGGCACCTCACGAGGGAGTCCTTCTTTTTTGAGGGCACTAATGGTAAGGGCGTTCTTTTGGCGCATGGCTGGACATCCACGCCCTATGAGGTCAGAAGGCTTGGAAAGTTTCTGAATGTGCGGGGCTACACGGTTTATGGTTTATTGTTGAAAGGTCATGGAACCGAACCTAGTGACCTTGAGGATGTGAATTGGACGGATTGGGTGGAAGATATGGAAAGAGGCTATGAAAAGCTCAAGGTAAATTGTGACAAGGTTTACGTCGCGGGAACTTCGATCGGGGCGGCGCTCACTTTGATTTTGGCCAGGAAGATTTCCGAAATTTCCGGAATAATCTTAATGGCGACTCCGTATAAGATGAGAATGGAAAAGATGATGAATCTTTTTGCTCGCGTATTTCTGTTGGTCGGTAAGCGATATTATAAGAAATTCTACCCACCATCTTTCGGTTCATCCGGCATGGTGACTAGGCTCGTTTCCTATCAGACATTTCCGGTCAAAAGCGTTTTGGACGCCATTAGGACGACCAGGGAGGCGCGCAAGGACACGCACCTCATTACTCAGCCGTGCCTTATCATGCAATCCACCCACGACCATATAGTCACCGCGGACAGTTTGGAATGCATTTATGGAAAAATAAGTTCCAAGGTAAAGATTAAAAAGTATATCGAAAAGGCTTACCATACTTTCGTCGCCGATATAAATAATGAACACGTGTTCGATGATATTCTTAGTTTTTTGGAGAAAAATTAAGGCCTTCCAACTTGCGTATGCGCATAGCTATTTTTACTAACAATTATCTTCCGAACCCTTTCGGCGTCTCGACCTCGATCGAAGCTTTCAGGACGGATTTTGAAAAATTGGGACACAGCGTGTATGTTTTCGCGCCCCAAATGGCAGGATATGCCGATCAAAATCCGAATGTCTTCCGCTATCCATCTTTCGATTTCAAATACAAGATAAGTTTTCCTCTGGCGATTCCGTTTTCGCGAAAAATCGACAAGATTTTGGATAAATTGGAAATAGACATTATCCATTCCCAACACCCCAACCTTTTGGGGGATGCGGCCAAGAAGTGGGCGAAGAAAAAAAACGTGCCGTTGGTTTTCACGTGGCATACGCTTTATGACCAATATACGCATTTCGCGTCGCCATTCATCCCGAGAAAGTTGGCTGCTTGGTGGACAATCGGAAACGCCGTTTCCTATGCCAACAGGAGCGATTTTGTCGTAACCCCGACGTCTTCGGTGGAAAAGATAATCAGGGGGTGGGGTGTAAATAACGGCAATATTTCATCGATTCCGACTGGGGTGGATACGGAAAAATTCGATAAGGCTGATAAGGATATTGTCAGAAAAAAATATGGCATCGCGGATGATAAGACGGTTCTGACGATAGTTTCCAGGTTCACTGAAGAAAAAAACATCAAATTTTTGTTCGAGGCCGTCTCTTCGGTTTTGCGAAAAAGGAAAGACGTCGTTTTTTTGGCAAAGGGGAATGGAAACCTTCTGTCCGAAATGGGAGCCTATGTTTCCAACGAGGGATTGGGTGGCAAGGTCGTTTTCGCAAGCGAGGATGACAGAAAGGAAGATGTTTTCGCGGCCGGGGATATTTTCGTGTACGCTTCTAAATCCGAAACGCAGGGCATGGTGATTTCCGAAGCTCTTTATACGGGGCTTCCCATAGTAGCTGTTAGTGCTACGGGAGTTTCCGATCAAGTGATGGACGGCGCCAGCGGATTTTTGGTTTCCGAGAATCAGGAAGAATTCTCAAAAGCGTTGGAAAAACTGATCGATGACAAGGATCTTCGCGCAAAATTTTCGGAAAACGCCAAAAAAATCGCGCGTGAAAATTACACTTCTTCGATATGCGCCGAAAGGATGTTGAAGGTGTACGAAAATCTGATTTCTCGAAAAAAATAATCTGAATATGATTCTGAAAAAATCATTCTATGCCCGTCCCACATTGGAAGTCGCCCGGAAACTTCTAGGCTTGGTGTTGGTGCGAAAGATAAGGAGGAAAGAAATCCGCGCCGTGATCACCGAAGTCGAAGCGTATGTCGGCGAGGACGATCTGGCGAGCCACGCTTCGAAAGGTAGGACCAAGAGGACTGAGCTGATGTATGGCGAAGCGGGACATGCCTATGTGTATATGATTTATGGGATGTATCATTGCCTGAACATCGTGACTGAGAAGAAGGATTTTCCGGCGGCTGTGCTTATCAGGACGGTGAAAATCGAGGGAATGGAATATAAAAAAACCAACGGTCCGGGAAAGCTTTGCAAATTTTTGAAAATAGACAGGAGGCTCAATGGCCATGACATGACCAAGGGTGAGAAGCTTTGGATTGAAACCCGTCGCTCGCGAGCGACAGGTGAAATCCCTATCAAAAATATTGTCTCGACAACCAGGATCGGTGTTGATTACGCCAAGCATTGCAAGGATTACCTTTGGAGATTCTCTATCGACCCTGGTATAATAGGGAAGAAATGAGCCACGCACATG
>LCKI01000015.1 GCA_001001345.1 Parcubacteria group bacterium GW2011_GWC1_45_14 | reverse complement strand
AAGGGCCAGTGACGTAAAGGTTCCTATGCTGGAAGGGGTCGTATCAGAATACCAAGAAGGGCTTTGGTTGTAAATTCCCTCAAACTGCCCTGCCCATTTTTTCTCCACTCCCAAAACCATCGCGTATGGCAGAAGTTTTTCGAAAATTTGGGGATTTTTCTCTGGAGCGTTGTGAAAATCAAGCCTGTCCTTTTCCGCCACTTCCAAATAAAGCTTAAGCCCGAGGATGTGCTCTCTTGCCAAGACGCCTTTTTCTGTTTTCTTAGGCATCAAAAAACTGAAAGCGATGATGATCATTCCCGAAACGACAATTGCGACGAAGCCCATAATTCCCCAAAAATCCACCAGAAAAAAACCGACAAATACGAGTGCTGCTGCCGCAATCAAATATTTGTTTCTGGTAGTATTAGGATCTCCTAAGAAATAACCGCCTTCAACGACCGAATCGTATGACTCATTTGTCACTTTTTTAATTTTTTCCTGAAAATTATTTTTCAGTCCTGAAATCTTCACGACATTGCCACTACTGAAAAGATAATCCAAAAACTTCTTTTCAAAACCTTTAAGCCCCTCTGTTTCCTTGATTTCTTCCAATTCATAATCCGTCTTATTGAAAAGGAGGATTTTCTCTTCAATTTTCCTTATTTTGATGTGTCCTCTTACTGCCAAATCTATGATAGTCGCTGAGATATCTTTCGGGTCAGCCTTCTCATCAAGGATAATTCCCACTTCCATAGGCGTCAGATTATCCGGCGCGTCGAATTGGGCGACTATTGTTCCCCTGCCCTTCGGATCCTTCCCTTTCTTATGCCAAAGATAAAACATCCCAATAAGAACCATAATTGGGAGAAAAAAGATCAAATTGTCCTTGAGTACATCTAAGATAATCTCGGTGTTGCCGGGTTTTATTACCAATCCCTTTGGAAATCCCAAAACGAATGTCAGTCCCTCTCCGCCCTTTAAATCCCTCGCAGAGAACCTAATGGAATTATTTCCCCTGACATATTCCTGGATTTGGCATTTTTCCTTACTCCCTAAAACTCCCACGAAACATTCTTTTTGAAACGCCTCCAGGGAATGCGAAGCGTCCGGGAAAAATATCTCCGCCGAAGGATTCTTGATCGGAATCTGCCATTGGGATCCTATTGCGTTCCAATACAATTCATCATGGTCGGAAAAATAATTCAGTGCTCTTTTGATCTTGTAATTTATGACATAAGTTTTTTTTCCCGTGACCAACGCATTGGGATCGCCTATTTTCAAAACCATATCGTTCCCCTCATGATTCTTTTCGAAATCATGTTTTTTTCCGTTTTCATCCATAACCGAGATATCGGAAACCCGCAACTTAAAATTGCCTCCACGCGCTTTATACTCCACTGGAATATTGCGGAAAATCCCGTGCTTTTGGGCGACCCCGAAATCATATTCGATCTTCTCACTGATGTTGATACTGGAATCGGCGTTGACACCTATCTGCACGTTATAGCCAGTTATGTTTTCCGAAGCGGTCTGAGCCGAAACCGACCAAGGGAGAAGAATCCAAACAGCTAGAAAAAACAGGGTTTTTTTCTTCATAAGGAAATTGCCAAAGATTATTTCTTATGGGCTAATTTTATCATGAAAAAGACCTCGGAGAAAAGAAAAACGCCCCGGGATATTCGATCCCGAGGCAGCCGTTTCAATGAACGGATTCCTTCTTGTCTGGGCATTCCCCCAAACAGACGATGTAAAAAACGTTGTATTCCATTTTCCGAAGAGTCCACAATAAGGCTTCCGGATCATACCCGCTAAGGGGCATGCCTTCGCTATCCCTGATGACATTCGAACTTCCTATTCCGTTTATCGCCACGAGTTTTCCATTGAACCGAGCTTCCTCTTCAGCGCTTTGAAAATTAACTTTGATTTTCATAAGCACCCCCTTTTCGAAGCGTGACTTCGACCGCAAGGTGTGGGCTCTGGGAACAAGTTAATACAAACAGGAAACTCGGGATGTTGCAAGTGAAAATTACAGTGTCAGTTTCGGTTTTTGTAAGTTATGCGTTATTTTTATTTTCGGCTGGGGTTCAGGCTGGACTTCTTCCTTCTGTATTTTTTTCCGGCTGAAAAACAGAATGTAGATTATTTCCAAAATAGCCAAAGCCGCCCTCCAAAGCGCCCAGCCTTTCCAAGGAATCATCCAGGCGACCAAAGCGAGAAGTATCCAAGGATTATCCAAAATTATTTTTTCCATACGATTTTTATTTTATTTTTTACAATATTCAGATTTTATCACACAAATATGTCACTGACCAAGAGCGGTTAAACAGGCCGTGCCCATTGGGATATTCCTACTTTCTCAAATTTCTAAATATCAACGAGACGCCCAACAGGAAAACCGCACTGCCCAAGGCTATGAAAGAAAAAAACCGATAATCCCCCATCAAAATAGCATCCCCTCCATATGAATAGATGAAGGAGAAAGGGGTGATTCCAATAACAGTCGCCAAAAGATATTTTCGAAAGCGCATGACAGTGAAGAGCCCCACGGCGTAACTCACGACGTCCACGGGAAACATCACGCGAAGAAGCAATACCGTCAGAAATTCAGCGTCCGGAGAAATGTAGTTTCTGTATTTTTCCAATTTTTCAGGTTCGACTATCCTTTCCAAAACCGGCCGTCCGAACCTTCTGGCGATCCCGAAGGCTATCACGCTTCCGAGTGTCCAGCCCAAAACGCTGAGCAGGGCCGTGAGCAGCGGCCCGAAGATGTTCGCCGCCACCGGGATGAGAAAAATAGTGGAAATCGGAGCCACGACTATGGAAACTATTTCCAAAACCGTGAAAATGAACGCTCCATAGAAAAAATTGCGCTGTACCGCGGAGCGGAAAACTTCGAAAGTCTCCCCCTCTCTCATAGCGAAAAAGAAAAGCAGCACCGAAGCCAGAAGGAAAACGACTAACGCGAAGTTTTGGGTTTTTCTATTCAAAAGCATATAGCCAGAGATTAACGGGAAAAAAGATAATTGATGACCATCGGGGTCACGAAACTTTCAATGACCGCCGCAGCCAGCAGCATCGGCAAAATCACCCTGAAGAATTTTTTTAGCGCGAATGAGAAATGCACCCGGAACGGCTCCTTATATCGAAGCCTCCTATAAAAGCAGTTCCCCAGCCAGATCCCATAACTGGTCGCCAGGATTATCGCCGGCACCTCAAGTATACCATGAGGAAGAAGTCCGAGGACTATCGTCAGCAAGCTGTTTTCTTGCTGGAAGACCCCGACTATCAGACCGATCAGCTCGCCGTTCGTATAGATGAACACCAACGGCACGATCGCGAAAAAAAATCCGAACAATATCACAAAAAGGGCTTTCAGGACATTGTTCAGGAAAATGAAAACGAAGATGAGAAGCGGGCTGAAGTTTTTCGTGAAATCAAGATTGCCGAAAAAACTGTCCACGATCATCCTGGATTGCTGCGGGGAATTTATCGCCCCTATATAACCGCTTAAAATAGCGAAAGAAAAGACCAAGGAAGTGATCGCGATATAGGTCCTGAATTCTTCCTTAGTAATCATATGGTTTGTGTGCTTCCATTTAAATTTTCAGGGTCGCCCCCGGCTTTAAAAAGCTCCCTCCCTCCTGAGAATCTCTTTTTTCTTTTTCTCACCGAAAGCATATCCCCCTATCCCTCCGTCGGAACGGATCACGCGGTGACATGGAACCTTGGGGTCGCGGTTTTTATTCATGATGTTTCCCACGGCGCGATAGGCCTTGGGACTACCCGCCCTGCCGGCTACTTCCTTGTAGGACAAGGTTTTTCCCTTGGGAATTTTCTTCACCACATCCAGAACCTTGCTCCGAAATGAAGACGGTGTCCTATACCCGGGAAGTCCTTTCCTTCCTCCCGTTTTTGAATAATTTCTCATTTTCGCATCTTTTTAATATTCGGAATTACCATGGGAACATTCTTCTCATATTCCCGATATTCCCTTCCGAATTTCTCCTCCAGGGCGTTTTCCTCAAGAACCATCCAATAGGCCAACACGAATGTGAGCCAAAGGACGCAAGCCAGCACTTTGGAGTTCGGAAAAATCAACAGGAAACCCCAAGACAGGAATATGTCCGCGGAATAAATCGGATGCCTGACCAAGCCATAAACCCCCTCCGTGACCAAGGTGTCCACCGCATCCACACTAAGCGCCGCTTTCCGATGCACGATAAGCGAACTTATGAAAAAATACACCCAATAGCAAAGTGTCGACAAGAAAACGACCGATCCCAGAAAAGTCCTTTCGAAAAAATCGACCGACGGGACGAATTTAAGCGACAAAAACACCCCGACAGACACCAAAAGCCACATTAAAAAAGGATTTATGAACCTATGCCTTGTTTTCATTTTCTTTTCCATATCTTTCCAAAATTAAGACTCTCTCGAAAATACTACATTTTTCAAAGTCTTTATATTTGCACCACCTTTGACATTTGCCTGCTTGACAAAAATATTGTATATTTTAAATGGAAAACAAAAATAAATTAGAAGCAATTTGTTATCTGCGCTCGCTCGGAAATGAAAGATTACTTTCATATCTCTCGCTTCGCTTGATAACAAAAAAACAAAAAGACAACCCATATGCAACACAACGACATAAATGACGCGGACAAATCACACAAGATCGATTCCCTACGGGACATGATTATCAACGCCGAAAAAACCATCCAGAGCGCCAAAGCTATGCTCCTGCAAATCGAAGGCAAAAAGAAAACCGGCAGAAGGAGGAAGCATGAGGACGAAGGCGACGGAGAAATCATCGAAGGGACGTTCGACGGACAGATAATGCTCGGCACGAACGGAAAACAATATCCTGTTCCTGCGAACTACGCTTCGAAATCGAAACTCGTCGAGGGCGACATGCTCAAGCTCACCATAACCACCGACGGATCATTCATCTATAAACAAATCGGCCCGATTGAAAGAAGGCACATGATCGGCATCGTAAGCCAAGACGAAAAAGGAAATTATTACATCTTCTCCGAAGGAAAGCCGTATAAAGTGCTTTTGGCTTCCATAACATATTTCAAAGCCCAGCCCGGAGACGAAGTGGCTCTGCTCACTCCGCGCGACATCGAAAGCTCCTGGGCAGCGATCGAAAACGTCCTGCAAAAAGGCGGGGGTGTTTTTGGTTCAGGTTTCGATTCCAAGCATGCCATCGACAAGGAAATAGAATCATTGAAAGAAAGCATAGGATCGGAAGAGGAAACTGAGGATGGCGAGGGCGAAAAAAAGCCTGCCAGCACTTCAGTGGTCGATGAATGGACGTCCGACATCGCCGACCTTGAGAAAGAGATAAAAGCCCAAAACCCGTCATTTTAAAATAGCTATAATACTAATCCACTAATAAATGCAAATCCGCGAATCGCGAATAATGCAAGAAACACAAAGAAAAGTAACATGGAAAACATCAACCAACCACTCGTCAACAAAAGGGACTACGCGCTCATTTCATTCATCGGCCTCTCTTTCGCCCTTTTCTCAATCCCAATCCTACAAAACATAAATCTCGCCTTCCTGCCTATCACAGTGACTAACATCCTTCTGCTGATCATATTTTTCACGGCGCTAGCTAATTTCGGACTCTGGTTTTCCGCCATAATCGCCCGAAAAATCCCAGTGATACTCCAAGTCGCGAAATATGGAGCAGTCGGAGCTTTCAACACCTTCCTTGATTGGGGCGTCGTCAATCTGCTGATCGCCGTAACTACGATAGCCGCCGGTTTCTGGTTCTCTGTTTTCGCCGGTATCGGATTCATAATCGCCAACATCGGAAGCTTCTTCTGGAACAAATACTGGACCTTCAGCGCCAAAGGAGAGCAGCAGAAAGCCACCGAAATGGCGCAGTTTTTCGCTGTCAGCCTCATAGGTTTCGGAGTAAAAGTCGGGATCGCCACCCTTGTGGTGAATGTGATCGGAGCGCCTGAAGGATTCGACACGAAACAATGGGCGAATATCGGAAACGTTTCCGGAACGATGTTCTCCATGGTTTGGAACTTTATCGGTTACAAATTCTGGGTTTTCAAAAAATAAACCCTTGTCCGACACGGATAACTTGCCACACCACAAACTCCCCTTTCCGGGGAGTTTTCTTATCTTCGCCCTGTGCTATAATGGGTTGGTAAACTCGTATTTTTGAATACCAATAATGCTTCATGTTTCATGCTTCATGTTTCATGGGTTTTTGTCTTATGTCTACCACTTTATATAGAAAATACCGCCCGCAGAACTTTTCCGACATGATCGGACAGGGTCATATAGTACAAACCCTTTCCAATGCCATTATCCATGACCGCATAGGACATGCCTACCTCTTCACCGGTCCCAGGGGAACCGGAAAGACCAGTATGGCGCGCCTTTTCGCCAAAGCCGTCAACTGCCCTACTCCCAAAGGAGCCGAGCCTTGCATGGAATGCGACGTCTGCAAAAACATCACCGAAGGGAAATCTTTGGACGTTTTCGAAATAGACGCCGCCTCCAATACCGGGGTGGACAATATCCGTGAGCTGCGCGAAACGGTCAAGCTCCCGCCATCTCAAGCCAAGTTCAAAGTGTACATCATCGACGAGGTCCATATGCTTTCAACCGGCGCCTTCAACGCGCTTCTCAAGACTCTGGAAGAACCTCCAGCCCACGTGATATTTATCTTGGCGACCACCGAAATCCACAAGGTCCCGGAAACCATCATCTCTCGCTGCCAGCGGTTCGACTTCACCAGGATCTCATTGGAAAACATCATTAAAAAGCTCGCCAAAATCGCCGAGCAGGAGGGAGTGGAAATTGAGAAAGCCGCCCTTGAAGCGATCGCCATTTCAGCTGAAGGAGGGATGCGCGACGCCGAATCGCTGCTGGGGCAAGTCATTTCGTTGGAGGACAAGAAAGTAACAGCCAAAGAAGTCGAGGAGATCCTGGGAACGACCAAGCACAAATCCATCGAAGATTTTACCGAGGCGCTCATCGCCAAGGATACGTCCTCCGCGCTCAGACTCATAGACGCCCTTTCCAACGACGGCTTCGACCTGGAAGTCTTCCATAAAGCGGTGCTCAACTATTTGCGCCAGCTCATGCTGGTTTCCATCGACGGATCATTGGCGGAAACCTTCTCCTTTGAACTCACCTCCGAGCAAACCAAGAAGATTCTTGATTTCGCCAAGAAAACCAAGACGGCAGACGTGCTCAAAATCCTGGCCAGACTTTCCGAGGTGCAGGGAAAAATCAAAGCGTCCTTCATTCCCCAGCTCCCGATTGAAATCGCCGTCGTGGAAATAACCAAAGGGATTTCCTCCAAGATAGCTCCAGCCCCTGCAGCGCCTTCGGTCCCACAAAACGCCACGCCAGCCCCTGTAGCGCCATATACCGCGCCTACGAGAAGCGAAGCTCCGAGGGAGACCGCGAGCACTCCCGTCGCTGAGTCCCCCAAAGAAGCCATCCGAAGCGCGCAGCAGGAGGATACTACGATGGAAAACGGCAAAGCCTTCAACTTGGGAGACGTGCAAAAGATCTGGCACGAAGCTTGCAAGCAAATCATCCAAGCCAACCACTCTCTAGCCGCTCTTCTTCCGCTCTCTATGCCGGCCGAAGTGGAGAATGGATTTTTGACCATAGTCACCAAATACGGCTTCTATAAGGACAAGCTCAATGACAACACCAACCGATTGACAGTCGAGTCCGTCTTTGGTAATCTTTTAGGGTCCCGTGTCAAATTAAGGGCTCTAACAGAGGAAGAATCAGGCATCAAGGTTCCGGAAAGAAGAAGCTCCAATGTCCCGTCTTTCGGACAGAAAGCGGAGCCCCAAACTGAGAAAAAAGGAAGCTCCCTCCTCTCCGACGCAGCCAGCGTATTGGGAGGAAAGATAGTGGAATAGCTTCTAGATATCAGGTTTCAGCTGTCAGGATTCGGATTCCATCCAATCACCTGAAAGCTGCAAGCTATCATTTGAAAGCTGTTTTATTGGTGTTTTTGGTCTTTTGAGGCCTCTCCGCCAGAGGCGGATCGGTTGAAATTCGCCAGGGTTTTCCAAGCGTTTTTGAATTCAAAATGCAGGGTTCGGTCGAAAATTTGAAAGTTCGAACCAATCTTTTTCAGAAAATCCCGAATCCGTTCGGGATTTTTTTGCAGGGCGATATTTTTGGCTTGGTTAGCCTCATTTATGAAATTTATTTCCAGTTCGAACCGATTGCGACTCTTTTGCTCAAAAGCTTTCAGCTTTTCAGAAATCTCAATCTTGCGATTGAGGATTTTTTGCTTCTTGGCGTTATATTCTTCTTGCGAAATTGATTTTTCCAAAATCATATCCAAAAGTGAATCGAGTTTTTCCTCACAATCTTTCAACTCACTTTTCAAATTTTGAGCAAAAGAGTTTTCGCTTTGGGCTTTTTCTGATTTCTCATTTTCCAAATGAGAAATCATTTTCTCTGCCCAACCCAGCGGCAAAGAAACTTTTTGAATTTCTGTTTTGATTTGTTCGGTCATAAATTCTTCTCGTGTGTATTTTTGCGAGCAAATTTCTTTTCGTTTTGTGCAACGCAAATAGTTGTGACCCTTCTTCGTTTCGGTTGTGATGAAACATCCACATTCTTGGCAATGAAAAACACCACGATAAATGTAAGGCTTTAATTCTGGCGTTTTTGGCTTGCTTTTTTGTTTCATAACTTCCTGAACTTGGTCAAAAAGTTTCTTTGTGATAATCGGTTTATGCTTTCCTTCATACATTTCCCCTTTGTATCTCATCACCCCGTAATAAAAAGGATTTGTTAGAATATATTGATAATTGGAAATGGAAAGCATTTTTCCTTTTTTACCTATCAAGCCCAGTGAATCGATAATCTTTCGGATTTCTTTCAATGTATAATTTCCAGTGGCATAAGTTTCAAAAGTCTTCTTGATTAAGTTGGCATTTATTTTATCGGTAAAAATTCTGTGATTTACTTTATCATTTTTGTATCCCAATGGCGCCCAAGCTGGCCAATTTCCGTTTCTGAGTTTTTGGCGCAGTCCTCTTTTCACATTTTCCGAAAGATTATCGACATAATATTTTGATTGTCCGAAAGCGATTGATAGCATGAATTTTCCTTGCGGTGTAGGATCAAACCAAAAAGTCGGGAATTTGAGCGCTGTGATTTTTCCAGTATCCACGCCATAGATAATACGCCCACCGTCCACAGAATTGCGAGCCAGACGGTCAGGATGCCACGCCAAGATGCCTTCAGCGCCTCCTTGCTCAATTTGTGCCACCATATCATTGAAAATCTCCCTGCCTGGCTCTTTGGCGGTTTTGCTTTCCACAAATTCCCTAACAATATTGATATTTTCCTTTTTGGCGAATTCCCTAAGCTCGAACATTTGCGCCTCAATAGATAAAACTTGTCTTTCTGCTTCATCTGTTGATTTGCGAGCATAAAGGAAAAACTTTTTGGTTTGATTTTGCATATTTTTGAAATTTTTATAATACAAAGGAGCAACCCTGTTGGACACAAACACGAAAACGCATTTGTACAGAATTGCTCCTTTGTAGTCACAATAAAAAAGATTTATTGCAACATAAAAGCGTTTTCTAGTTTGTGTCCAAATTCATATTAGCATGATTTCAAAAATTGCAAAATCTCTTTTAGACAAGTCCCACAAAGTGGGACAATATCGCTTTACATTCCGCCATGGGCGGAAAGAAAAAGATTGGCAATGAATTTTCAATTCATATTTTGCTTTGCAAAAACGAACTTTCAAATTTCCGACCGAACCCTGCATTTTGAATTCAAAAACGCTTGGAAAACCCTGGCGAATTTCAACCGATCCGCCTCTGGCGGAGAGGCTTGCGTTCCAAAACTCGAAAAATTTGCCCTTTCATTTGGAAGAAAAAAATCGCGCGTAAATTCAAAAGAAATCGGAGGGGCAATTTTTCGGTTTTGGATGTCCAGTCTCTTTTTCGAAAGAGCTGGACGGCGGAAGCCAAAGAGAATAAGAAAAGGAGCAAATTTGCTTGCCCCACCCACCCATGCGCACAAATTTGGTCATCCTGAACTCCCATATATTGTGGGAAAATCAATAATTTGTTATAATTTGAATGCGAAACAACAATTTAATATTTGTGAAGAATCTCAACTCGTAGCGCTTTTTTGCGTTACCTGATCTGTTTGCGAACTGGAATCGGGCACACCGACCAAAACGCAAACGGATCTTCACGGATACCAATTGTTGTTTCGCAGGTCGGGTGTCCGTTTTTGTTTTGGAAAACTTTAATATAAAAAGATTTAATAAAAATTTTATGGCGATGCATTTCGGCAAGGGGCTTGCAAAAACAATTTTCATCAGTGGATTTTTTGCTTTAGTTTTTTCTTTTGGATTTGTGGCTAATGCTAATGCAACAACATTTTATGTAAATGCCAAATGTGCTTCAGCTTGCGATGGAACAACTCCAACTAAGGGTTGGCAAATGATTTCGAGTGCAACCAATGCCACCAATGTTCCAGCAGGATCAATTGTGGAAGTTGTTGCTAATTCTGGTCCATATGCGGCAAGATTTCTTCCATCTGCTAGTCAAGATAATGTGACCTGGAATTTTAATAATAATGAAATTAATAATACGGTTGATGTTAATGCAAAGGTGGCAGCTGGAAGAATGGAATGGATTGCTTCTGCAGATGCTAGCCATTTTGGATATTATTATCTGCGCAATATTGGGTCAAAAATTGTTGATGATGACATGGAAACAATTGATGAATCTGATCCATATGCAAACTACACGACAGTTGCTGTCAATGAAAGAAGTTCAGTTCGTTCTCATGATGGTACTTATTCACGTCATGTTCTTGTAAATACGGGTACTAATGGAGGACTAGATAAATGGATAAATAATTTAAAAAATGGTACTCATTATAAAATTAAGGGTTGGTATTATCTTGAGCCAGGCAAAGCGCTATCAATTTCTGGTAGTTTTTTTAGCGGATCCTTGGCTTTATCAACAACTGGATCCTGGCAACCATTTGAATTTACAAATGTAACTGCAACGGCAACTGGAGGACACTTGTACATATGGAAAGCTGGAGGAACTGAATTTTATGTGGACGACATTACTATTGAGGAATTAGATGGTGGAGGAAACGTGTTAGCAACTTCTAATCCTTGGCCAAGCATGTTTCGTCAGGGAGCAATTCAAACAGTAAATACGGCCGTGGTTGATGGAACATGGAATGCATTGTCAACAAATACTTGGACAACAAACAAATGGGGCTGGGGAGATTTTGATTCATTGGGATATAACACTTTGTATGTAAAATGGACGGGTGGAAATCCTACTGGTCAAGGTATTCAAATTTTGGGGGTTGTTGATGATTGGCCTAGTCAGATAAATGCTGGCGCAACAGGACATACGATCAATAACATGAAAATTATAGGTGCGAATAAGGAACTCCTGCAACTTAGAGAATCTGCGATTATAAATAACAGTGAATTCAAATATGCCGACAGTGATGCAATTGGAATTTATTCGGGTGGAACTTCCTTGGCTGGAACCACTATTCAATATTCAAAATTTATTGATTGTGGTCATAGGGGCGTGGATGTTGAAACACCAGTTAATGGTCTGAATATTTTTAATAATCTTTTTATTCGTCCGCACTTGATGTTGAGGCACGAGACAATTAATGGCTCAGTGGTTAATTTCAGGAATAATAGTAGCCATAATTTACTCGCTGGTGCTGTGCAATTTGCAAACAGCACTTCAACACTCAATGAAAACAACAATCAATATCAGATAGATTCAGCAAGTATACATGGGGGTGAGGCTATTAGTTTTCTTGCAGGTGGTTCTAGAAATTGGTTCACAACAAGTGTGTCCGATATTCCTTCTGGCCTTGACGCTACGCTTTCTTGTGAATTGACACCATTTAGTTGTGGAACAAATCCACAAATGGACGCTAATTATGCACCATTGTATAATTCTCCATTGATTGATGCTGGAGTTTCCAATGGTCAAACAACTGATGTTATTGGAAATCCAATATATGGAACTCCTGATATTGGAGCCTATGAATATCAACCTCCGCATGTAATTGGGACAAATGAAATTGATATTGGAGCAGGGGCAAGAATTTATGCTGATGGAAAATTCAGAGACTTAAATACGACATCTTCTAACCTAGCTGATCTTAATATTTTTCCTCAATCAGGAAGTTTTACAACATATAATGCAACCGATCCCCGTCCGAATTGGATGGACATTGCGAGTTTAACTTGGAGTAATACTGGGAATCATCACAAAGCTTGGACTGAATCATCATCAACTCTTGGTTCAGTAACAACATTGCATACCATTGGAGATTTAGATGCTAACAAAAACTATAATGTTTCTGTTGATTCCACTCTTGGCCAGGACATTACTGGTGCAAACGGAACAATTTGCAATAGTGGAATTTGCAAATCAAATTCTCAAGGGAAAATAAGCTTTAATTACTCTGGCGGATATTCTACTCACACTTTCGATATTGTGGAAGGTGACAACACTGCCCCAACCACCACGGCTGATATCGATACTGGATTATTCAATTCAACCCAAAATATAACACTCACTTGTTCCGACGGTTCTGGGGTTGGTTGTGATGAAACATATTATACTATTAATGGAAATGACCCAACCACTAGTTCAACCCCTTATTCAGGATCAATAAATATTTCCTCAACAACTACGCTCAAATTTTTCTCAACAGATTTGAACGGAAATGCTGAAACTTTTCAAACTAAAACATACACGATTGACATCACTTCCCCAAACACAACGATAGACACCACTCCAAATGCTAACACAAATTCAACTTCGGCAAATTTTACTTTTCATGCCAGTGAAGCTGCCACCTTTCAATGCAAATTAGACACAGGAAGTTTTTCATCTTGCACGACTCCAAAAAATTACACTAGCCTAGCTGAAGGGGCGCATACTTTCTATGTCAAAGCAATAGACACCGCCACAAATGAAGATCTGACTCCTACGGACTACACTTGGACAATTGATCTGACTAATCCGACTCCAGAAATTACCGCTCCGAATATTAACGCCAAAGTTAAGGGTGATGAAACCGTAGCATTTGATTATGTTGAAATTACAAATCCTGAATGTTCAATTGATAATACTAATTGGGTGACTTGCGATTCAAACATAACTACAATTACAATGTTGATAGGTTTCAATGCTTTGCCAGAAGGAAATTTCACACTTTACATCAAAGACACTGATTTAGCAGGCAATACTGGAACAATTAACCAAGCATTGATAAAAGATACCATTGCGCCAACTCTTTCAAATGGCATTCCTAATAATCAGACGCTATCAACAACAACCACTAGCACAAATTTATCAGCTAGCACCAATGAACTTGCAACTTGCAGATATTCAACAAATCCAAATGCGGACTTTGCTTCAATGTCAATTTTTGAAAATACTAATTCAACAGCTCATTACACATTGATAACCGGACTTAATTCAAATACAACATACAACTATTTTATCAAGTGTGTTGACGCAGCTGGCAATATTGATGGCAATGACTACCATTTAACCTTCAGTGTGGACAAAGTTGCTCAAACTGCCACAGTGGTTGAAAAAGTAAAAATAAGCATTGACAGAGCATCGCACAAGTTCAAAGATACAATTCATATCGCCAAGAATAAATTCAAACTTAAGAGCAAGGACGTAGCCCTAGCCAATGGCACAGTTAAAATTTATAAAGGCAATAGTCTTTGGAAAACAATTTCAGCTGACGCTTCTGGCGCTTGGAGCGCAAGTCTAAAGCTTGCCAATAATGCGAGTAAAAAAATCAAACTCTTATTTTTTGACTCCTTGGGAAATGCTATTGGTAGCCAATCAGCGAAAGTTAAAGTGGATAGCGAAGATCCAAAATTCACCCAATTCATAACTCCATTTTATTCAATCAGAAAAGGAGACATCTTGTATTGGGAGGCCAAAGATAACGAAAAAATAGCTAAATTCAAAGTTACCTTCAATGGCAAAATAAAAACCGTCAAAAGTGCCAGATTTACCGTGCCTGAATCCACGCCCAGTGGTACATATTCCATAATAGTAAAAGCTTACGATAAGGTTGGAAATTCAACAACCAAAAAGACTTGGGTGAGGGTTTGGTAATTACCTATCCACACATAGCTGAATTTAGTTCCTTCCGCCTTTTTGTTATCACAAAAATCCAAAACCGAAAAATTGCCCCTCCGATTTCTTTTGAATTTACGCGCGATTTTTTGCGGAAGCGGGCTCGAAATCCAAAGGGCGGGCGGGCTCAGAATTCGCAATCTGGATTCTCGTCAAAAAAAGTTCGAATCTCGTTCAATAAACACAACATACAAAAAAATAGGAACGCTCCCGAGAGTGTTCCTATTTTTATTGTATTTGGAAATATGGAGGGATTCGAACCGGTGGCAGTGAGCTAGAGAATTTTCAGCAGAAAATTATCGCAGCGAACGCCGACAAATGCGGATGAGCATTTGGCGCCACCGCGGGCAAGGAGATTATGAGCGACGGCGAATAAACGACGCGGAAAGCCCTCATCTTCATTATCGGGAGGGATTCGAACGGGCAGAAGCTAAGTAAGATGGATTTCAGCAGAAAGCCATCGCAGCGTGCGCCGATGGATGCGAGCGCGCGAGCATTCAGCGCTGCCCAGGGCAAAGAGTGAGCTTGCGACGGCAAGTGAGCGATGCGGAAATCCCTCATCCCCTATCAAAACGACGGGTTTGGATTTATATATCTATATTATCAGGTTGCTTTATAACTTCGATTTGAACACTCCCACCAATTAATTGTCCTGGATAATCAGATAGCACAAAAAGAGTGTTTATTAATTTTATATAATTTTCTATTAGTAATTTTGCCTCATTAATGTTTTTTGGCGCCCTAAATTTCCAATTCTCAGTTGACCACAGACCAGCAAAAAAATCATTTAGATACCCCTGAACGATATTATAACCTATACGCCCTGGGCTGAATCCATTTATATATAATTGATATGCGAGGTTATCACTAGATTGAAATTTTTTAAATATGTCAGTTTTTTTATTATCTCTAGTCCAAAAGTCCTCAGATTTAATAAATTTATCCCTTATATCTGAGTATTCTCCAGTTTCTAGATCAAGACCATATACATTCCTAACAAACCAAAATTCTGGATGATATTTCCCTTCTTCATTTTTCTGATATCCTGCTATGTGAATCATACTACCATCTTTTTTTTGTTCGGATAGCATTTCAGTTTCAAGAGAAACACGAAGCTCTTCAGCAAAATCCTCTAGATTTTGAGTAGTTGATTTTATTATAAAATCTTCCATCCAATAATCCATTGCCACATCCCCAACACCAAAAGATCCTGCTACAGTAAGACCAGCATTTAATCTTGGAACTGCGAAACATTTTTTCCCAACTCCGATAGTTAAACCAAACTGATCCGAGAGATTAGAGTCGGATGCATGAATAATCCCATGCTTAGATATTTGCGTTAGTATTAAGGTCATTTTTATAACTTATATATATCAATCAAGAATTAAATCTGTGCTTAAATGCCCTCCTAAAGCCTGCATCCTCAGCCTCTTTAACCGTGAAGGCATAAAACTCTCCTTTTTCTTTTTCTATGATAGTTCTGTCGTACTGTTGGTCAAATGGAAGGTGATAAATTTTTTCACGATCCCTACCGGAAATATTACACTTAATTCTCGGGAACTCACCAATGGGAGCATTTTCTATAATTTCAATGCTTAAAGCATCTGCCATTTCCCTAGCTTTTTCGGATAGTGATGTTGATGTATAAAAAACTGGCCTAAGCTCATTATTATTTAAAATTTTTGCAAAATCCTCAAATGTTTTACATTTTGTCTTGAAATTCTTTATCCAATATTCCATGGTTGTACCAAACAACTGAAAAATATGTTTCTCGTGTATATCTTTATAACTTGCCCAGTATTTACATTTGTATAATACAAACATCATTACCTTTCATAGCAATTAAATCCCTGCCTAAATCCTTAAATCCGTCAAGTATTCCCTTGTATTCTATACGATATCCCGCCTTTTCATACAAATATCCAACGTACATTTCATAGTCCCTGCCAATTGCCCACTTTGACTTATATCTATTAGCCAAATATCTGTCCAAGGCTTTTTGGTTTCTTATTTCAGATGGAAGTTTTTTGTACTCTTCTGATGTTAGATAATTTTTTACTCTATCCTCTTCATTTTTATCATCAAGGTCCTCATTATCAATTTCAACCAGAATTTCATCTTCTTCATTTTCAGCAATAAGCTCCGTAAGCCAAGGGAATAGTTTTTCGAAATAATTAATTTTATAGCTAAGTATCTTATTTTCCTTTCTTAATAATTTTTTTTCATTTTTTACCTCACTTACAATTTGTGCGGTTGTATATGCTGGACGTTTTTTTGTAATCAAATAATCTTCAAATTTGGAATCTTTTAGCGCGAAGTATTCAGCAAAAGCTTCCGCTAACCACGGAAACCCCATTGATTTTTGAGCTGCTATTATCCTTACTTCTTCCGTGTCTTGTTTAATTTTATCATAAATTGATTCAATTTCACGATTGACTTCTTCTATCTTTGTATTTAATTTTTTCTGATCCCCTGCAAGAATGGCCTCGCGTTCATTAATGGAATCTTCCAAAGAATGGAATTTTGGTAAAAGCTCGTTGTATTTCTTGGAATTATCAATTGTCTCCACAATCCAACTAATTATCCCCCATACAACATAGATAACAATGAGCACAATAACCCAATAATATTCTTCCATGACTTAGTGATTATTGAAGTTTTTTATATGTTTAATTAATACCATAATTATATACAGATGTCGATAAAAATTAATCCAAAGAAAAAAGGACCAGCATAGTGATCCTTGTTATTGGGTGGGTGGCTAGCGCGGTGGGCGCACTCATGCTTTCCTAGCTAATAAGGATTGCAATTAAGCCAATCGCTGCCTTAATTAGCTCAAGGCATGCAGCAAAAAAGGCAATTTTTGGCGTCAAAGAGTTCTTCCGTTTCCGGCTTCTCCTCCCCATTGTAACCTCCCTGGGAAAATGGGAGTCAACAATGACTCCGCCGGCTAGCCACCCAAATAAACATTTACATGCTTTTTATGGCCTGTCAAATTGGAGATTATTAAAATACAACTTCCAATTTTTTCCTCCGATCTTGCCCCTACTCCGAAAACCCGAACTCATCCACCAGCTTTCCGTCCGAGGAATATAAACTGACGGTCACCCGCTCCCCGATCAAGTCCACGATGGCGAAAGACTTTCCCTGGTAGGCGAAATCCGCCACACCTTTTTTGGGCAGATCATGGTCATACGCGTCCGTGTTTCCGATCACGAACTGGTATACGCCTTCGACGTTTTTTCTGCTATAGATATGCTCGTGCCCATTAAACACAGCCGTCACCTTCTTTTCTTTGAATATCTTCCAAAGCGCGTTGCGCTCAGTTTCCTCATCGTCCAGACTGCTTCCGATTTTGGAACTTACAGGATATGCCGGCTCATGGAAAAACACGAAGATGTTCTCCTTGTCAGTGACTGAAAGATCCTTTTCCAGCCAATCCCGTTGCGCCCTGTCGACGACGTGTTCTTCGGGCATTTCGCTATTAAGGACCACGAAATGGGAATTCTCAAAATCGAAAGAATACGCGAGTTCCGAATATCCTTCCGGTCCGTTTTGCGGAAGATCGAATGTTTCCTGCCAAAGCTCGTCGGCGTCCTCCTTTCCGGTGCGGTCATGGTTCCCCATGACTTCATATGTCTTGCCATACAAATCCCCGAGCGCTCTCTTCCAATCCGCATATTTTTTCTCACACTTCGACCCACCGTCGCAACTGGAGAGCAGATCGCCGACCGTCATAACAAAACTCGCGTCCGTTTTTCGTATATTCTCAACGGCTCCCTGAAATCCCCCGTTCTCATCTTTGCTTTTAAACCCCTGGGTATCCCCCAAAATAGCGAATGAAAAACCACCATCGTCCCCACTGGCGCCTCTGTCCGAAATGGATTTCATCCTCACAGCAAGACCTCCTTCGGTTTTTTTAACATCCATGGCGCTTTTTGCGATAAAAAAAACCGCCAAGCACGACACGAAAAAAAGAGCGACGGCGAATATAAGGATGGAAACCTTTTTGAAATCTAGTTCCTGCTTCATGTGAATTTTTACTATCTGTTTATTCCATGATAATACTCCCCAGGGGATGTCTTAATTTCCATCACATTAAAAAACAAATGTGTTTTTACTCTTTTCCGTGTTAAAATTAGCGCATATGAAATCCAAACTTTACACCAAGTCAACAGAGGCCTGGGACGCGATGCTCGGGGCGATCGACCAAGCGGAAAATTCCGTCCTTATCGAGATGTACATTTTTGAGGCAGACACCGCCGAAAGCCACGACTTTTTGGGAAAGCTTAAAAGGAAATCCTCGGAGGGAGTGAAGATCGTGATCGTAGCCGACGCTTTCGGCAGCAAACTTCTCCAAAAGGAAGCGGATGACTTGAGGGGCTCCGGAATAGAAATCATCTTTTTCAGCCATTGGCTCCGCCATATCCACAGGAAAATACTGGTAGTCGACGGGCGGACGGCTTTCATCGGAGGAGTCAACATCGGCAAACGTTTCGAAAATTGGAATGATCTCCATCTCCGCCTGGGAGGCGCGATCGTCAAAAGGATATTGAAATCGTTCGCCTACACCTATGAAATGGCAGGCGGAAAAGACGAATTCGTTCTGGCCTGGAGAAAAAGAAAATTCTCATATAAACTGCGCTTCTGGCTGGTCGAGCATCTTCCCAGCAGAAACATCCACACCCTCAGGAGGCATTACGCCGAAAGAATCTTGGGAGCTCAAAAGTCCGTCCGCATCGTTACTCCATATTTCGCCCCGCCGCGCTGGCTCATCTCCCTTCTTGACGATGCCATAAGAAGAGGGATCGGCGTGGAAATCCTGGTTCCGGAAAAATCCGATTTTCCTTTCGCCGACAGAATCAATTTCCATTACATGGAAAAACTCCATCCCTTGGGAATGAGACCTTTCCTAACCAAAGAAATGAACCATGCCAAACTGCTTATCATCGACGACGAAGAGGCGCTCATCGGATCACAGAACCTCGATCCGCTGTCGTTCGAAATAAACGTTGAAGCTGGTATATTTTTCAAAGACAAGGCATTGATAAAAGAGCTTCTGGATACATATCAGAATTGGAAAAATGATTCCGTAGAATTTGTGCCTGGCCGTTACAAAAAAAGAATCGTCGATTATGCCATAGTCCTATTGGTAAAAATCTTCTACCCGGTATTATAGGAAACTGTCTATTAAATATTAAAAACATCCAGCGATATGGAAAATGAAATCCTGCAAAAAATCCAGGAGCAAGACCAAAAACTCGCCGACATCTACCGCTCCATCGAGAAGATGAGGAAATATTTCCTTTGGACACTCGTGATTACGATCGTGACCGTCGTCCTTCCCTTGCTCGCCCTCGCATTCATCATTCCCTGGCTATTGAAAACTCTTTCCTCCGTTTATTCGCTCTAGGAAAAATAAGCCCGCCAAATCCGAAACAACCCCTCCTTGGGGTTGTTTTTTGCGCCAAAAACGTTAGAAAAGCTTGATTACCCAGGAAGAGGCAGGGATTGCCAGAAGCATTAATGCGGCCCCCAGAAGGGCCATGTTTTTGAGAAAATTCGTCATTTCCCCCATTCTCTGGCCAGGTGCGGAAATCTTCCAAAAAGCATGCATCTGAAAAGAAACGGGCAAGAGAAACAAGACAAGCATCAAGGCTGCCAGCTTCACATATATTCCCAGTAAAACTCCCAACCCTCCGAAAAGGATGAGTAGTCCTGAGCCGGCGACCGCCAGTTTAGGCATCGGCACGCCCATCGATTTCGCATAGGCCGACATTCCATCGAGCTTCGTCAAATGATTAAAGGCATTGAGAATGAAAAATCCCCCGAAAAGGATCTGCCCGACCGCGAATAAGATTTCCATAATTGTTCTGATTTTAATTATTAAGAATCCTTTATTGAATATTACAAGATTTCAGGCCCCATATTCCGTTTAGAACCTGAATGGATACCAGGGCATGGTTGTAATATTCAACGAAGGCGTAACTTCTTAAAAAAATAAAAACTATGAAAATTCCCAAGGATTTGTCCCAATTCAAGGACACCCCTACTCTTTTTTTGGTCAGTGGAGAGTTTGAGGCTAAGTTTTATGTGGCCGGAAACGGAGAGATTTCCGAAACAGGTTCTTTCGTGCTGAACCCGAGGGAGGAGGCCAAGGAAAAACAAGCTTTCGTGGGGAAGAAAGGAGGGATGCAAAGCTTTTCGGCAGTTTCACACCACGGACGTTATATCGAGGACCTTAAAGAAAGATTCCTAAAGAAACTCCGGGACTCGGTGGATGAGATTTCCAATCGGGAAAAAATAAAATCCATTTACATATTCGCCCCCGGTCATGCGGAAAGCAGGATTAATGAAAAATTATCCAAGGAAGCCAGAGACAAGGTGACGCATACACATGAAGGGCAGTACTTGCGGGAAAGCCCTCTGCATTTGCTCGAGATGATGAAAAAGCAGCTGGAGGAATCCCGCTCAACTAAGCACATCCACATCACCAAAGAAGAAAAGAAAATCATGCACAAGCCCAACACGAAACCGAAAAAAGGGTGACTGCCCGTCATCCGCAAATAATAATCAAGATCAAATAAACAAAAAACCCGGGAACAAACCCCGGGTTTTGAGTTGAAAAACAAATTGGTCTACGACCGATTTATTTAACGGTAACAGTTGCTCCAGCTTCTTCAAGTTTCTTCTTTGTCTCTTCAGCCTGTTCCTTGTTAACTTTCTCTTTGATAACCTTAGGAGCTCCATCAACCATGTCCTTAGCTTCCTTAAGTCCAAGACCGGTGATTTCGCGAACAGCTTTGATAACATTGATTTTCTGCGCTCCGGCAGCTGTAAGTTCTACATCGAACTCAGTCTTCTCTTCTGCGGCCTCAGCAGCAGCTCCAGGCATAGCTCCCATCATCATAGGGGCAGCGGCGCTAACTCCGAATTTCTCTTCGAGAACCTTCACGAGTTCCGCAAGATCCAAAACGCTCATTTTTTCGATTTCCCCGACGAGCTTCTCGAATTTCTCAGGAACAACAACTTCCTTTTTTTCCTCTGTCATATGTTTAGCTTATTAGGAATTAGCTTATTAGCCTTTTAGGCAAGCAAGCCATTCCGTCTATTATTTAACTTATTACTAATTTATTGGGCCTAAGAAGCTAAAAAGCTAGCTTCCTGATTCCCGTCCTACGCTTTCTGCTCCTTGATGGCATTGAGAACCTGCACCAATCCTCTGAGATTTCCACCCAGAACATTGACGAATCCGGATATCGGAGATTTGAGGCTTCCGACCAATTTGCCCAAAAGCTCTTCTTTCGAAGGAATCTTGGCAAGGGCCTTCACTTCTTTCTCGTCCATCACCTGGGTTCCAAGGACTCCTCCGAGCATCTTCAAGTTCTGATTTGTTTTGGCGAACTTGTCGATAATCTTGGCGGCAACCACTTCGTCTTCATTTGAAAATGAGATGGCAACCTGTCCTTCCAATCCCCTGACGCTGGTGTCTATGCCGGCATCTTTGAGAGCGATGTCGATCAAGGTCTTCCTGGAAACTACGTATTCCACTCCGGCTTCGCGAAGCTGCTTTTTGAGCTCGGTAACGTCCTTAACCTGGATTCCCTTGTAGTCGACGAACACGATGGATTTGGCGCCTTTCGCCTTTTCCGTCAGGCTCTTCACTATCTGCTTCTTTTGTTCTTTTGTAATCATGCTTATGTTTCCCATTTATCAGCGCGAATTTTTATTCGTGACGATTCGGGATTTACAAAATCAAAAAATCTGCGTTTCCGCAGACTCGACCTTTGCATACATAAACCGATAAATATCGGATTTATGTATCCTCGACAGGACTTAGCTTTGCGCCTGTTGTCTGCGGACACTATTTAAAAACCGTTTGTCAAAATTTATTGGGCGACTTCCTCTTTCTTCTCTTCCCCTTCAGCAGCCTTTTCCTCAGCCTTAACTTCCTCTACTGGAACCTCCTTAACTTCCGGTTTAGGCATCTTTACGGCTCTTTTCTTTCCTTCGATAACACCTTCCTTCAAAAACAGGTTGTAAACCGAATTTGAAACCTGTGCTCCCTTTCCGATCCATTCCTTGATCTTATCAGCCTTAAGGACAGCTTTCTTGAGGTGCGGGTCATAGCTTCCAAGAAGCGCAATGTGCTTTCCGGTCGGAGCTACGGTATTTTCCTGAAGCACGATTCGAAATTGTGCCCTGTTCCTTCGTCCTGTTCTCGCAAATCGTATGATCAACATAATTTATTACTACTATTATTACAGATAAATTTGCGGGTATTCAATACCCTCTTTATTTGGCTTTTTAGAGCCTTTTTATTGCGTGTTTTCGATGCTTTTGCAATTATATCAGACCCGCATAATATGTCAACCCCGTCCTAACCTATCTCTCAGGAACAGGCTTTCCCCCGTTCTGTTCCAACGCAATCCGCTCAAAACAGACTTTTCCCTGCGCGTGCTTCCACTCCTCCATGAAAGGCTCGTCCCGGAATCGTCCTTTTTCCTGTTCCAGATCGGAAAGCAGAAAATCGGCGCAGACTTCGAATGTCTTTTCTCCGGTTTTTTTATATTCAACCGACCCTTCGCTCTTCGTAAAAGGAGAAAATCCGGTGCTTCTCAATTGCTCCAAATTCTCCGGCAAATTTCCAGTCTGGGCGAAATATCCCCTGACACTGTTATCCACGTTTTGGATGTCATTGACCGTCTGCTGATCGATCTTTTTCTGACGCGAAACGGTCGGACTGTCGATAATAAAAAATCCGGAAAAGAAAATGACGATTACCACAGCAAGGGAGGTCCAAAAAGCGATTCTGTTTTGTTTGTATTTTTTCCCGACTACTCCGCTGCGTCTCATGTCCCAGAAGTAATATTCAAAAATGGAACCGGCGATAGCTAATATCACCAAGACCTTGAGCAGGAACCTGACTGCGATGTCCCCTTCCAGAAAATTGACAATCAGGGCGATAAGGTCGCCGATGATCGTGCCGGCGGCAAAAAACAGGACGATGTACGTCAGCCATCTTCGCACCTTCGAATCTTCGGGAATTCTTCCTTCAAAAAGGTATTTGTCCACGAGCCTGGCGGAAAAGAAAAATATGGGTCCCGCCACGAAAAGAGCAGCGATGCCGAATTTCACCGCTCCCTGGTCGAAAGATCCCTGGAACGCATAAAGCAAAGATTCCGGAAAAAACCTGTTGACGTATTGGAATAAAATCGCCCCGACCCCGAACGCCACGAAACTGAGTGAGAAAAACAAGATCAAGTAAAGGAAGAAGTGCAACGCAGGATTACTTGTTTCCTTTGGCATATTTTTTTATAAGATATTAATTAGAACGCATTGGGATGTAAGCATAATACAATTGGAGCTTTTATTCTTTTCAACAACTAGGAATGATGCCCTCCATGCTTATATTTTTGATTTAACATCCCTCCTGATTTTCAAACTTAATCTGGAGTCCATATTAAATCTGTGTTTATTTTTTCAAGAATTTATACACCACAAGAAGAAGAAGCAGGCCCGTTGCGACAAGCACTACGGTAAAGAAATAAGGATTTCTTTCAGTTAAGGGCTTTTCTTCCCTTTTTTCCTCTATGAATCCGCGATTATCTTGTTGCGCTCCTAACGAAACTTCCCAAGATCCCGTCAGGTCAAGATATTGGAAATATTTTTCCAAATCATATTCAGGTGTGTCAGCCTTCCGATTTCCATAAAAAAGAAAGTATTTCTCATTACTGTCTGCCTGGAAAACCAATTCCCTGTAAGTCGCAAGCATCTTGACTTCCCTAATTCCAAGCGGGGCATTATCCTTGTTATAAATAACCATCTTTATATATCTGTCAGTCGTTTCATCTATATCCATCGCGAGATTCTCTCCGGAAAATCCCGGGGTCTTATATCGGAAAAGATTACCATAGCCGACCCGCTTCCAGTTTTCGACTCCTCTGTCATTGCTCGAATAGACGACTACCCCCCTATTGAAATTCTCATCCACGGTGGCAATCGATATCCTTCCTGTGGGGATTCCTCCTTGCCCAAGATCGGCAATCAACACCGTTGCCTTATTCCGATCATCCGGTGACGATTCGATTTTAGGGGAAATTGAGAATTCTTTGGCACCCTTCCGGATATATTGGCTAACCGACACGGAATTGATCATTACTGGATTATTTTCCACATTGGAAATTTCAACCTTGAGAAACCTGAACGTAGTGTCCGGAAAACTTACCCTAGTGTCCTGGGATTTGATTCCGGCCTTCTTATCCGTGTAATCATATATATATCCCTCGGAATTCAAAACATTCCAATTTTCCTGATCTTCGCTTCCATGCACGGTCACATTGCGTTGAAAATTATCCGAGGAAGTACCGATTTTCAGGGAATTGGTAATAATCCCTCTCTCGCCGAGATCCATGATCACCATAGAATACTTTCCGTCTGCGACTGAGTTGTTGATAAGTCTCGGACTGTATTCTTTACGACCTTCTTCATTTCTCGTCGCAATCAACTTATACGGGATTTCCCTGTTGGAATCATCAACGATGCGCATATCAGCAAGACCTTCGTTAGAGTTCGCGAAAACTTCGTTATCCAAGGAAACCTTATTAAGACCCTTTTTCACATCCAGGATCTCTTTTTTATACTGCCATTGCGAAAGAGAGAAATCCGCATACGCAACAGAACCGATTACTAGGACCCCCAAGAAGGAAAACATTATTTTCTTATCCATTTTCATATCTTCAAATTATAAATAAAAAACGTAATGGGAATATCCGTCAGATTATCTGCTTGATGAAATCCTTGTGTTTTTGATACACGAATGAAATCGAGAGCAGAACGACACCCAAACTGATCGAGGAAATGATCCTATACAATGTTCCCAAACTCCACAAGTCCACAAAAAACAGCTTCAGGATCGCGAGCATAAGAAGAGCAAGTCCGCCGATTCGCACGCCCTTATATTTACCGAAAATCCCTACTATCAAAAGGATTACGGAGTAAATCAACCAGAATATGGACAACGATATGCTGCTTTTATTCCTAAGACTCCTGATCGTATCCTGACTCGCAACCGAAGCCTTTCTATCCAGGGACCGCTGGGCCGATGGAGCGCTCAACGATTCCTTCATTGCCCTGCTCTGCTGGCTGTATACGTTTTGGATTTTGCGATCATATGTCTCCACTATTTCCTTGCTGACAGAAAATATTGTCACGAAATTGGCCATGGCCACGAATATGACCACTAACGTTTTTCGCTTCACGCCCAGGCTGTTTTCATCCGAAAAAACATGGATAATATACGCGATACAATACATGGCTACGGCAAGAATAACAGCGGTCAGAAATACGCCATTAAACAAGGTCAGCGTGAATTGGCCATACCTCGCGCTATCCAAAATGAAAAATTTAAAGAGGGCCAATGATGCTATTATGAAGGAAAACGCTACTATGAAATTCCTTTTCAGCTTCGCGCCTACCAGCATCAGGAGCGCCGCTTCGATTCCCCAACTTATGGTAATGATATTCTGCTTAAACTGTATCGGTATCGCCAAAGTGACGAAGCCCACGGTCAAAAAAGCGAGAAATCCATGGAGATTTTCATCCTCCGGAGTGATGCTTCTGACGAGGAACGCCCATAACAAATAATAAATGGCTAAAATAATCGCGAAAAATCCCATGAACACATAGTAATCCGGCTTAAGCAACGCATAACTGGCACTGAAATATGCCACTGCTGAGAGGAGGGTAAGAACCTGCTCCGAACCTGTGGACCGCTCCCTTTTCACCAAATTGTAAATGAGCGACGATATCGAATAAATCAAGAAGAAAAGGGTCAAGAAAAACATGGTTGATCCTAGATTTTCCCTGGTATAAAAACGCTCCCCCCATGACAAGAAAAGAAGTATTGTTCCAAAAAAACCCACTACGCTGACCGAGTGCCACTTTTTAGAAATGGAAACCGCCAAAATCGCCAAATTCAAAAGGGTTATATAGGAAAGAAGGCTGAGTTGATTGTTTTCCCCCGTCGATGCCATAAAGGGGGTAGTGAAACCGCCAACCATCGAGACCATCATGAGCGACAATGCGTCGTAGCGCAAGCTCAAAATTATCCCCATCGCAGTGATGATCATCATAACAAAAAAAGCGGCATAGGGACCGATGAGATGATAGAAATTGAAAGCTGAAAATATGGAGAGATATAAGACCGCAATACCTCCCCCTGAAATCATCTGACCATATGATGAATATTTTCTAATGGTTTTCTCCCCTATTCCGAGTAGCGCCAGGCCTATGAGCATCCCAATCGTCACCCGTCCAGCTTCCCCTATCCAATCATTATCGAAAGCATATTTCAGGAAAAAAGAGACTCCGAGAACTATAGCCGTAATCCCTATGCGCGCGAACCATTTACCCCCAATATTCTCCTCCAAGGACCCTTCCCCAGCCCGCTTCTCAGAAAAAGAAGAATGGTATGAATCTTCCACGATCCTTGTTGTTTCTGCTCCGACCCGAGAGACGCGCTCTTGCGACTGATTCAAAGGAGGCAATGGCGACGGAATCCCCATGGGGTTATCGATGGTTGCGGCTTGGAATAAATCACCCTTGCTTCCCACGCTTTCCAAGAGATCTATGCGCTTTCCCTGCGCTTCAATTTTCTTGTCGAGAGCGGAAATAGACTGCTGGATAAGATCAAGGCTTTTCCTGATCTCTTCTCCGACATTGCTTTCTTCGGACATTTTTTTTATTTTTAATTATTTATTTCAAACAAACCCCCTCATGACATCCTTTCGGGCAAGAGATCGTCGTGTAGGCGACGTATCCGTCGGCGTTACAAAAAGCCTCATTGATCGCGTTGTCGTTCGCACAGCAATCATTGTACACGCTACCGTTTTCGGAGCTCTTCGTGCCCGAAAAACAATTATTCTCATTAAGCCCGAGTATATTTCCCTTGCCTGACCCGTCGGCATATGCAGGAGGCTCCATACCCGTCACCCTATCTTTTTCATATATATCAACCTCTCCGTCACTATCGACACATGCAACCCTCCCTGTTTCATCGGTTATTTTTTCATCAAGTGCGGACACGGCAACCGTACTCGATATCACAACCAATTGAGTATAAAGGGTGCCCTTTTTTGTGTTTCCGGTTGAAACCATGCCTACCAAGGCATCGGGTCTATTCGCAGCAGTTGATGGCGCGAAGAGAACCACTTCATATTTCTTTCCTCCGTCCAGGGAGTAAAAAAGGCATTCCCCCTTGCTGTCACTGATCATGCTAAACATCGTCTCTCTTTGTCCATTTGGAAGGACGCTGTCCATGCGACAATTTATGCCGGGCACCCTGAGTCCGCTTTGGCTTTCCACCTGCACAAGCACCTCGACCATGCTCCCTCCGATAGCGGTCTCTTTTTGAACAAGCCTCTTCGCAAGCTCCATATTTTCTTGCTCCTGCAAAATTTTTTCTTTCCCACTCCCGCCCGTCGATCCTACGGACTCCTCAACCCGAATCGCGCCGGATTCAAAATCCCGTGCGATTTTACTTTCTTCGCTCGACGCATCCGCCTGCGTCCTCGAATTCAAAATCTCTTCATTCTTTTCTGATTTTTTTTCAGGCACATTGTATGACGATATCGAAAAAATAAATATCGCCGTAAGGATGATGATGGCTATTCCGATGGCTATGGAAATCGCTTTTGTTTTATTGTCCATGATGACGTGTTATTGTTAAAAGATTGCGACAAATGCCTTATTATTCACAAAAATATTAAAAAATATCAGAATCAAATAGGATGGCGATAAAAATAATCGCTAACGCCAAAGATACGATCGCTTCCGCGAGCATGCCATAAAAAATATATCTTCTCCTATTGAAAAGGTATACCAGCACGTAAATGAAAAATGCCAGTACCGCCATTGGACCGACAATCGGAATCAGACCGCCTATCGTGCCAACAACCCAAGGGGCGAAAAAGCCGAACAAGAAATCTTTTGTTTTTTCCAAACCGCTATCGTAAGATTTGGCGCTTTTGAAATCCCAAAAAGATCTACCCTGAGACATTGGCACGCCTGGCCATATTTTCTTGTCCCCATCCGAAGAACCATAAGCCTCCGCCACGCTTTCCACTATGTCATTTTCGAGATATCCCGAGCTCCGCAATTTTTCAATCAAAATTTCTTTGGGATATTTATCTTTGTTTTCAATGAGATATGAGAAGGCGTTTTTATCCATGAATTTTATTTTATTGTTATTCCCTAATCGCCCCCTCCTGCCCTATCTGATCCAAGTGCACTGAAAGCAGTTTGGAGATGCCGTCTTCCCCCATGGTAACCCCATAGAGAAGTGAGGCTTGTCGCATCGTTTCACGGTTATGGGTGATGGCGATGAATTGCGTGTTGTTTGAAAGTTCCTGCAAGATCTTACTGAATCTTCGCGAATTAGCCTCGTCGAGCGCGGCCTCCACTTCGTCCAAAATGGCAAACGGCGGAGGATTGTGCGCGATGATTGCAAAGAGAAGCGCCAAAGAAGTAAGCGACCTCTCTCCTCCGGAAAGCATGGTAAGATTTGTGATCTTTTTTCCCGGGGGGCAGGCGAAAATATCAATTCCCAGTTCGCTTTTTTCATCTTCGTTTTCCTCTCCTTCCGTCGCTTCGTCTTCTCCGGTTTCCGCTTCAGCCCCGTCCTTGGCTTTTCGCTTGGAGGTCTTGGTTTTTATTTTTATAAGATGGGCATTTCCTCCGCCGAAGATTATCTTGAAATATTTCGTAAATTCCGCATTGATCTCCTCGAAAGCCTTGGCGAATTCCAGATCGATCTTCTGTTCCATTTCCTTGATGACCTCTCGAAGGGATTCCATGGCTTTCTCAAGATCGAGCAATTCCCCGCTCAAAAAGTCGAAACGCGTGTTCGTTTCCTGGTATTCTTCGACGATCATCGGGTCTATTCCGCCGATCTGCTCCAATTGTCATATTTCAAATCCGCAACTTCCAAGCGGAGCTGTTCCCTGATTTCGTTCGTCAGGTCTTCCTCGCGGACTTCCACGCGCGCGAGTTTTATCTTCGCATCATTAAATTCATCCTTCATCCTGTTGAGTTGTTCCTGCTTTGCTCGCATTTCCCTTTCCAACTCGAAAAATCTCTCCCGGGCTTTCCTACTCCTTTGGATTTCTTCGCTTATTTTAACCTCTATTTCCAAAACCAATTTCCTGTTCTCATCGAACATCTTCTGCAGCTGCGCTTTCTTGGCTATGAACGCGTCGATCTTATCCTGGATTTCCTTGGTTTCCTTGGAGTTATCCTTCTGGATCTTAACCTCCCCTGTTCCGGAATCGCTGTGCAGATCATATAATTCCTGCTGGATGGCGCGCGCGAACTCCTTGATGTCCTGGAGCTGCTCCAGATTCTCGGCTGATTCTATCCTTTCGATAAGCTTTTCCTGATCGCTCCTTATCTTCGAAAGCTTCGCCTGAACATATTTCAAATCCACCGGAATGATTTCATAGATTTTCTGGCTGGCCAGCCTCTCTTTTTCAATCGCCAACCTTCCTTCCGTCACGATGAGCTCCCGCTCCACTTCATTGAGTTTTTGACGACCTTCGGATTTTTTCTTTTCAAGTTCGTCATAACCCTTTTCATCTTCCACGTTCTTGGCTTCCTTGGAAAGCTCGTCACTGATCTTGTCCACTTCCCGCTGAACATTCATCATGTCAGCCCCTATTTCGTTTTTCTCCTGCGAAAGCCCTTCCCTTTCGGTCTGGAACATATGCCAAAGATAGGCGAACAGCTTGGTCTGT